>NZ_JBEZGA010000019.1:0-119904 GCF_040649715.1 Micromonospora sp. NPDC048887 | reverse complement strand
CCACCCGCTTCGACAAACTCGCCGTGCGCTACGCGGCCACCGTGCACGTCGCCGCCATCAACGAATGGCTGTGACCGACTTCGACACAGGCCCTAGCCCTCCGGTGCCGTGGTCAGTCGAAGAAGCGGGCCAGGTGGGCCGACGAGGGAGCTGGGGCGTCCGCGGGCAGGGGAGTCAGGTCGGCGAAGATCGAGGCGCCGTCGCAGCCGACGTGCAGCGGATACCAGCGCGGCGTACCCGGTGGGCGCTGACCGCAGATCCCCTTGAACGTCTGGACGTCGAGCAGCCGTACGTGGGTCGGGTCGGCCACCGCGTTGACGTGCCGCCACCAGGGGCTCATCACGTGCAGCACCCCGCCGGGACGCAGCACCCGGTGGCACTCGTCGAACAGCGGCAGGAAGTCGATCAGGTGCTCGACGATGTGCACCGCGAAGAACACGTCCACCGAGTCGTCGCGCAGCGGCAGCGAGCCGGCCAAGTTGGCGACCGCGTTCACCCCCGGCGCCGGATAGATGTCCAGTCCCAGGTTGCCCGGCCACTGTTTGGTCGCGCCGCAGCCCAGGTCGACCACCACCGGCGCCCGCCCGGCCACGGTGACCCGGCACCAGACCCCGAGTACGCCGGAGAGCCGGCCGATCAGCTCCCGTACCAGCCGCAACTGTTCAGGGTCGGCGACCTCGCCGGTCAGGTGCGCCACCCCCCGGTCGAAGCGCACCTCGACTGCCGTCCCGCGCAGCCGCTCGTCGTGCCGGACCATGTCGGCCCACGCCTCGGCGAGGAAGCCGTCGGTCTGCCGGAGCCGCTCACCCGAGAGCGCGGTCTGCCCCATCGCCACCATGCGCCACCTCCGGCGGCCCGTTACCCCCGTTTCGCCCCGATATGCCCCCCGTCACGAACCGATCCCACAGGATCAACGTCCTCGTGCTGGCGTGACACCGACGGCGGATCACGTGGTACGGTAGTCACGTTGCAGTTTTGATTTCCGTAGACGTTTTCCGGCGCCTGATGGGGCATCTGAAACCCATCAAGGCGCTTTTCGTTTTTCGTGTCGTTTCGACGCGGGTGATCAACGCGGCGGCGTAAGGGTCCGCACAGTGCGGCCTCTGACAGCCTGCGAAGGAGCAGACATGACTACAGGCACCGTGAAGTGGTTCAACGCCGACAAGGGCTTCGGCTTCATCAGCCCGGACGACGGCGGCGCTGACGTCTTCGCCCACTTCTCCGCGATCTCGGCGAGCGGCTTCCGCAGCCTCGACGAGAACCAGAAGGTGGAGTTCGACATCACCCAGGGCCAGAAGGGCCCGCAGGCGGAGAACATTCGCCCGCTCTGATCCACACTCGCCGAACGGCGGCCCGACTGGTTCAGCGGGCCGCCGTTCGGCGTTTCACGCGCTCACCAGGGCATCGCGGCACTCGTCTGGTCTGCGGAAGGCCGACGCCGGGCGCTGATCTTAAGCATCGGTTCCTATCGCTAACGCACAGAATGCCGCCTCGCGGGCCAGCCTGACGGCGGAGGCACGTACGGTCGCGGTCAGGTGGAGCACACCATGGTCGGACTCCACGCGTTACCTCCTGATGACTGGCAGCCCGCCTGGACCCTGGTGTGTGCGGCGTACATCTTGAAAGGTTGGTGACTATGACGACGACCTACTCCGGTCCTGCGAAGCTGATCCTGGTCGACGGCGCCTGCATCTCCGGCATGGCCTCTCTCAGTACCAACCAGCGCGGAGGGCTCAACGGCTGGGGCGGCACGTTCCGGCCGGACGAGATCACGTCGGAGCTTCGCGACGCAGTCGAGGGCCTGCAACTGGAGTTGCCCTACGATCGGGTGGGGACAGTCGCCGTCACCGGCATTCGCAAGCTACTCGCGACGCAGGTGTTGATGTCGCTGGCAGGCCGCGGACCCGCACCATTCTGATCGTGCGCCGCCTGCCTGGAACCGTGCAGCGAACGGCAGTTCCTTCCGAGGAGAGTGCCCGCACCTGACTCGGGGCCGTCTTCCGGCACACCGACTTCAGCTATGAAGCGGCGGGCATCCAGGTGCCCGGCGGCAGCGTCCGCCCCGGTGAGGACCCGGCGGACGCGGTGCTGCGCGAGGCCCGCGAAGAGACCGGACTGACCGGCTTCACCGTCGTGCGCAAGCTGAGGGCGATCGAGTACGACATCAGCCCGCTCCGCTTCGAGATCCAACGTCGGCACGTCTTCGAGTTGGCGCTGCGCGGTCCGACGCCCGAGCGATGGGCGAGCCAGGAAGACAGAGGTAACCGGGGAGACGATGCGCGAGGACGAACTGCGGGGCCTCGTCGAGCGCAGCCAGTGGCTGATCCGGGCGCTGGGCGTCGTCCGGGACTCCGGCCTGCCGGACGCCTGGATCGGCGCGGGCGCCATCCGCGACCTGGTCTGGAGCGAGCGCTACGGCGACGGCTTCGACCCGTCGTCGGTGCGGGACGTCGATGTCGTCTTCCTCGACCCGGCGGACCTGAGCCGCGACAACGACGACCGGGCCACCCGCCGGCTGGTGACGGCCTGGCCGGAGCCGCCGTGGGAGGCGAAGAACCAGGCCGCCGTGCACACCTGGTACCCGGCGAAGTTCGGCGGCGGTCCGGTGGCGCCGTTGCGGACGATCGCCGATGCCGTTGCCACCTGGCCCGAGTACGCCACCGCCGTGGCGGTACGCCTCGACGCGGACGGCCGGATCGCGGTCTGCGCGCCGCACGGCCTCGACGACCTGCTCGACGGGGTGTGGCGGCGCAACCCGACCCGGGTCGGCCCGGAGATCTCCCGGCAGCGACTCGCCCGTCACCGCCCAGCCGAACGCTGGCCCGGTGTCCGCGTCGTGGTCTGAGCCGGCGCTCGAAGCCATGGGCTCCGGACCAACCTGAGGACTCTTCTTATTTGCATCGATAGGGATTACTCTCTGGGCCAGTCCTGGTGGATCACATCGGAGGTTCGTATGAGGAAGATGACCATCCGTCGCACGACCGCGCTCCGCCTGGTGTCCGGTGCCCGTCGGCTGTGGATCGAGTGGTGCTGGTAGCTGCCAGCCGGGCGGGCGCTCCCGGGCGCCCGCCTCAGCGGCGGTGGGCCCTGCGGTGACCGGCGTGGCGGAGCGCTACGACTGCCATCGTGACCACGGGCCGTACGCCGGGGTCTCGACCTTCCTCGGCCGGGTCGCCGCCGATCGGCCCCGCCTGGCGGCGCGGCACGCCGTCGAGCTGTACGCGATCGCCCCTCAGCTCGATCCGGCGGCCCGGCCGGCCGCCGAGGAGGAGCCGATCCGTTTCCACCCGGCCCGCCGGACCGCCTGCCTGGCCTACGGCGCGGCGGAGCTGGTGGCGGCCTGGGCCGGCACGCTCCGGCGGCCGGTGACCGTCCGGTTCGATCACGTCGCCAGCGCCGACGAGACGACAGCCGAGTTGCTGGACGCGCTGGTCCGCCGGCTCGGGCCGGCCCCGGTGCGCCTCGACCTGCGCGATGGCGGGGCCCCCGACCCGGCGCCCGACGAGCGCACCCCGCAGGCGTTGCGGCGGGCCCTGGGCGACAGCCTGGCCGGCGGCTTCTACCACCACGCGGCCCGGGTCGCCCGGCGCGGGCGGGCGGTGGTCACCCCCGGCGGCGACCTGCCGCACTGGTGGGCGTTCACCACCGGCCTGGCCACCGCGCTGGCGGCCCTGGACCGGGCCGCGGAGGCGCTCGACCTCTACGACGAGGCGCGGGCCGTCACCGACGACCCGAAGATCACCATGTCGGCGGCGTACGCCACCGCCATGCTGCACGCCCGGCACCTGCCGGCCGCCGACCAGGACCCGGAACAGGCCCGACTCTGGCTGGATCGGGCCCTGCACCTCGCCGCCGGGCTGACCGACCCACGCCGGCGGCTGCTGTCGACGGTCTTCTACGAACAGGGCCTGGCGCTGCTGGACAGCCGGGCCGGCCGGCCCGACCGCGCGCTGCGGGTCGTCGACGACGGGCTGGCCCGGCTGACGGCCGCACTCGGACCCGGCGAACGCCCGCAGCACCTGGCCCGGTTGCGCCACAACCGGGCGCAGGTCCACCTCGCGCTGGGCGACCCGGCCCGGGCGCTGGCCGACCTGGACACCGTGATCGCCCACGACCCCGACAACTGCGAGTACTACGTGGACCGCGCCGCCCTGTACCGGGCGGCGGGCCGGACCCGAGCCGCGATCAGGGACTACGACGCCGCCATCCGGCTGGGACCGCACCTGCCCGAGGCGTACTACAACCGGGCCATGCTCCACCAGGAGCGGGGCCGCCCCGGGCGGGCGCACGCCGACCTGGAGCGGGTGCTCGCCATCGACCCCGGGCACCTCGATGCCCGGATCGCCCTGGTCAACCTGCACGTGGCGCGCGGCGCGCTGGACGCCGCCGAGGCCGGCGCGCGGGCCGGGCTGGCCGGCGCCGCGCAGGAGCCCGCGCTGCTGTGCACACTGGGCCTGATCCTCGCCGAGCGTGGCCGGCCCGCCGAGGCCGACCAGCTGCTCACCCGGGCCCTGAGCGGGGACCCCGAGCTGGTGGAGGCGTGGACGAACCGGGCCGCCGTCCGGTTCGAGCGCGGCGACGTGACCGCCGCGCTCGCCGACCTGGACCGGGCGGTGGCGCTGTCGGCGGCCCCCGTGCCGCGTTACAACCGGGGCACCGCCCTGGCCCGGCTGGGCCGGTGGGGCGACGCGGCCCGTGACTTCACCGAGGCGCTCGCCCAACCCGGCCTGGACCGGGCCCTGCGCCGGGACCTGCGCGCGGAACTCGCCCGGTGCCGCCGGGAGCTGGCCGGCCCGCAACCGCTGTCACCCAGCCAGGAATCGGGACGGACGTCCTGACCGTCACCGGGTCGTGCTTCGACGACACGGCCGCGCCGGCCGGAGCCGGACCGCCGGGTCAGCCGGTGCCGACGGATGTCCGCCGGGGCAGGCCGAGCCGCTCGACCGCCGCGACGACCAGTTCCTCCGGTGCGGCGGCCACGTCCAGCACCACCCCGGGTTCGTCGGGCGCCAGATCCTCAAGGGTGGCCCGCTGGGAGTCGAGCAGACTGGCCGGCATGTAGTGCCCGACCCGCCGGGTCATCCGGTCCCGGATCAGCCCGGCCGTGCCGGCCAGGTGCACGAACTCCACGCCGGGCGGTCCCTGGCGCAGCACGTCCCGGTAGGAGCGTTTCAACGCCGAGCAGGCCAGCACCGTGGACACGCCCTCGGCGTGCCGGCCGGCCATCCAGGCCGCGAGGTCGCGCAGCCAGGGCCAGCGTGCCGCGTCGTCCAGCGGGACGCCGGCGCGCATCCGGGCCACGTTGGCCGGCGGGTGGAACTCGTCCGCCTCGGCGAACACCAGCTCGGTGAGCTCGCTGATCCCCCGCGCCACCGTCGTCTTGCCCGCCCCGGACACGCCCATCACCACCACGTGCCGGGTGGGTGGGCGGCGGTCACCAGTCATGGACCGTGCCGTCCTTGAGCCGGTTGAACGGCAGGTACGCCGGCTGGTACGGGAACCGGGCCGCGGCCTCCTCGTCGAGTTCCACGCCGAGGCCGGGCTGCTGTCCCGGGTGCAGGTACCCGTCGGCGAAGGTGAACGACTGCCGGAACACCTCGTCGGTGAGCGCCCCGTGCCGCATGTACTCCTGGATGCCGAAGTTGTGGATGGCCAGGTCGAGGTGGAGCGCGGCGGCCATGCCGACCGGGGAGATGTCGGTCGGGCCGTGGATGCCGGACTTGATCTGGTACTGGGCGGCGTAGTCGAGCAGCTTCCGCATGGCGGTGATGCCGCCGGTGTGGGTGACGGCGGAGCGCACGTAGTCGATGAGCTGTTCACGGATCAGCGTCTGGTAGTCCCAGACGGTGTTGAAGACCTCGCCGATGGCCAACGGGGTGGTGGTGTGCTGCCGGACCAGCCGCAGCGCCTCCTGGTTCTCCGCCGGGGTGCAGTCCTCCAGCCAGAACAGGTCGTACGGCTCGAGCGCCTTGCCCAGCTTGGCGGCCTGGATGGGGGTCATCCGGTGGTGCCCGTCGTGCAGCAGGGGCAGCTCGGGGCCGAACTCGTTGCGAACGGCCTCGAAGACCTCCGGCAGGTGCCGCAGGTACGAGCGGGTGTCCCAGTCCTCCTCGGCGGGCAGCGGCGTGCGCTGGGCCGGCTCGTAGTCGTAGCGCTTGCCGTCGACGCTGGGCTGGGCGGCCACGCCGTAGACGGCGTTGATGCCGGGCACCGAGGTCTGCACCCGGATGGCGCGGAAGCCCTGCTCCAGGTGGTGGCGGATGGAGTCGAACAGCTCGGGCAGGTCCCGCCCGGAGGCGTGCCCGTAGGCCAGGATCCCGGTCCGGGAGGCCCCGCCCAGGAGCTGGTAGAGCGGCATCCCGGCGGCCTTGGCCTTGATGTCCCAGAGGGCGACGTCCACGGCCGCGATGGCGGCCATGGTGACCGGTCCGCGCCGCCAGTAGGCCGAGCGGTAGAGGAACTGCCAGGTGTCCTCGATCTGATGCGGGTCGCGCCCGATCAGCAGCGGGACGACGTGGTCGGCCAGGTACGACGCGACGGCCAGTTCGCGCCCGTTGAGGGTGCCGTCGCCCAGCCCGGTGAGCCCCTCGTCAGTTGTGATCTTGAGGGTGACGAAGTTGCGGTCGGGGCTGGAGACGATGACGTCCGCGGCGACGATCTTCATGCCGATGCCTTTCTCAGGGGTGATGTCAGCGCAGCGTGCTGCCGGGCTGCACGTCGTTCAGGAGGGACAGTTCGTCGCGGCGGGGCAGCGACTCCCAGTCGCCGTTGCCGCCGACGGCGAAGGCGCCCAGGGTGACCGCGCGGCGCAGCCGCCCGGCCAGGTCGAGACCGTCGAGGTGGCCGGAGAGGTAGCCGGCGGTGAAGGCGTCCCCCGCGCCGACGGTGTCCACCGCCGTCACGGGCACCGCCGCCGCGTGCCGCACGCCCTCCCGGGTGTACGCGCGGGCGCCGTCGCCGCCGAGCTTCACCAGCACCGTCGACACGCCCCGGTCCAGCAACTCGGCGACCGCCGTCGGCTCGTCCGCGCCCGGCGTGCCGACCAGGTCCAGTTCGTCGGCGGAGGCGACCACGACCGTGGCGTGGCCGACGATGTCGGCGAGCGCGGCCCGCGCCGCGTCCCGGCTCCACAGTTTCGTCCGGTGGTTGACGTCGAGGCAGACCAGCGTCCCGGCCCGGGCGGCGGTCTCGGCCGCCCACCGGGTGGCCTCCCGGGCGCCGTCGGAGAGCGCCGCGGTGATCCCGGTCAGGTGCAGCACCCGGGCGCCGGCGGCCAGGGCGGGCCGCAGGTCCTCGACGGTCACCGCCGAGCCGGCCGAGCCGGCCCGCTGGTAGATCACCCGGGTCAGGTCGGCGGTCCGCCGTTCCAGGAACATCAGTCCGGCCGGGCGGTCCGGGTCGCGGACCACGTGCTCGAGGCGTACCCCCTCGGCGCGCAGCTGCCGGAGCAGGAACTCGCCGAGTTCGTCGGCGCTGACCCGCCCGGCGAAGGCCGCGCGGTGGCCGAGCCGGGCCACCCCGACGGCCACGTTGGCCTCCGCCCCGGCCAGGTGCGGGGTGAGCGCGCCACCGGTGACGATGGGCCCGGCCGTGCGCAGCGACACCAGGGCCTCGCCGAAGGTGAGCAGGTCGACGGCGGTCATGACGCGGTGGCCGGGTAGCCGCCGGCGCGCGGACGCGTGGCGGACGGGCGGGTGCCGCGCGGCCGCGCGGCGGGCAGGCCGGCGGCGCTCATGCGACGGCGGCGAGGTAGGCGCGGGCGCGCTGGCGCAGGGCGTCGAGGTCGCCGCCGGAGGCGGCGTCACCGACCAGCGGGCCGCCGACGCCGACCGCGATCGCGCCGGCGGCGAAGTAGCCGGGCAGGTCGGCCAGGCCGACACCGCCGACCGCCACGAACGGGATGTCCGGGAACGGGTCGCGCACCGCCTTGAGGTACGCGGGGCCACCCACCGACGCCGGGAACAGCTTGATCGCCGACGCGCCCAGCCGCATCGCCGTGTACGCCTCGGTCGGGGTGAACGCCCCGGCGGCGACGGGCAGGCCGAGCCGCGCCGCCTCGGCGATCGACTCGACCACAGCGGGCGTCACCACGAACTGCGCGCCGGCCGCCGCCACCTCGGCGACGTCCGCGGCGGTGAGCACCGTGCCGGCGCCGACCAGGGAGCCGGCCGGCGCGACAGCGCGCAGCGCCTCGACGGCCCGAGCCGCGTCCGGCGTGGTGAGGGCCACCTCCACGACCCGTACGCCCTCCTCCAGCAGGGCGGTGCCGGCGGCGATCGCGTCGGCGGTGTCGGTGCCCCGGATGACCGCGAGGATCCGGGCGGCGGCGAGTTCGGTGACGAGATTGACAGTCATGTTTTTCACCATTCCGCGTAGGAGCCGTCGGCGTGCCGCCAGGTGGGGCTGCGCCAGGCGTGGCCGCGCTTGTCCGCCGTCCGCACCGCGTGTTCGTCGATCTCGATGCCGAGGCCGGGCGCGGTGAGGCGCTCGACGTACCCGTCGACGAAGGTCAGCGGGGTCTTGTCGAGGCAGTAGTCGAGCACCTCGGCGCCGAGGTTGTAGTGGATGCCGATGCTCTGTTCCTGGATCAGGTAGTTGGGCGTGGCGAAACCGACCTGCAGGCAGGACGCCAGGGCGATCGGGCCGAGCGGGCAGTGCGGGGCGAGCTGGACGTCGTACACCTCGGCCAGCGCGGCGATCTTGCGGACCTCGGTGATGCCGCCGGCGTGCGACAGGTCCGGCTGGGCGACCGCGATGCCGGCCTGCAGCACCGGCAGGAACTCCTGCCGGTTGTAGAGCCGTTCCCCGGTGGACACCGGGGTGGTCGTGGCGCGCACGAACTCGCCGATCAGGTGCGAGTTCTCCGGCACCACCGGCTCCTCCAGGAAGAACGGCCGGTACGGCTCGAGCAGCGGGGCGACCCGCCGGGCGGTGGCCAGGCTGAACCGGCCGTGGAAGTCGACGGCGACGTCCCGCTCGTCGCCGAGCACCTCCCGGGCGGCGGCCACCCGCTGGACCACGCCGTCGAGCTCGGCGACCGAGGCGACCGGGCTCATCCGCCCGGACGCGTTCATCTTCACAGCGGTCAGGCCCGTCTCGACGGCGGCGCTGATCTGGTCGCGCACCTCGGCGGGCTCGTCGCCGCCGACCCAGCCGTAGACCCGGATCCGGTCGCGGACCGGGCCGCCGAGCAGCTGGTGCACCGGGGCGCCGAAGTGCTTGCCGGCGATGTCCCACAGTGCCTGGTCGAGCCCGGCGACGGCGCTGGCCAGGATCGGTCCGCCCCGGTAGAACGAGGACTTCGTCAGCACCTGCCAGTGGTCCTCGATCCGCAGCGCGTCCCGGCCGACCAGCAGCTCGCTGAGCTGCTCGACGGCGGTGCGGACGGTCTCGGAGCGGCCCTCGCAGGTCGCCTCGCCCCAGCCGACGATCCCGTCGACCGTTTCGACCCGGACGAACAGCCACCGCGGCGCGACGAGGAACGTCTCCACCCGTGCGATCGTTGTCATGGCGTCCTCAGCCCTTCGTGGCGCCGGCGGTGAGACCGGAGACGATGTACTTCTGCACGAACAGGGCGATCACCATGATCGGCAGAGTGACCACGGTGGCCGCGGCCATCAGGCCGCCCCAGTCGATGCTGGCGTAGCCGACGAAGTCGAAGATCGCCACGGGCAGGGTCTTCGTGTCCGCACCGGAGAGCACCAGGGCGAACATGAAGTTGTTCCAGGAGAAGATGAAGGACAGGATGCCGGCGGTGGCGACGCCGGGCACGGACAGCGGCAGGGTGATCCGCCGGAACGCGCCGATGTGGGTCAGCCCGTCGACAAGCGCCGCCTCTTCCAGGTCCTCCGGCAGGCTGTCGAAGAAGCCCATCATGATGTAGACGATCAGCGGCAGCGACACGAACATGTGGCTGAGGATCAGCACGGTGTACCCGCCGACCATCTGCAGGTTCGAGAAGACGTAGTACCAGGGCACCAGGAGCGACACGCCCGGGATGATCCGGGCCATGAGCACCACGAGCGCTGACTTCTTCATGTTGAACCGGCTCATCGAGTAGGCGGCCGGCACCCCGAGGACGAGCGAGAGCAGCGTGGCGGCGAACGCCACCCACAGGCTGTTGCCGATGAACTGCACGTAGTTGGCCTGCTGGAGCACGTTGTCGTAGTTGTCCAGGGTGGGCGAGAAGACGAAGGCCTTGCCGGTGTCGTAGATGTCGACGTTGGTCTTGAACGACGCGGCGATCATCCAGAGCAGCGGCGCGATCAGCCCCAGCACCACGACGGTCAGGGCAACCGCCCGGAAGACCTTGAACGGCTTGCCCGGCTTCATCGGTCCAGCCCCTTCTTGCGGTAGGTCAGGGCCCACATCACCCCGATGATGATCAGGAAGAAGATGATCAGGACCGTCGACGAGAGGCCGTACTCGTTGTAGTCGAAGCTCAGCCCGTACGCATAGACGTTGAGCGTTTCGACCTCGTGGAACGACCCGCCGCCGCGACCCTTTGTGGCGTAGAGGATGTCGAAGGTCTTCAGCGCGTCGATGCCGCGCAGCAGGATCGCGACGATCACCGTGGGCATCAGCAGCGGCAGCGTGACGTGCCGGAACCGCTGCCAGGTGCTGGCGCCGTCGATGAGGGCGGCCTCCTGCGGCTCGTCCGACAGCGACGTGAGGCCGGCGAGCAGGATCAGCACCACCATCGGGGTCCACTGCCAGATGTCGATGAACATCGTCGTCGGCAGTGCGCTGTTCTGACCGGACAGCCAGGGCTGCGGGCCGATCCCGACCCAGCTGAGCACCTGGTTGGCCATGCCGATGGTGGGGTCGAAGATCAGCCGCCACATCATGCCGACCGCCACCGGGGTGGCGACCAGCGGCAGCAGGATGGCGACCCGGACCCAGCGCTCACCGCGGAACGGCCGCCACAGCAGCAGGGCGATCGCCATGCCGAGCGCCACCTCGACGGCGAGCACGACGCCGGTGAACAGGACGGTGCGCCACACCGCCGGCCAGAACCGGTCGGTGTCGGCGAGCACGTCCAGGTAGTTCTGGAACCCGATGAACTCGCTCTCGGCGCGGACCGATCCCTCGGCGTCGGTGAGGCTGAGGTATCCGGTCCACGCCACCGGAAAGACGATCAGCACGGCGACGAACGCCATGGCGGGAGCCGCGAAGAGCCATTTGCGGTGCGCGTTGGCCCAGCGCGACCAGCCCGACTCCGCCGGGGCCGCGCCGGCCTTCGACGGACTGTTGACTGGTGTGGTGACGGCTGACATGAGGTCTCCGAGTGCTCAGGGCCGGGACCCGGCGCGGGGACGGCGGAGCCGGTAGGCCCCGCCGTCCCGCGGTCGGGTTACTTCGCCTCGTCGTCGAGGAACTTCTGGAACGCCTCGTTCGCCGCGTCCGCCGAGGCGGCCGGATCCTTGCCGGTGATCGCGTCGACGATCGGCTGGCCGACGATCTCGCGGGCCTGGGCGACCTTCACGACCAGCGGACGGTCGTGACCGACGCCGTTGTCAGTGCTGGCCGTGGTGGCCTCGGCGAGGTCCTTCGGGTAGGTGGCGATGGCCTGCGGGTTGGCCCAGACCGAGGCGCGGGCGCCGGGGACGCCGGCCTCCTGCTGCGCCAGCGACTGCTCCTTGCCGGCCGCCCACTCGATGAACTTCCAGGCGTTGTCCTTGTTCTTCGACTGGTCGTTGATGCCCAGCGCCCAGGACGGGATGTTGTAGGGCTTCGAGCCGGCCGGGCCGGCCGGGAAGGGCGCGAAGCCGACGGTGTCGGAGACCTTCGACTTGGCCGGGTCGGTGGCGTTCTTGTAGAGCGAGTTGGCCTCGGTGTAGAAGGCCGCCTTGCCCTGGGTGAAGATCGCCATGGCCTCGGACCAGCTCATATCGGTGCTGACGTTGTCCGGGCCGTGCTCGCGCAGCAGCCCGCCGTAGTAGGCGTACGCCTGCTTGGCCTGGTCGGTGTTGACCGCGGCCTTGCCGTTGGCGTCGACGAAGTCACCGCCGAAGCTGAACAGGAAGCTGGAGAACTGGGTGACGGCGGCGGCCTTGCCGGTGCGGGAGACGAAGCCCGCGACGCCCGGGTTGTCGGCCTCGACCTTGGCGGCCTGCGCCTTGAGCTCGTCCAGGCTCTTCGGCGGGGTGTCGAAGCCGGACTTCTTCAGCAGGTCCTTGCGGTAGTACAGCACCTCCGACTCGGTGATGATCGGCACGCCGACCACCTTGTCGTCGTAGGTGGTGGCCTGCACCGGGCCGGCCTGGAAGTCGCTGAAGTCGAAGGCGCTGTCCGCCTTGGACCGCTCGGTCAGGTCGGCCAGGTACTTGTTCTTGCCGAACTGCTTGCCCTCCTGCAGCGGCCGGTACATCATCACGTCGAGGTCGCTGGATCCCGCGTTCAGCTTGACGTTGTACTGGTCGGACAGCTGGTCCTCACCGAGCTGGGTGACCTCGACCTTCAGGCCGGTCTGCTTCTCGAACTCCGGCAGCGCCTTCTTGACGTTCTCCGTCCAGACGTGGTTCACCAGCGTCACGCGCACGGTCTTCGAACCGCCGCTGTCCTCTCCACCGCCGCAGGCGGCCAGGCCCATGGCGACCACCACGGCCAGAGACGTACCGATTATCGATCGACGTCGCACGCCATCTCTCCATTTCTCGTGGTCGCCGCCCCGGGGGAAGAGCGCCACAACGCTGTAACGTCCGCTTAACTACGGGATGCTAGGTCGAAAAAGCTGATTTATTCAAGGGGTTGACCGAACTGATATGATCGTTGGCGTGGAACCGTACTCCTCCGGGGGCGTCGGCACCCAGCCCGCTCCGGCCGAGGTCGGGTTGCACGCCCGCGTCCTAGAGCACCTCGGCACCGCCATCTGCGGCGGAGAGTTCGCCCCCGGGGCGGTCCTCAACATCGACGACCTGGTCGACCGGTACGAGGTCTCCCGCTCGGTGGTCCGCGAGGTGCTGCGTGTCCTGGCGTCGATCGGGTTCATCGAGACCCGCCGACGGGTAGGGGTGACGATCCGGCCCGCGCACGACTGGAACGTCTTCGATCCGCAGGTGATCCGGTGGCGGCTGGCCTCGGCCAGCCGGCTCGCCCAGCTCCGGTCCATCACCGAGCTGCGCACCGCCATCGAGCCGCACGCCGCCCTGCTGGCCGCCGAGCGGGCCGGTCACGACGAGGCCAGCGACCTCGTCGGCCTGGCGGCGAAGATGTGGGCCGCCGGCAAGGCCGGCGACGAGGAGCGCTTCCTGCGCCTGGACATCGAGTTCCACCGGCGGGTGCTGCTCGCCTCCGGCAACGAGATGTTCGTCCGGCTGCAGGACCTGGTCGCCGAGGTGCTCACCGGCCGGCACAAGCACCACCTCATGCCGCACCACCCGCACGAGCAGGCGCTGCGCCTGCACGCCGAGGTGGCCCAGGCGATCCAGCGGCACGAGGGCGAACGCGCCCGGCTGGCGATGGTGCAGCTCATGGAACAGGCGTTCGAGGAGATGCGGTCCCTCTGGGAGCAGACCGCCGAGCCCCGCGCGATGAGCTGACCCGCCCCGGCGGGTTCAAGCTCGGAGAACCGGCCCGTGCCGACAGGCCTACTACGCCAGCCCGAGCACGCTTGGTGTCTCTCCGCGGCGGGGCGACGCTCTCAGCGCAGGCCGCCCGGTCCGACCAGGCCCGTCTCGTAGGCGACGATGACCAGTTGCGCCCGATCACGTACCGCCAGTTTGGTCAGCAACCGCCCGACGTGCGTCTTCACGGTGGCCAGGCTGAGACCGAGGTGCCCGGCCAACTCCGCGTTGGACAGGCCCCGGCCGATCAGTGTGAGTACTTCCCGTTCCCGTTCGGTAACCCCCTCCAGCTGTCGTGGCAGCGGCCGGGCCGGCTCCGGCCGACGCGCGAACTCGTCGATGAGCCGGCGGGTCACAGTCGGTGCGAGCAGTCCCTCGCCGGCGGCCACCACCCGGATGCCGGCAAGCAGGTCCGCCGGTGGGGTGTCCTTGAGCAGGAAGCCGCTGGCCCCGGCGCGTAGGGCTCCGTAGACGTATTCGTCCAGGTCGAACGTGGTCAGGATGACGACCCGGGTGCCGGCCGTGGCGGGGTTGCCACAGATCCGCCGGGTCGCCTCGATACCGTCCATCTCTGGCATCCGCACGTCCATCAGCACCACGTCCGGCCGGTGTTCGGCGGTCAGAGCCACAGCCTCGACGCCGGTGCCGGCCTCACCGACCGTGGTGAGGTCCGGGGCCGAATCGACCAACAGCCGAAAACTGCCGCGTAGCAGCGCCTGGTCGTCGGCGATCAGCACCCGGGTCACGCGGTCGCCCGGTAGGGCAGGCTGGCCGTCACCGCGAAGCCGCCGCCGGAGCGTGGCCCGGCACGGAACTCGCCCCCGTGCAACGTCACCCGTTCCCGCATGCCGATCAGTCCGTGTCCCTCCCCGCCGATCAGGACCGGACGGTCGCCGTCGTCCATGACCTCGACCCTGACCTCGCCGGGCGTGACGGTCACCGTCGCCCGGCAGACGGCCGGTGCCGCGTGCTTCACCACGTTTGTCACCGCCTCCTGCACGATCCGGTACACCGCCAGGCCCACTGACTCCGGCACCACGCCGGGCGAATCCTCCCGACGTACGTCGAGCCGTACGTCGACACCGCCCATCGCCGCCTGCTGCGCGAGTACGGGCAGCGCGTCCAGCCCGGGCGGCGGGGCGTACGGGGTGTCCTCGCGCAGCGCGCCGAGCACCCGGCGTACGTCGGTCAGGGCGTTGCGGCCGGTCTCCTCGATCACCCGCAGGGCGGCCCCCGCCTCGCGGGGATCGGTGTCGGCGACGTGGTTGGCGACGGCCGCCTTCACCACGATGAGGCTCAGCGTGTGCGCGACCACATCGTGCAGCTCGCGGGCCACCCGCAACCGCTCCTCGGCGGCGGCTCGGCGGACCAGGTGCTCGCCCTGGCGGGCGGCGACGCCCCGTCGCTCGCGGACCAGCCAGCCGATCATCCAGGCGGGCGCGATCATGGCGGCGGCGTAGACGACCCCACCGGTTCGCGACCAGAGGTCGCTCTCGGTCAGCGCCAGGGCGACGCTCACCAGCGCGAGGCAACCGGCGGCGCAGAGCATCGACCGGGGCGTACGTGTCGACACGGCCATCGTGTAGAGGGACAGACCGATGGCGAGCCCCGGAGCGGCAGCGGCGTAGCCCGGGATCACACCCGTGATCAGTGCGACTGCGGCGACGGAGCTGATCACGACGGCGACGGTGATCGGCCACCGCCGCCGGACGGCCAACGGCAACCCGAGGGCCATCCCGACGAGCACCGACACCCAGAGCGGTTCGCGCACCCCACCGTGCAGCGGTGACTCCAGTGCCGCGTACGGGCCGAGCAGCGTGCCGATCGCCAGGGCGAGTACGGCGTCCACGGCGGCCAGTTCCGCCGGTCGCAGCCGCCGGATCGGCAGGATGGCGGTCACCTGCCGAAGCGTATCGGCCGGCCGGCCGGGCCGCGTCCACCTGCGGTCGGTCATCCTCGGGTACGACGTCTGACGCTTTCCGATCCCCGGATCCCCTCAGGGGCGGGTCGAAGAGTGTCCACACCGGCACGACGCGCCGCACCCGCCGTGACCGGCACCCTGGCGGTCATGACCACACAAACGGTGATCCTCACCGGGCTGCGCGCGGTGTACGGCACCGGAGCCCGCCGGGTGGCGGCGCTCGACGGCGTGACGACCAGCTTCGCCAGCGGCACCTTCACTGCGGTGATGGGCCCGTCGGGCTCGGGGAAATCCACCCTGCTGCATTGTGCGGCCGGGTTGGACAAACCGACAGTGGGGACCGTCGAGATCGACGGCAGGCGCCTCGACGATCTGGGGGAGGACGAGCTGACCCGGCTGCGCCGCGACCGGATCGGCTTCGTGTTCCAGGGGTTCAACCTGGTGTCCACGTTGACCGCGGCGCAGAACGTCGAGTTGCCGCTGCGGCTGGCCGGGCGCCGTCCCCCGGTCCGGGACGTCGTCGCCGCGCTCGACGCCGTGGGACTGGCCGGCCGGTCCGGGCACCGGCCGAGCGAACTGTCCGGCGGTGAACAGCAACGCGTCGCCGTGGCCCGGGCGTTGATCACCCGCCCCGCGGTGGTCTTCGCCGACGAACCGACAGGGGCCCTGGACAGCGCGGCATCCCGGCAGGTCCTCCGGCTGCTTCGCGCACTCGTCGACGATCACCGGCAGACGGTCGTGATGGTGACCCACGATCCCACCGCCGCCGCGTTCGCCGATCGGGTCCTCCTGCTCGCCGACGGTCGCGTCGTGGACGAGATGACCGGCGGGATCACCGCTGCGGCCATCGCCGCGCGGATCGCCGAGGCGGAGATCACGGCGGGAAGCGCCGTGGAGCCGTCGTGCTGAGCGTCCGGCGGTCGGCCGGCGCGTTTGCGGCCGTCGCCATCGGCGTCACACTGGTCGCGGCGGCCACCCTGCTGCTCGCCTCCGGCCGCCCGCGGGTGCCCGACCGGCTGGCGAACGCGGCGGTCGTGGTGCAGAGCCCCGAGGCCGGTGCGCCGGCCGACTCGTTCGCGCCCACCCGGCCATGGTCCGCCGCCAGGTCGGCGGAACTCACCAGCAGGCTGGCCGAGGTGCCGGGCGTCACGGCGGCGGTGCCCGACCGGACCTTCTACGCTCAGGCGCTCGTCGACGGCCGGCCCCCGGGCACCGATGCACAGCGGGAGGACGCCCATCAGGGGCACGGCTGGTCCAGTGCCCGGTTGGGCGGACTCCGTCCCACCGCCGGCGAGCCGCCCCGGCGGGCCGGCGAGGTGGTCGTCGACCGCACGCTCGGGCTGCGTCCCGGCGGGCCGGTCACCCTGCTCACGGCGGCGGGTGCGCAGCCGTACACCGTCACGGGTCTGGTCGATGCGCCCGGCCTCTACGTCGCGGACGAGGTCGCGGCCGTGCTCGCGCCCGGAGTCCGGGCCATCGGCCTGCTCGTCGCACCGGGCGCCGACCCCGAGGTGGTTGCCGATACGGCTCGCGGTCTCCTCGGCCGCGACGGGCGGGCGCTGACCGGGGACGACCGTGCCGCGCTGGAACCCCGGGGGGATGCCCGTACCCGCTGGATCGGCATGCAGGTGCTTACCGCCACGGCGGCTCTCGCCGGCTTCGTCACGGTCTTCGTGGTCGCCTCCACCTTCGCGTTCACCGTCGCGCAGCGCCGCCGTGAGCTGGGCCTGCTGCGCGCCGTCGGCGCCACCCCGCATCAGGTCCGCCGCATGGTGTACGCCGAGGCGCTCGTCGTCGGCGCCTCGGGCGGGACTGTCGGACTGCTGGTCGGCGGTGGGCTTGCGCCGCTGCTGGGCCCGCTTCTCGTCGACGCCGGCTTCGAACCGTCGAGCTTCCGGGTCGGGTACGAGCCCTGGCCGGTCGCGCTCTCGCTTGTCGCCGGGCCGGTGATCTCGCTGCTGGCTGTCTGGTCGGCCTCGCGCCGGGCGGCGCGGGTTCGACCGCTTGAGGCGTTGCGCGATGCGGCGGCGGAGCAGCGACCGATCGGGCGGCTGCGCATCGCCACCGGCGCGCTGCTCGTCGCGGTGGGGGGCGCGCTCAGCGTCGGGACGGCGACCGCCGACGAGGCCCGCGTCGCGGCGCAGTACGCCCTGTACGCGGTGATGGCCTTGGTGGCCGGTGCCACCGTGCTGGCGCCGGCGGCAGTCGGCCCGGTGGTGCGGATGCTGCGGTCGCCGGTGCGCCGACCGGGTGGCGCGATCGGGATGCTGGTCCGGGCCGGGGCGTTGACCGCGACCCGGCGGACAGCCTCGATCGCCGCCCCGGTGCTGCTCACTGTCGCGTTCGCGGTGCTGGTCTCTGGAATGGTGCGCACCACCACTGCTGCCTACGCGGCGGGCCGGGCCGACAACGTCAACGCCGGCTGGGTCGTCGTGCCCGACCGCGCGCCGGGCCTGTCGGACCAGGCCGTCGCGACGACCGGGGGTGCCGCCCTGCTACCGACGACGGTCTTCGATGCCAACCCGGACTCGTCGCCGGAGAACCGGCCACTGACCGCGCTCGGCGTGGACCCGGCGGGCTTCACCGCCGCGAACCGGGCGCTCACCGTCGTTGCCGGCTCACTGGATGACCTGAGCGGTGGTGACACGGTGGTCCTCCCCGCCTCGGCGAACCGGCAGCCGTCCGAGCCGTACGCGCTTGTCTTCGCCGATGGCGAGCGCGTGTCGCTGCGCGTCGTCGCGGTCGTCACCGACGACTCGATCCCCGGCGACCTGCTACTGCCCCGGTCGCTGGTGCGGGCGCACGACCCCTCGGCGCTCACCTCCGCCGTGTACGTCCAGGACCGGGTCGATCCTCCGGTCGGAGCGCGGATCGTCGACGTTTCGGCGTGGGCGGCCGAGGCGGACCGCGCCGAGGATCGCCTCGTCTGGCTCTTCACCCTGCTGCTGATCGGTGTGTCGGCCGGCTACGGGGCGGTTGCGGTGGCGAACACGCTGCTGATGGCCGCTGCCGGCCGGGTGGCTGATCTGCGGCTGATCCGGTTGGCCGGTGCGACCCGGAAGCAGGTCATGTGGCTGGTCACTGCCGAGTCAACCCTGGTGGTCCTGATCGGCGCGCTGCTCGGCGGGGCTGTCGCCCTCGTCGGTCTGCTGAGCATCCGTGCCGGCCTGGCCGAGCAGGTCGGCGTACCGGTCGACCTGGTGGTGCCGTGGCCAGTGGTCAGCGGGGTGGTGGGGCTCTGCCTGCTCCTGGCGGTGCTGGCGAGCGCACTGCCGACCTGGCGGTCACTGCGTCACCGTCCCGCGCGGTCCCCCGTCGGCGTCTTGGGGTAAACCCTGTACATCGTCCTTCGGATGGCGGTCGGGCCGCTACCCGCCCCCTGACGCGAACCGGGTTCGTATGCTCCGGGTGTGCTCCTGGGCTGGGAGAACGGCGGTCCGGGCAACGTGGGTGAACGCCTGTCGCTCCCTGCCACCCCAGGTGAACCCCCAGGTCGCTAGACTGGGCCCTCGCGCCCTCGTAGCTCAGGGGGATAGAGCATCGGTTTCCTAACCCGACGCTCCGTTTGTGTCCGCAGACTGATGACCTGCGGATTTTCTCTTTCCAGGGTCCTGCGCCGGTCGCACGTGCGCGCCGCTGTGATCGCCTGCGGAAGCTCAGCGAAGTGCGTAAGTGCTGGTCAGCTCTACTTTTCATCGACCGTCGTAGTTGTCTACTGCGACGTGCTGCGCTCGGCTCGGCGTTGGGTCGCGTCCACTCTGGGCCGAGCTTACTCTCTGCCCGAGGCGGAAACCTGCCAT
This sequence comes from Micromonospora sp. NPDC048887, assembly GCF_040649715.1. NCBI lineage: Bacteria > Bacillati > Actinomycetota > Actinomycetes > Micromonosporales > Micromonosporaceae > Micromonospora > Micromonospora sp. NPDC048887. Next base: position 100,618 of record NZ_JBEZGA010000019.1, on the reverse strand, counting down.
AGGGCGCTGACCGGCATGGCGCGGAGTTTGTCGCCGAACGGCAGCGTGGCGGTTCCGGTATAGAGGACGATGCCGACGATGAAGTCGTCGCCGAGGCGGTCGGCGAGTCGGCGTAGGCCGCGGAAGTCGTCGGGTCCGACGGTGCTGGCTGCTTTGACCTCGATCCCGACCACCTGACCAGCTCGGTTCTCGAGCACCGCGTCGACTTCGTACCTGCTCTGGTCGCGGTAGTGAGACAGGTCGACGAACTGCTCGGACCAGGTGAGCTGCCGGGACAGCTCGGACAGCACAAATGACTCGAGCAGCGGCCCGAACGGTGCGCCCGGCCGGAGCAGTGCCCGGGCGTCGGTCGCGATTTCGTTGGCGGCGATGCCCGAGTCGACGAAGATCAGCTTTGGCGCGGCGGTGGCACGGGTGCCGAGGTTGCGGGACCAGCCGGGAATCCGTTTGATCAGGAAGATCTCTTCCAGGGCTTGGAGGTAGCGGACGATCGTCGGCCGGCTCAGTCCGAGGGCGGATTCGAGGGAGTTCGCGGCGATGATGGTCGCGGACCTGGCCGCGAGGAGGCGTACCAGCCTGCGTAGCTCGCCCTTGTGCTGGATGTCGGACAGCTGCCGGACGTCGCGGTCGATGAGCGCCTGGACATAGGCGTCGAGGAACCGTTGGCGGCGGCGCGGGTCGGTGCGGGCGGTGGCCTCGGGTAGGCCGCCTCGCACGATCCTAGCCGCGTAGTCGGCGCGGGTCACGTCCGACTCGTGTCGCAGGTTCGGGCCGAGCGCGAAGACGGCGTCGATAAATCCGTCCAGGGCTCCGTCGAGTTCGCCTTGGGAAAATGGCCAGAGCTCGACGGTTTCCATCCGACCAGGCAGCGCGTCCGGCGCAGCCACCATGCCGAACAGCCGAGACGATCCGGTGAGCAGGTACCGGCCAGGACGGGGATCCTCGTCGACGGCAGCCTTGATGGCCAACAGGAGCTCCGGAGCGCGCTGGATCTCGTCGATGACCAGGAGTTCGGAGGAGTCCACGAACCCGACCGGATCGGCGATCGCCGCCGCCCGGTCCTGAGCCCGATCAAGATCGCGGCGCTCGGCCAGACGATCGCCGGCAACGAGGCGGACCAGGGTGCTCTTGCCCGCTTGGCGTGCCCCGCTGATCAAGACGACGCGGGTGTCCGCCAGAGCAGCGTTGACCTGCGCGGCAGCGTGGCGGGGGACTAGATGCGGTGTGGGCACGGCGTCATCATAACCGCCGCATTTTCGATCTGCGAGGGCGGTTGCTTTCGATTTGCGGCACCCGAAGCGTTCGATACGCGGTCATTCGATGTTCGATTTGCGGGCCAGGCGAACGGGGCGGTTCGTGGAAGGGGTCCACCGCTACGTCGCGTTGCTGCGAGTCGGGGCTAGTTCGGGGAAGGCGTCTTCCCAGTGCTGGCGGAGCTGGGTGGCAGCCACAGGGTGGGCCAGAGCCGCCGCAGCAGGTCGGCATTGAGCCAGGTGTGCAAATCCTCGACCGTACTGGCTTCGGTGAGCACCACCTTGTACATGCTGGCCAGGCGCGTGGGCCGGTTCAGGTCGTACTCGGCGTGCCCGGACCAGTCGAGGTGACGCGGAAGCGTCACCGCGCCGTCGGTGGGGCCGTGCAGCGCGGCAAGGGTTTCGGCCACCACGTAGGGCTTCCGGTTTCCGTAGGGCTGGTAGTCCGCCCGCAGCTGTTCGTCCCGCTCGGTCAACCCGGCCGCCCGCGTCGCCTCGTACCGGGAGACAACCGCCTGCAGCTCATCCTCCGAGAACCGGCCCATGGCCGTTAGCCTGCCATGTTAGGCCCAGCGCGCTTGGCTTCTGTCAATCTCTTTAACCGGCGGGCCAGTGATGGTGATCGCTATGGGATGCGCTCATGTTCTGGTGAAGCCGAGGGCCCGGTATCCGGGCATGCGGCGTGGGAGTGAGGCGGCGAGGATGGGTGTGGCCGGGTCGTGGTAGTCGTGGACCTCGGCAAGGTCCTTGCCGGGCGCGGCGCGGATGACGCGGCCGGCGCATTGGACGAGTAGGCCGTCGTAGGAGATCGGGCCGGCGAGGAAGAGGGTGTCGAGGGCGGGGGCGTCGAAGCCTTCACCGATGAACGGTGTGGTGCCGATGACGAGCAGGCCGTCGCCGGCCTTCGCGCCGTCGAGCCGGTCAACGATGGCCCGCCGGTCGCGGGTGCTCACCGCGCCTTGGAGCACAAGCGCCTGATGTCCGCGTGCGGCGAGCAGAGCGGTGAGTGCCTCGACCTGGGCGACCCGTCGGGTCAGCACGAGACAGTTGCGACCGCGGGTCAGGGCCGCGGCGACGTCGTCGGCGATCTGGGTGTTGCGGGGTTCGTCGAGGGCCAGCCTTCGGTGCACCTCGGCGAGCGCGCCGGGCGCGTCAAGGTCGACGTCGCCGGGTTGGAAAGTGGTCTCGTGGATGAACAGCGCTCGACGGGGGCCGGCATCGGTGTGCATCGCAGCCGCGAGGGTGCCCTGTTCCTCGTCGGTCAGGGTGTGGCGGACGGGGCCGAGTTGCCAGGTGACGAGTTGGCCGAGGCCGTCGCGTCGGGTAGGGGTGGCGGTGAGGCCGAGCCAGAACTGCGCGGCGATCCGTTTGACCGAGTGCTCGTACGCGGCGGCGCCGAGGTGGTGGCATTCGTCGACGATGACGTGCCCGTACCCCTGGGTCAGGGTGGCGACGTCGTCGCGCCGGGCGAGGGAGGGCAGCAGTGCGATGTCCACCGTGCCGGTGAGCTTGCGTCGGCCGCCACCGAGTTGGCCAGGCTTGATGTCGAGGAACTGTTGGATGCGGGTGCGCCACTGGTCGGCGAGAGCTTTGCGGTCGACGAGGACGAGGGTGGAGGTGTTGCGTTCGGCGATCACGGCGCAGGCCATGACGGTCTTGCCGGAGCCCGGTGGGGCGACCAGGATTCCGTCGTCGTGGGCGAGGAGTGCGCCGACCGCGACGGCCTGCTGGCCAGTGAGTTCGGCGGTGAACGCGGTGTCGATCTCGGTCCCGGAGTTTCGTACGTCGGCGACGGCCAGCCGTGACCCGGTGCGCTCGACGATCGTGGTGATGGTGTGCCGTAGGCCCCGCGGAAGGATCAGGCGACCATCGAGGGTGAGGTCATAGCCCTGGATGAAGCGTGGCGTATCCCAGGTGGACTTGCGGAGTCGTTGCAGCTCGTAGAACTTCGGGTTGGCCATGGCGGCGGCGTGTTTGAACGTGGCGAGTGCGGCGGGGGTGAGCTGTCCGGCGTCGATGCTCAGCCCGGCACCGGCCTCCGCGTGGACCACCGGAGGCAGTGGAGGGTGGACCTGCGTCGCGGCGGACCGGCTGATCGTTGCGATGTCGGCACCGGTGACGGATTGTTTGGCCTGCCGGGCGATCTGTTCGGCGTCGCCGGGGCTGAGCCGGTCCAGTGTCGACAGGAATGCCCACTGGTCGGCGTACGGCTCGAGGGTGCCGAGGTCGAGGAAGGTGGTCAGTCCGTCCTTGCGGCGGCGGCCCTGTAGCGGCGCGGCGATGAGGTTGCCGAAGCCACCCTCAGGAAGGACGTCCTGGTTGGGGAAGAGACGGTCGTACGACCGCAGATCCATCGACCCGCGCAGCACCATCGCCTCGCGCAGCAGGACCGTACCCACGGCCCGCGCGGTGGCCGCGGGAACAGCGCCGGTGAAGAAGACCCACACGTGGGCTCCGCGGCCCGACTGGGAGATCTCCAACGCGGCGGGCACCGCGCTGGCCCGTGCCGCCTTCACGTATGCGAGGGCGTCGAGCATCGCCGTCGGGCCGTCGAAGTCGGCCACGACGAAGTGGCAGGTGTTGCCGGGCATCAGCGGGTACAGGCCCATGAACACGTCGCCGACCAGATGTGCCGCGACGACCTCCGTCGTGCGGGGCAGGTAGGTGGCACCCCGCCGGTCCATACCCTTGCGCCAGCCGCCCGCGACCGCGGGCATCCATCCGGCTGCGCCGGTACGGGCGTTGTCCCACCGCACGGCGTACACGTCGGCCCGGGCCCGGAACCGGTCGGTGAACAACGTCAGCTTGTCCCGGGTCGGCGAAGCCATGGTGACCAGCCCTGGCGGCTCAACCGGAGCGGACAACTGCTCCGGCGCCGCAGTCGTGTCCTGGCCGCGCAGCTCCAGCAGACGCCCCAGCCGGGCGTTCTCCGCCCGTAACCGCTCCACCTCCCGCCGAAGATCGACGAAATCGGCCACCGAACCCATGCCGACCATCCTCGCGCATCGGGCTCCGAACACCCCGACACCGGTCCGCTATCCTCCGCCGATGGCATCGAAGGGGACCGCCGCGTTGGAGGCGATGATCGAGGAAGCCACCGTCGACACGGACGGTCACGAGGACCAGCGTGCCGGCCTGTTCGCCATGATCGAGGAGCATCTGGCGGTGCCGTTCACCACCACCGTCCTCGGCGTCGAGGTCACCATAGGCAAGATCGAGCTGGCCGCGGACAGCATCGTCGCGGTCTGCGCCCGAGGCCGCCACCGGCAACGGGTCGGTCTTCTCGACCTTCCGCTACCCACCCCTATGCCGGACGGTGCCGCGTGGATCGACGCCTACCGGCACTGGGCCGGGAGGTAGGCCACGATGAGCGAGTACCAGTACTACGAATTCACCGCCGTCGACCGTCCCCTCACCGTCCGCGAGCGGGCCGAGCTGCGGTCGCTGTCCACCCGGGCCGACATCACTGCCACCAGCTTCGTCAACACCTACGAGTGGGGCAACTTCAAGGGCAACCCGCGCACGCTGATGGAACGGTACTTCGACGCGCACCTGTACCTGGCGAACTGGGGCACCCGCCAGCTCATGCTGCGACTACCGAAACACGTGCTCGACCCCGCCACCGTCTCCCAGTACTGCCAAGGTGACAGTGCATCCGCGTGGACCGCCGGCAAGCACGTCATCATCGACCTCCACGACGAGGACGAGGACGGCACCGATGAGTGGGACCTCGACGGTCACGGCCTCCTCGCCTCCATCATCCCGGTCCGGGCCCGCCTCGCCGCCGGCGACCTGCGCCTGCTCTACCTGGCCTGGCTGCGCTGCGTACAGTCCGCCGAGATCGCCGACGACGAGCCTGAACCGCCCGTCCCCGCCCGGCTGGGGACCCTCGACGCGTCCCTCACCGCCGTCGCCGAGTTCCTACGCATCGACCCCGACCTGATCGCGGCCGCGGCGGCCGGATCGGCGCCGGCCACCTCCGGCGAACCGACCGCTGCGCAACTACGCACCTGGGTCGTCGGGCTGTCCGCGCGGGACAAGGACGCCATCTTGACCGACCTGATCACCGGCGGCGACAGCCAACTGCGCAACCGGCTGCTGCGCCGCTACCGCGACGCACACCGCACTGATACGCCCACCCCGGCAGCCGCCCGTACCGCCGGGGAACTGCTCGCCACCGCCGCGGAGTTGCGCGCCGAACGGGAACGACGGGACGCCGAGCAACGCGAACGCGACCGGATTCGCCGCGAACGGTCCGCCGCAGCAGCCCGGCAACGGCACCTCGACACCCTCGCAGTCGACCAACCCGCCGCCTGGCAGCGAGTCGACGAGCTCATCGCCACGAAGAAACCCCGCGAGTACGACACCGCCGTGCAACTCCTCGTCGACCTGCGCGAACTCAGCGAACGCGACGGGGACAGTTCGTCGTTCCAGCACCAGCTGGCCGAGCTACGGGTGGCGCACGCCCGCAAGCCCAGTTTGCTCGAACGCCTCAACCTCGCAGGCCTCGACAGCTGACGCATGGTTCCCCGCTGACCGTCGCCAAGGTGTGGCGAGGATCGTGGATGGCCGGTGCGGCGTGCCAGCGTGACGCCCCAGACAGTCGACGCCGGCGGCGGTCCGCTCCCCGACGCGACCCCATCGCGCCGGACACTTCATTCTGCCCGCCAAGATCAACCGGGGTCACCTGGAGACTCCTCCAGCGGATGCCGACCGGGGTGAACCGGTGCCAACGTGGGTCACCATGGCCGACCGCCGGTCGCGAACCGGGGTTCGTGTGCGCCGGGTGTGGTCCTGGGCTGGGAGAACGGCGGTCCGGGTGACGTGGGTGAACGGGGGCCACTCCCTGCCACCCCAGGTGAACCCCCACGTCGCTAGACTAGGCGCTCGCGCCCTCGTAGCTCAGGGGATAGAGCATCGGTTTCCTAAGACCGTCATCTATGCATGTCGGTAGGCCGACTGCCTGCGATTCAGCCGTTCATTACCTCTGTTTGTTGGTCGCATTGGATAGCTGCTGCGCTCCGTTGCTGGCGGTTACAGTAGCAAACCGGCCGCCTCTGTTGCTTTTTGTGTCAACTTTCTCGATTCTAAATCCTCGTCACGGCATTTTGCGACTTGACGTAGCGAGGATGCTGTCCGGGGAAGCACGTGCGATCCTCGCCCAACCCGCTCCTTTACGCCGCACGCCGAGTTACGCCTGGGCACCGGAGTCGGAAGTGGGCGCAAACGCGTTGCCAGGCTGATGCGCCAGGCCGGGCTGCAGGGCTTCTGCCGGCGCTGCCGTCAGGGCTGCAAGGTGCGCGAGTTGGACGCGTGAGTGGATGCCGAGCTTCCGGTAGACGCGGGTGAGGTTTGCTTCGACTGTTTTGACACTGATGGTGAGGGCGGTGGCGATGTCGCGGTTGGTCGCTCCGCTGGCGGCGAGCTCGACGCAGCGCTGTTCGGCGGAGGTGAGGCAGGGGAGCGTACTGCTGTGCGCGGGGACGGGCTCCAGTTGGTGGAGGGTGCGGGTGGCGGCTTCGATCCAGGGGTGTGCCTGGTGCGTGCTGAAGAGGTCGGCGGCGCTCTGCGCCGCGGTGCGGGCGCTGGCGCGTCGGCGTCCGCGTCGTTCGGTGTGGCTGAGGGCCAGGAGGGTTCGACCGTGTTCGATGGGCAGGTGGCGGAGGTGGTCGGCTGCTGCGGTGAGGAGGTCGGCGGCCGCATCGTAGTTGCCCAGGGTGGCTTCCAGGAGTGCCTGGGAGCGGTCGAGCACGGGGAGGACGCAGCTTCTATCTAGATCAGTCGCGGTGCGACGGGTATCGGTCAGCAGTTTGCGGGCTTGGTCGAGGTAGCCGAGGGAGATGAGGGCTTGGGCGAGGTCGGCGTGCCAGCGCAGGACGGACGGGTCGCGGACCTGCTGGCGCTTCTCAAGCGTACGGACCTCTTCCAGCGCCTCCAGGGCTTCTTTCGGACGCCCGGTGACCAGGAGAAGATGTCCGAGGACGAAGAGGTTTCGGGAGAGGAAGACTTTGTTGTCCTCCCGGCGGGAGGTGTCCGCCCCGCGGCGTGCGTGAGCGAGGGCGGAGTCGGTGCACGAGGCGGTGCCCTCGACCAGGGCGGAGGTGTAGCACGTTGGTGCGGGGTCCAAGGCGGCTCTGTCGGTAAGCGACAGGGCGCGGCCGGCGTAGTCGAGGGCCAGTCCGCACCGTCCGGCGCGGATCTCGACTTCGGCGAGGCTACGCAGGACATCCACGGTGGCTTCGGCGTCTCCGGTCCGCTCGGCTTCGACGAGCAGAGGCAGCAGTGCGCTGCGGGCTTCGTCCAGACGGTCGTCGAAGATGGCGTGCCGGGCGGAGAGCTGTTCGGGCCTGGCGTTGACGGGGATGTGAGTGCTGCGTGGCAGGGACAGGGCGTGGCCGAGCGTGGTCTCGGCTTGGGGGCGGCCGAGGATGCGTTGGATGCGGGCCTGCATCGTGAGGGCCATGGCGGTGGTGGCGGTGTCGCCAGCGCTCCGGGCGAGGCTGGCGGCCCGGGCAGCCTGGGCGCACGCCCGGTCGGGATCGCCGTTGACGTTGGCCCAGATCGCCTGGCGGACGAGGATCTGCGCGGTCAGGTCCGGATGTCCGGCCGCTTCGTGAAGTGCGTCGGCGAACAGCTTGTCGCCGTTGTACAGGTGCTGTCCGCCTGAGTCGATCAGGGCGATGAGGGCGTTGACGCGGTTGGCGGGGCTGCTGTCGTGGTTCAGGACGAGGCGGACGGCAGCCTGGCCGCGGGGCAGGTCGCCGTTGTGGGCGGCGTCGCGTACGGCGGTCAGCGCCCGTTCGGTGAGCAGGTCGGCGTCGGTCTCCGGGGTACGTTCGGCGGCGAGCAGGGAGAGCTCGGCCGCTAGTGCGGGTTCTCCGCGCAGCCGGGCGCGGGCGGCGGCGCGGTCGGCGCAGTCGGCCGACTGCGGGTCGTTGGTGTCGGCCGCCAGCGTGGTGTGACGGTCGCGGCGGATGCTGTCGCGGCTGGCTTCGGCCAGGCGGGCGTGCAGGAGCCTGCGTGTGGCGACCGGCGGTCGGGCCGCGAGTTCGGCACCGATCGCGGCGGCGGCGAACCGGATCTTCCCGTCGACCTGCCCGATGTTGATCAGTCCGGCTGCCTCGGCCTCTGCGAGAAGGTTTTCGGCGGGCGGGCCGGCGAGGCGGCTCAGCAGTTCGCGGTCGGGCCGGTCGTCGAGTGCGGCGACCGTCAACAGTTCCTGAACTTCGGCCGACACAGTGCCCAGCCATTCGTTCACCAGTCGGCGGGCGGCCGGCGGCAGGACCAGGTCGTCTACGAGACCCTGAGCGGCCGGCAGGTCGGTGGCGCGGCTGCGGGCCCCGGCGAATGCGAGGGCTAGGGCCGGGTTCCCTCCGCTGCGGATGTGGGTCTGCGTGACCTCGTAGGGGGTTAGCCGGTACGGCGACAGCAGGGTTGCGACCTGATCGGGTGTCAGCGCCGGGATGCGTACCGCACAGGGGTCCTCGCCGCACCAGTGGCCTTCGCTCCCCGGGCGCCAGATTCGCTCTGCGGCTATGACGGGAAGGTCGGGAGCCAGGCGCAGTGCCCAACGCAAGACGGCCGCGCTGGCCGTATCCAGCCACTGGGCGTTGTCCACCACCAGTGTCAGAGGCGGGGTGTCCAGCAGCAGGGTGGCGGTCAACCGGCGCAGCCGTAGAGCGGTCCCGGCGGGATCGGCAGAGCCCGGCACTCCGACGGCCTTGTCGATTCCGGTCGCGAGTTCCCGCGCGGCCGGCAGCGGTTGGAGGGCCAGTGCGAGTTCGAGCAGTCCGGTGTAGGGGACCTGGGCGTCCTGTGGGCTCGGAGCCAGCCTTAGGACAGGCATGCCCAGCTGCTGCCCGAGTACACCGGCCGCAGCGGTCTTGCCGATCCCGGGCGGACCGAACAGCACCACCCGACGGGCGCCGCGCACGACGCCCGGTACCACCGGCAGCATGGTGCCGGTGGCCCCCTGATGCGCATTCACTGCCGTCGCAGAATCTGGCACCGGATCATAGTGCGCCCGACGGTCCTTCGCGCACCAGAGCAAGGGGTTGCCCTGATTTCGGCCAGCCTCCGCCGTTCCTAGTGTCATCGCCAAAGCCGAGCTGTCACCGGTTGCCGGAGATCCCATCAACACGGGCCCTGCTGCCACACCCCTCAACCCATCTCGGCGGGAGGATTGCGATGTATCGAAGAACTGCCATGGCGGCCGCTGTCGCGGTTGCGCTTACCCTGGGCACCGTGACCGGGGTGGCCACCCAGTCGACCGCAGCCACCCCGCCCCCTACACCCACGGTTGCGCAGAGCCCGCTGTCGCTGGCGATCTCTGCAGCCGACCGCGCTGCCGACGGCGGTCACGACGCGCTGGCGAAAGGCCCCTTCGAGCAGTACGACCGTCGCATGGTGATCCCGTGGGTGGACGGCCTGTTCTCCATTGCCTACGAGCGCACCTACCGGGGCCTGCCGGTGGTCGGCGGCGACGCCGCCGTACTCGCCGACGGCCGGGGCGCCATCCGGGCGATCTCGGCCGCCACCAAGACGAAGATCAACGTCTCCGTCGTGCCGACGGTCGCCGCCGACCGCGCCGAGCAGACCGCCAAGGGCCTGCTCACCAAGGTCGACCAGGTCGAGTCGCGCACCCTCGTGGTGCACGTCAAGGACAGCACCGCGCGACTCGCGTGGGAGGTCGTCGTCGCCGGGCGCACCGCCTCGGCGCCCAGCCACCTGCATGTCTTCGTGGACGCGCGCAACGGCCAGGTGCTGGCCAAGCAGGAGGACGCCGCGGCCGGTTCCGGCACCGGCAAGTGGAACGGGCCCAGCCCACTGTCGATCACCACGTCGCAGTCGGGCAGCACGTACTACCTGCGCGACACCACGCGCACCGGCCTGAACTGCCAGGACTACAGCACCAGCACCGTCTTCTCCGGCGCCGACGACAGCTGGGGCAACGGAGTGGGCACAAGCAAGGAGACCGGCTGCGTCGACGCACTGTACTCGGCGCAGAAGGAATGGGACATGCTGTCGGCCTGGCTGGGCCGCAACGGGCACAACGGCAACGGCGGCAGCTGGCCGATCAAGGTCGGCCTGAACGAGCAGAACGCCTACTGGGACGGCTCGACGATCACGATCGGCAAGAACTCGGCAGGCAACTGGATCTCCTCGATGGATGTGGTGGGTCACGAGTTCGGCCACGGCATGGACCAGAACACCCCCGGCGGCACCAGCTCCGAAGCCGGCCTCGGCGAAGCCACCGGCGACATCTTCGGCGCCCTGACCGAGGCATACGCCAACCAGTCCAGCGCCTACGACGAACCCGACTACCTGGTCGGTGAGGAGATCGACCTCGTCGGCGACGGCCCGATCCGCAACATGTACAACCCCTCGCTGGTCGGCGGCCACCCGAACTGCTACTCCTCGTCGATCCCGAACACGGAGGTACACGCGGCCGCAGGTCCGCTCAACCACTGGTTCTACCTGCTCGCCGAGGGCAGCGCGCCGGGCGGCGGCAAGCCGAACAGCCCCATCTGCTCGGGCGGCCCGTCGTCGGTCACCGGCGTGGGCATCCAGTCCGCCGGAAAGATCTTCTACGGCGGCATGCTGCTGAAGACCTCCGGCATGACCCACAAGAAGTACCGCACCGCGACCCTGACCGCCGCGAAGAACCTGGACTCCTCGTGCGTCCTGTTCAACCGGACCAAGGACGCGTGGAACGCGGTCGCGGTCCCGGCCCAGACCGGCGACCCGACCTGCACCGGTTCCAGCACCGACTTCTCCGTCTCGGTCAGCCCCACCTCGGGCAGCGTCAACGCGGGCTCCTCGGTCACCGCGACGGTCAACACCGCGACCGTCTCCGGCAGCGCGCAGACCGTGTCGCTGACCTCCTCGGGTGCCCCGTCGGGGGTCACCGTGTCGTTCAGCCCGACGTCGGTGACGTCGGGCAACAGCTCCACGATGACGGTGGCGACCACCTCCAGTGCGGCTGCGGGCACGTACACCATCACCGTGACCGGCACCGGTTCGATCACCCACACCGCGCAGTACACGCTCACGGTCAACGGCGGCACCCCCGGTGGCACCGCGCCGGACATCGACGTCGCCAACGTGCAGGCGCACCTGACACAGCTCAGCACCATCGCCACCAATAACGGCGGCACCCGCCGCTCGACCGGCCAGGGCTACCTGCAGTCGGTGGCGTACGTCAAGGGCAAGCTGCAGGCCGCCGGCTTCACCGTCACCGAGCAGCCCTGCACCTCCGGCTGCACCAGCGGTGCAGGCCCGAACCTGATCGCCGAGTGGCCGGGCGGTAACGCGAGCAACGTCTACATGTTCGGCGCCCACCTGGACGGCGTCTCGGTCGGTCCGGGCATCAACGACAACGGCTCCGGCTCGGCGGCGCTGCTCGAGGTCGCCCTCGCGCTGGCCGCGCAGAACCCGACCATGCTGAACAAGGTCCGCTTCGGCTGGTGGACCGACGAGGAACAGGGCCTCAACGGCTCCAAGTTCTACGTCAACTCGCTGACCAGTACCCAGCGAACGGCGATCAAGGCCTACTACAACTTCGACATGATCGCGTCGAAGAACGGCGGCTACTTCATCAACAACATCACCTCGACCGCGTCGCAGCCGATGAAGGCGTACTGGGACTCCCTCAGCCTGCAGCCGGAGGAGAACGTCGAGGGCCAGGGCCGTTCCGACGACTACTCGTTCCAGAACGCGGGCATCCCGACCTCCGGTTACGCGATGGGCGCCAGCGCCACCAAGACGTCGGCCCAGGCGTCGAAGTGGGGCGGCACGGCCGGTCAGTCCTACGACTCCTGCTACCACTCCTCGTGCGACACCCTCAGCAACATCGACGCCACCGCGCTGAACCGGGCTGCCGACGGCATCGCCTACACGCTGTGGAACCGGGCGGTCGGCACCTCGACGCCGACCAACGACTTCTCGATCTCGGCCAGCCCCTCGTCGGGCACCGTGAACGCGGGGTCCAGCACCACGACCACCGTCGGCACCGCCACCACCTCGGGCAGCGCCCAGACGGTGACCCTGACCGCCAGCGGCGCCCCCACGGGCGTAACGGTCTCGTTCAGCCCGTCGTCGGTCACCTCCGGCAGCTCGTCGACCGCCACCATCGCGGTCGGCTCGTCGGTGGCCGGCGGCACCTACACCATCACCATCACCGGCACGGGGTCGGTGTCGCACAGCACCACGTACACGCTGACCGTGACCGGCGGACCGGGCGGCTGCACCGCCGCCCAGCTGATCCTCAACGGCGGGTTCGAAAGCGGCACCTCGCCGTGGACCGGCTCCACCGGCGCGATCGGCACCTCTATCGGGCAGGTGCCGCGCAGCGGCACCCGGTACGCGTGGCTCGGCGGATACGGCTACACCGCGACCGAGGCCATCAGCCAGACCGTCACCATCCCGTCGGGCTGCACCAGTGCGGTACTGACCTACTGGCTGCACATCGACACGAGCGAGTACGGGGCGCTCGCCTACGACGTGTTCACGATCAAGGCCAACGGCACCACCGTGGCGTCGCTGTCCAACATGAACGCTGCCACGGGCTACACGCAGCGCACCGTCAACCTCGGCGCGTACGCCGGCCAGACGGTCACGCTGACCTTCACCGGCACCGAGGACGCCTACCTGCAGACCAGCTTCGTGCTGGACGACGTGACCCTGCAGATCGGCTGAGTTCAACGGCAGGGTGGGGCGCTCGCCCCACCCTGCCGCAGGTCCTGCGCCCCTGTTCCGCTGCCGGACCGGACCTTAGCCTGAATCCGTGGATTGGATTCTGGGTGCGTTGTCGGGTTGATCTAGCCGATTGGGGGTGTGATGGATCCGCTGGCCCTGGTCTCCGTAGAACGCCAAGTAACCCGGCTCCGCCTTGACCTGGCGAGAGGCGAAGTCCATCGCCTCCGGGCGCAGATCTGCCCAACCTCGCGGGAAGCGGCCGTACCGGTCGTAGAACCTCCGCAACAGCGCGAACCCGGCCGTATCTCGCCATGCTTGGACGCAACCAGGTCCAGCTCAGCAGGGACAAGGGTCCAGTGCTCGACCAGCTCGCCGATGCTCAGAGGAGATCGACTCACAGCGGTCAACCACCGTGGCAGCGATCAGGGACCGCGCAGACCCCCAAAAAGATCAACTATTTGGCCCCTGGTCGCAAGATCGGCGTGGTTGGTCGTGAAGGGCCCGTCGGCGTGTGACCAGGTCCAGCGAAGCCGTCGGTGGGTCAGCCACGCACTAGCCTGGCCGGCGAGGTCGCGGTGCCGGCGCTGGGTCCTGTTGGTGTCGCCGCCGTCGGTGGTGAAGGCGAGCAGGGCGTAGCCGCCGGGGATGCCGGCGTGGGGCTCGCCGGGGTGCCGGCTGCCGTCGACGGGGAGGTGCACGCTGGCCAGGGCCGGTGCGCCCTGTCCGGGCAGGGTTTGCAGCATGTGGACGCGGCCGTGGTCGACCAGGTGCCATCGGCCGTCCAGGGGCAGCCTGAGCACGGTGCGGGCGTGGGCGAACAGTTCGTAGGCGTCGACGGGGTCCTGCACGACGAGGGTGGTGGTCGCGGTCATCGTGGTCACCGGGCCCAGATCGCCAGGGCTGCGGTGGTGGCGGCGCCGGCGTACCCGGCGAGCAGCAGCGGCACGGCGCGGGAGATGGCGGTGTACTTGGCCCGTACGGCGCGGGAGAGCCACCACAACTCGCGGGCGCGTGCGAGGGGGGCGGTCTGGGCTCCCGGGTCGGTGTCGCCACCGACAACGCGGACCAGGACGTCCTGGGCGGTGTCGGTGTCGGCGTAGGCGACGAACCCGAAGTCCCCACCCCGAAATCCCGGTACGCGAAACCCGCGTCCGGCACCGGTGGGGCTACTGAACCGCCGAAAGCCCTTGCGGCAGGGCTGGCGCCGCGCGCCCTTTATGGGCATCACCGCACGCTCTTCCGCGCTCGTCGAAGAGGGCCGATGCCCACCGAACTCGCACATCGTGTCCGGGGTGTCTGTCGGTGACGGCGGCAGGCTGAGGTTGCCGTGCCCGTTGGGCCGGGAGTGGGGATGGCTGAAGTGTGTTCCGCCGTGATCGTGGCTGACGTTCGAGGTGCCAACCCCGCTCCCCCCCCCCCCCGGTTTTCGACACAGGCGCCCTCTCTGCCAGGCCAGCACGCCATTCGCACCAGCTCCACGCCCAGGTCGCGTGCGATCCGCTAACGTCGAATCGCCGTGCGTCGGGGCGCCGCAACAGTCGGCTCGACGCAGGTCGATGCGAACGGAAAGGCGAGCCCATGATTGATCGCCAGGATCTTCAACAGGCCAGGGACGATCTCGGCCGTAAGCTCGCCGCCCTGCGTAGGTCGAGGGGACTCATTCAGGAAGCCCTCGCACGCCAGGTGCACACGACGCGCAGCACCCTGGGAATGGTCGAGCGGGGCCGGCAGGTCGTGGACCGGATCTTCTGGCTGCAGTGCGACACCCTGCTGGACGCCCAGGGCGAGCTACTCGCCGCCTACGACGCCTACCGACACCTCCAGTCCCGGTTCCAGGCACAGCAGGCCGAGGCGGCACAGCGGGCGCGGTGGGGAGCGGTACCCGAGGCGGTGATGGCAGCCGGCGAGGCCACAGGCGAAAGGTACGGCGAAGTCGGCGACAATCGACGCCCGCCGGACCGGTTCCACGGCGAGCGCCCGGAGGCGGGCCGCACCACACGAACCGGGCAGGTCTCAGTCGTCAACGCGGTAGCAGGCCGTGGCGAGGAAGCCGACCACGATGCCAGGTCGCGACTGCTGGCCGAGCTGCGCCGGCACCTGCTCGCACCTGCCGCACCGAAACAGCCGGTCGAGCCTCTCACGCTTTCGGAGGTCCGTCAGCGGGTGGCCCATCTCCATAGCCTTTACCAGCGTGGCAACTATGCCGAGGCGGTCCGGGCGTTGCCCGACACGTTCGAGCAGGCGAACCTGTTGACCCGGACCTGCACCGGCACGCAGCGCGCCCTGGCCGTCGGGTCGCTGGCGGCGGCGAATCTCGCCGCCGCCAAACTCACCGTGAAACTCGGCGATCCCAGCCTTGCCTGGGTGGCGGCGGACCGTGCCGCTCGTGTCGCCGCCGAGCAGGCCGAGGATGTTGCGCTCGTCGCTGCGGCGGCGTTCTCGGTGGGTACTGCGCTGCTGGCGATGCCGGACCGCGTCGGCGATGCCGAGGAGGTGGTGCTGGCCGCTCTCGATGGTGTGACGGACACGAGGGACTCCGCGTCGACGGGTCCGCGTGTCCTGTCGGCCCACGGGGCGTTGACTCTGCTCGCGGCGCTGATCGCCGCCCGGCAGGCCCAGCCCGCCGCTGTCGAGCGGCACCTCGACGACGCGAACGCCCTGGCCCGGCGGCTCGGCGCCGATCGTAACGACCTGTGGACCGGGTTCGGTCCGACGAACGTGATGATCCACCGCATCAGCATCGCCGCCCGAACGGACCAGCCTCAGCTGGCGATCCACCTTGGAGAACAGCTCGACACCTCGTCGCTGCCGGCGGCCCTGGTGAGCCGCCGCGCCCGGGTCCACCTCGACCTCGCCGCCGCCTACGCCTGCTCGCCCGGCAACGATCCCGCAGCCGTGCTGCACCTGCTCGAAGCCGAACGCATCGCGCCGCAGACGGTGCACGTGCACGGCCGGACGCGCCATCTGATCGGCGACCTGCTCACCCGTGAGCGGCGCGCCGTCACCCCCGGCCTGCGGGCACTCGCCGAACGCGCCGGAATCGCCGCGTGACGTCCGGATCCGCGAATGCCCGTCTGCTCTACCTGGTGGTCTGTGCCGCGCCACCGGCCCGCCGCATCGTCGAGCTGGTCGAGGCGGTGCGGCGCGACGGCTGGGATGTGTACGTCATCGCGACCGAAACCGCGCACACCTGGCTTCCCAACGATCGGCTGGCCGCCGTTACGGGCAGGCCCGTCAGCTACCGGCAGCGGCATCCTGACGAACCGAGCGTCCTGCCACGCGCCGATGCCGTCGCGGTCGTTCCGGCGACGTTCAACACCATCAACAAGTGGGCCACCGGCATCAACGACAGTCTGGCCCTCGGCATCCTCAACGAAGCTCTCGGCGCAGGCATGCCGATCATCGTCTCCCCGTACGTCAAACCCACCCTCGCCCGCCACCCCGCGTTCGACGCCCACCTGCGGCTCCTCGCCGACCACGGCGTACGCCTCACCGCCACCGAGGCGCTGCGACCAGCTCACGACGATCAGCCCTTCCGCTGGAACGTGATCCTCGACGAACTCCACAGGCTGTCCGCCCGCCTGTCGTAGTCGGCCCCCGAGAGGCGCTGGGGCCGGTCTGACCGTGTCGAAATCCCGTGTCGAGGGTGTTCGACACGGTCAGACCGGCGTTGAGTGGTGGACATGACCGCTCGGCGCCCGCCGCTCAGGGGTCCCCGGCACCGCCCAACCCGAGGGGAGTTGATCCGTGTGACCCTGTACCGCAGTTTCTCGCCGCTGCCGAGGAATCCGGGACCGCTGGTGGCCGGGACGGCTCGGACCTCACGTTGACTGCGGCTTGATCGAACCCGGGCCGCCTTGCGTCGCCTTGCCGGTTGGGCACCCGGTGAGTTCGGCCTGCGTCCTGCCCAGCAGGGGAACAGTCCTCGGGCGTCTGAGGCCGTGTTCGTCCTTGGCGGATAACGGAAAGTGCGGGCCGTCCGCAACGGCGGCGGTCCTGACGAACAGGAGAGTGACGCGCACATGAGCGTCGACACGATGAGCAGCGACGACCTCCGTGACGCGATGGTCGACCAGCTGGTCGCTGACCATGCGGCCAAGGGGCTGACGATGCGGCCCGAGGTCGAGGCGGCACTGCGGGTGGTTCCCCGCGAGCTGTACACGCCGGGTGTCCCGATGGAGGAGGCGTACCGCAGCGACACCGCGGTCGTCACCAAGCGGCTCGGTGATGAGACCGTCAGTTCGGTGTCCGCGCCGTGGCTGATCGCGGAGATGCTCGGGCAGGCGGCTGACGCCCTCACCGGTGGCCTGCACGGCCGGCACGTGCTGGAGATCGGATCGGGCGGCTACAACGCGTCGCTGCTGCGCGAGCTGGTCGGGCCGTCGGGTTCGGTCACGACCGTGGACATCGACCCGGAGGTGACCGAGCGGGCGGTGGCGTGTCTGGCGGTGGCAGGTTACGGCGATGTCAGCGTGGTGTGCGCGGACGCGGAGCAGCCGATCGACCTGGGGCGCTGCTACGACCTGATCATCGTGACGGCCGGGGCGTGGGACATCCCCGCGGCGTGGATCGCGCAGCTCGCCGAGGACGGCGTGCTGGTGGTGCCGCTACGGACGTTCGGGATGACCCGGTCGTGGGCGCTGCGCCGGGTCGGTGACCGGCTGGTCAGCCACAGCCAGCGCCTCTGCGGGTTCGTGGCGATGCGGGGCACCGGAGCCCACGAGATGCGGTATGTCGACATCGCCGCCGGTGTCCACCTGCGGCTGGATGAGGGCCAGCAGGTCGACCCGGAATCGGTCGGTGGGCTGCTGTCGCAGCCGCAGGAGCAGGCATGGGCAGGGGTGGGCCTGCCGCCTCGTAGCGTCCTGGCCGACCTGGACCTGTGGCTGGCGGCCCGCCTCGCCGATGAGGTCGACCAGTTCGTGGTGCTCTCGGCGCAGCAGGAGGCCGTCGACGCCGGCATCGTCGCCCCTGCCTGGCGGTTCGGTACGCCCGCCGCCCTGCACGAGGGGACGTTCTCCTACCGGTCGACGCTGCGCTGGACCGACGACACGTTCGACCTCGGCGCCTGCGCTCACGGGCCCGACGCCGCCGCGGCGGCGGGACGGATGGCCGGGCACATGCGCGCGTGGGTGGACGCTGGCGAGCCCTCTCCGGTGCTGCACGTCCTACCCGCAGGTACTCCCGACGGCGCCCTGCCGGCCGGGACGGTGCTGGACAAGCGACACAGTCGCCTCGTCCTCACCTTCACCTCCGCATAGGAAGGAACACGCGAGTGGAGACCATGGAACTCGAGGAGTTCGACCTGGACATCACCCTGGTGGACGCCGGCCCCGCTGCCAGCGGGTACGCCACCAGCACCGACGACGGCTGCGGCTCGGGCAACACGGGCTCGAACGCCTGTTCCGGCGGCAGCAAGTAACCGTCCCTGACGATCCACCCCGGGCCCGGCGTCTCCAGCGCCGGGCCCCCGTCTTCGAGGGTGCGTTCATGTTCCCCACGGCCGGTGCGGCGCTGATCAGAGTTGCCGCCTACCCCAGCGGTCTGACCCTGCCCGCGTGGCCCGACCTGACGACGGATCAGCCCGAGCAGTGGCGGCAGTGGCTGGCCGCAGTGTGGGCGCTGCCGGGATTCGCCACCGCCGTCGCCGCTGCCACACCCCAGTTGGCCGAACAGATCACCCGGACCGTGGCCAGTGCGCCGACCACCGACCGCCGGTTCGGGCGCATGGTCGACTCGACGGTCCGGTACCTGCTGAGGTGGACCACCCGGGCGACACCGTTCGGCACCTTCGCCGGGGTGGCTCCGGTCGAGTTCGGCGCCCGCGCATCGGTTCGGTGGGGCGAGGCGCATCAGGTGGTGACCCGCCCTGACGGGACGTTCGTCGCCGAGCACACCGGGCGCGCCGAGCAGGACCTGGCGGCGCTGCGCGACGTCGCGGTGGTGACGAACTCGGTGGGGTACCAGCGCGGTCAGGACGTACGCCCAGAACTCCTGATCGTCGGCTTCCTGCGCCATGCTTCCCGCGCGGTCCAGCCAGCGGTCGCCCGCGGCCCGGTCGCCGAGATCGTCGCTGAGCCAACCCGCGAACTCGCTCCACCGTGCCTCGGTGCTGAGAAGCCGGTTACGAAGCTGTCCACGTGTCTGCCGACGCAGGGCGGCGATCAGCGCGATCTGCTGTTCGACGGTCGACAGGATGGTGAGGCCACCCAGCAGGTCGTCCGCTTGTACGAGGAGCGCGCGAAGCTCCGCGAAGTGATCGACAACGGCAGGGTCGACGGACCGTGGGTGAGAAACGCCTGTGGTGGTGACAACCGGCACGGCGGTGAGGCCAGCGGCCAGTTCCAGCAGAGCCCTCCGGCTTACCCGCAATGACATCGCCTGCCCATCGGACATGACCGCAAGCGTAACCGCGTCACCATCGTGAAAGTCCGTCTCACCTGCCACCGCGGCACCGGCGACCCGCGCGAGTGGTGCCGTCAGGCCGTTCGGACCACCGGCCGTCAGATCCGTGGCGGCGAGGTCGCGCAACGACTCCCGTGCCGGATCCGTCACCGGGACACCGTGAGTGCCAGCCGGTAGTGAGCGGTCCTCGACTTCGCCCCACCGCATGCGTTGTGCCGCTTCGACTTTCTCCTGATCAAGCTGCTGCTTCAGGCGCCGATAGTCGTCGTAGTCGGCCAGCAACTCTCCACCAGCGGCTAGGGCCGCTTCACAGCGCTGCCAGAAGATCCGGTCCGGGCATTGCTGCCCGCGCTCGACGCCCGCGATCGTGGTCCGGGAAACCGGCACCCGCCTCGCCAATGCCAACTGGGTCAGCCCACGCACGTTGCGCCAGGCGGCAAGCCTTGCACCCAGTGCCCGCTTCGCATCGTCTACCCGCTGCGGATCGATCATGACGCCCGTCCCTTCACAACCCCGTACGGACACGACGGCTGCATTGACGCAAAGCGACGTTACCGTAACCGATCTCCGCCAGAACCGGCCAGCGCCTCAACAACCCCGGCGCCGACGTCCTTGTCCGCGCCGAGCAACGTCTATCGGCGGGCGACCCGAGACCCGACTCCGGACCTTCGATGATGTGCGCGGTGTGTGCTCGAGAGCGGATGCCACCGTGGGGCAACCGGTGCCACCGGATGCCACGGCGGGTCAACGGGCCGGGTCGCTGCCGGGGTCCGTGTGCTCGGGGTGTGGTCATCGGTCGGCCCTGACCAGGGCGACGACGTGGGTGAACGTGGGCCACTCCCTGCCACCCCGGGTGAACCGGCAGGCCGCTAGACTGGGCACTCGCGCCCTCGTAGCTCAGGGGATAGAGCATCGGTTTCCTAAACCGTGTGTCGCAGGTTCGAATCCTGCCGGGGGCACCTCGATACACCGCCGAAACGCCGCCTGTATCCGGCCCTGTCGGCTACCTCGGTTGCCGGCAGCGGGGGCCTGCCCGTGACGCTCGCGCCGCATCCTCACCACGGACTCGT
This sequence comes from Micromonospora sp. NPDC048887, assembly GCF_040649715.1. NCBI lineage: Bacteria > Bacillati > Actinomycetota > Actinomycetes > Micromonosporales > Micromonosporaceae > Micromonospora > Micromonospora sp. NPDC048887. Next base: position 80,193 of record NZ_JBEZGA010000019.1, on the reverse strand, counting down.
CGGTTGCCCGGCGCCGTGCTCCTACCCGTCCCGCGTCAAGACGAGGTTGACCCCGCGATCGTCCAGGCCATCCTCGTCCTACATCACGTCCAGACCAGCCCAGCCTCAGGATGAATGGGATCGTCGCTACACCGACGGGTCCCAGGCGATGAGCTGGTCGAAGATGCGACGGTCGCCGTCCAGCTCCAGCTTCGGAGAATCCAGCGGTACGCGGCCGTAAAAGAACAAGACCAGGTCACTGGCCGTGCCCCGGGCGGAGACGTCGGCCGTGTCCGGGTCCTCGCTGGCAGCCGACGTGCCGAGACGGGCGGCCCGTGCGCCCTCGCGGGACAGCCGAAGGCGCCAAGAGCGGCCCTCGGTGGCGTGGTATTCGACGACCGCGGGGGCGTGCGGCCAGGCGACATCCGTCGAGCAGAGGGTGAACTGGCAGTCGTCGAAACCCTCGAGGGCGACCTCCTCCGGTAGCGGTGCCGGGTTCCCCACGGTGAGCTGGGCATCGTAGGTGTGCACCGCGATCTCGGGCACCTGGCGCCGAGCCCATGCGCCGGAGGTTTCCGGTGACTGCGAGTCACCCCAGAACGTCCAACAACCGCGGTCCGGGCCGGCCTCACGCAGCGCGCTCGTCAGTCGCTCGACGGACTCGGTCCACCAGGCCAGCAGAGCCTCGCGTTCCCGAGGCGCACCCGCGCCGTCGTCCCAAGCGGACTTCTCCGGGGGAGCGTCGGCTGGCCCGGCGGCGACGATGGCGGCCGACCTGCGACGGCCCATGCCCAGGTGCTGCACGAGATCGAACAGCGTCCACTCCGGACAGGTCGGCACCGGCACGTCGAGGCTGGGCGCCGCAGCGACCGCGGCACGGAAGGCGGTCGACCGTTCGTCGATCAGCCGCAGATGATCAGCGAACGTCAAAGTCTTTTGCATCCCGGCTTTCTACCAGTGTGTTCCGATAGCGGGACAGCGATTTTCGCAGCTGGCGCGACCGCGGCATTGGCGCGCCACGGTTCCACCTGTCGTGACTCGCACCGTTTCCGTGCCGAGGCCGCTGCGGGCCTGTCGACCGATTCCCGTGGCACACCTGCGCGGCTAGCGTCCGTGTATGCCCCCCTCTCATCCGCCTCGACCGTCGAGTCAGCCCGGTGGTCCCGCCGGGACGCACCTCCCGATGCCGGAGGGTGGCCGTTCTGCCCCCGTTTCCTATCGAGCGGTGTACGTGTTGGCGATCCTGGCGACGTTGTGTTGGGGAGGCGCGGCATACGGCGGTTGGCTGATCTTTTCCGGCCGCGACATGGTCGAGGGCCTGCTGAGCTTCATCGGACTCCTCTGGCTCGCCGCGTTCGAGATGTTCGCGTTGCTGTTCACTGTCACCGCGGCTTTCGAGCTGCGTCGGCGCCACTCGCCTCGTGCGGCCCTGGTGACCGGTCTGGTCGCAGTCGCCGGGGTGGTCGTGACGATCGTGTTCGTGCTCTGGGTCTCGACGGGGACAAGTCAGACGGGCCTGTAGCGAGGGTCGAGGTGAAGCTCGGGGATGGCATCGCCCCGACGACGGGCCCGATGGGACGGGACCCGAGGGTCGACGGCGGTCAGCTCCTGGAGGTGGGAGCCGCGCGGGTCCAGCGAGGTAACCGCCGTGCCGCTCTCGGCCGTGTCCACACGTGTTGAACCGCGTGCGGCAGGTTCGAATCCTGCCGGGGCACCAGATTCGCCTACGGGCTGACCGTCCCCGACATGTTGCTGACACGCCCCATCGCGTCGAAGTCGACGCGCAGGACGGAGCCGTCCTGACTCTGTGCCGTCACCGACATCGGTGCCCGGTCCAGGCGCCATCCCTGCTGGTGCAGGAACGCCTCGACGGTGACGCGGTGTTCCACCGGGAAGGACTGGAGGACCTGGGCCAGGACGGTCGGCACCCGCTCCGGCCGGACCGGCGCGGTGATCTGCGGCGGGGCGTCGTCGAGGTGGAAGAAGACCGCGCCGCCGTCGTACGGCCCGCGGTAGTAGCAGCGGCCGGTCAGGCCGGACGCCAGCAGGGCGAGCCGGTGTCCGTCGGCGCGCCGGAGCGGGAACGTGGGTTCGGTGAGTTCGGCGACCTGCTGGCGGTGCCCGTACTCGCGGAGCCAGCCGGCCAGGTGCAGCAGCGCCGGTGGGAGGTTGCTGGCCTCGTTCGCCCAGGCCCACAGCCAGGTGCCGTCGTCGTGACTTTCGGTGCCGAGGAGCTGGACGCGGTATCGCAGGTCGTTCCCGAACGTCACGGTGCCGTCGGGCACGTCGAGCTGCCAGTCGCGTTCGCCGAGGAGATCTGCCAGCGCCAACTGACGGGCCAGCCCGGTGCCGACGTGTTCGGCGAAGAGGCGATCGAAGGTCGGCATCGCCGCAGTGTGCCAGATCCTTGGGGAACGGGACGGCCCCGCGTCCGGCCGGAGCCGGAGCGCGGGGCCGGCGGGTCAGCGGACCAGCGCTGCCACCAGCGTCCCGATGCAGGCGACGACGGCGGCGATGATCGGACTGAGCGTCTTGATGTACGCCAGGATGATGCGGTGCCGGCCTGTCAGTTCGGCAACGGCTTCGTCCTCGTCCTCTGGTGTCTCGAAGTCTGACCCGTGAGGGATTACAGTCAACGTGACTCCTTCCGTTGCAGCGGTGGAGTCGAATGCGGCGTCCGGTGGCAGCCGGGCGCCGCCCTCTGTGTGAGGCGACGCTGTGCCGTTCGACGGTTCGAGCATGCTCCCGGCGGACGGCTAGCACAAGAGTCGGCATTTCACTGTCGGGTACCTGACAAGCAGATGCATCGCATCGAGAAAATTCCGGTGCCAGCTCTTGCCAAATGCAATTTTCCGTGAAGCAGTTCAACCGAGCGTGACTGGGTCGAAGCGCATGGTGAGCAGGCGTGTTGTCAGGCCCGGCGGAGCTGGAGCACCGCCACGCGGGCGTCGTGGCCGTCGACGTGCATGGGCACCGTCTTGCGGTTGCGCAACTGGATCTGGACTCCGTTCGACCCCTGGAGCCAGCCGATCTGGTCGATGCCGGCGTCGAAGGCGCGGGTCTCCTTCGCGGGGAACAGCTTCGGCATCGGGTTGCGGTTGGTGTCACCGGTCCAGATCACCGGGTGGCCACGGGCCTGCCAACTGGAGATCCGTTCCCGGAGGACGTCGAAGTGGTGCGCCCACTTGGTCCTGCGCCACTCCTCGTGCGGATCTTCCTGGCCGTTGAACGCGCCGGCCACGAAGTGCGTGTTGAGGAACGCGAACTGAAGCGCCGCGTCGTCGTTGGCGGCCAGCAGGACCTCGGAGATGACGCGGTTCACCGAGACGCCCGCCAGACCCTCGTGTACGGGTGTGACGTGCTTGTCGAGCACGTCGTACGCCTTGGGCACGGAGATCGGGACGTAGTGCCCGCCGTCGTCGAGGTGCACGTTGCGGTAGCGCTCGCCGAACAGCTCGTTGATCCAGCCCTTCTCCTTCGTGTCACCGTCACCCCCGCCGATCTCCTGCCAGCCGACGAGCGGACGGTCCTCGGGGCCGGTCATGTCGAGGGCGTTGCGGACCGCCGTGATCGCGGCCTTGCGCTTGTCGAGGTTCGCCCGGCCGATGTTGGCGGTGACGACGCCCAGGTTCCGCCAGGCGGTCGCCGCCCCGGCGGGTGCGGGGAACCCCAGGGCGCCGGCGAGCGCGACGCCGCCCGCGAGGCCGAGTGCCTGTCGTCTGCTGACGCGTTCCATGCGACTCCTTACTGGTCGGCTGCTACGTGGACGGCCGGCTACGAGACGAGGAAGCCGGTGGAGGGGCGGGTCAGGACGCCTGTCATCGGGAAGCGGGTGGTGCCGTTCCACCAGTGCCACACCACGCGCTCGCTGCCGTCGGCGGCGGCGAAGACGTCCATTCCGCCGGGGCCCTGGTGGTTGCCGGGCAGGTCGCGGATCGGGTTGAGGCCGGCGGCGCCGGTGAAGCCGAAGAACGGGCGGGACACGCCCTCGCGGATCGGGGTGCAGCGGGAGCCGGGTAGCGGAGTGGCGCCGCAGCGGGCGATGCCGGTGGAGTAGCGCGCGCTGTCCCAGTTGTTGCCCGAGTACATCAGGTACCAGTCGCCGTCGGCGGCCTTCCACATCGACGGGTTCTCGACCACGTGCGTACCGCCGCTGGTCTTGGCGGTGTCCCAGGTGATGTCGGTGCTCTTGAGCATGTCCCGGCGGGTGTCCCAGATGGCGCGGCCCTCACCGTCGGTGCGGACCGTGGAGATGCCGGTCTCGGCGCCGGAGGCGATGGCGTCGTCCCGGTAGGTGACGTACAGGTTCCCGCCAGCCACGAACGGGTTGGCGTCCAGTGCCCACCGGCCGGCGTCCGGGCAGGCCCACTCGCCCTGGTTCTGGAACGGGCCGCGGGCACTGTCGGAGACGGCCCGTCCGATGCACTTCTGCCCGGAGCCCTTGCGGGAGGCGGTGTAGAACATGAAGAACCGGCCGTCGAAGCGTGCGACGCCGGGGGCCCAGACCGCGCCGCCGGGTTCGGCCCAGGCGCCGGGACCGGACGGCAGGGCGTCGTGGGAGGCGCAGTCGGCCATGCCGACGCTGTTGCCGGAGCCGTGGACGAGGACCGGTACGTACAGCCTGCCGGTCGCGCCGCAGCGCGCGCCGGTCCCGGCGCCGACTGTGGTGCCGTAGGTGACGTAGGAGCCGTCCTTCGCCAGCAAGGTGTCCGGGTCGGCCAGCGGGAAGGTGGACGAGCTCGCCAGCGTGGACATGTCGCCGGCGGGCGCGGCGGTGGCGGGAACCACGCCCGCTGTGGTGGCCGTCAGGGCGGTCGCGGCGAGGGCAACGAGGCATCCGCGCATTCGAAGGAATCTCACCGGCGCACCTCCATCGATGAAAGTAATTATCGGCCGAACGCTATCGATGTTCGACGATCCCGTCAACGGGGGAGCGTCGAACGTCGGGAGCGGGAAGCGGGGCCCGCCCGGAGGCCTGCCGCGTTACTCTCCGTCAAGAGGGCGTGCCGCCTGCCGGGTCCTCAGGCCGGTGCCAGGACCCGTCGGTACCCTGGCATGTCCTGGCCTGTCCGCGACGACATGAGGTATTCGTGAACGATCTTCGAGTGGTGGCGTTCGATCTCGACGACACCCTGGCGATTTCCAAGTCCCAGATCGATCGTCGGATGGCGGAGTTGCTCGGCCACCTGCTCACCGAGGTGGACGTACTGGTCATCTCCGGTGGCCGGTTCGAGCAGTTCCAGTCGCAGGTGCTCGCCCACCTCGAACTCACCGAGGAGCAGCGCCGCCGGCTGCACCTGATGCCGACCTGCGGCACCCGCTACTACCGGTGGTCCGACGGGGACTGGCGGCAGGTCTACGCCGAGGACCTCACCGAGGCCGACAAGGCCCGCGTCGTCGCCGCGCTCACCGAGTCGGCGCAGGCGCTGGGCCTGTGGGAGACGAAGACCTGGGGCGACATCATCGAGGACCGGGGCAGCCAGATCACGTTCTCCGCGCTGGGGCAGTCCGCCCCGCCGGCCGAGAAGTACGGCTGGGATCCGGACGGCGACAAGAAGCGGCGGCTGCGCGACGCGGTCGCGGCGAAGCTGCCCGACCTGGAGGTGCGCGGCGGTGGCTCGACCTCGATCGACGTCACCCGCAAGGGCGTGGACAAGGCGTACGGCATGCGCAAGCTGCTGGAGCACCTGGATCTGAAGATCGACAACGTGCTCTTCGTGGGTGACCGCCTGGATGTGGGTGGCAACGACTACCCGGTCAAGGCGATGGGCATCCGCTGTGCGGCGGTCACCCGCTGGGAGGAGACCGCCGACTACGTCGAGAAGCTCGTCGACGACCTGGTGAAGCGGCGCGCCGAGCGCGCCTGAGCACGGACCGCAGCAGGGCCCGCCGGTTTCGGAACCGGCGGGCCCTGGCGGTATCGACGGCGATGGGGTAGGAACAGCGAGAGAGCGCTCTCCCGTCCCATCACCGAACAGGCAGGCAGATGCGATCACCCGACCCCTCCCGCCGCCGTTTCCTCACCCTCACCGCCTCCGCGGCCTCGCTCACCGCCCTCGGCCTCCCGGCCGGCGCCGCAGCCGCGTCCCCGGCCGCGCGCCCGGCCCGCGAGCCCGACTTCGGACCGAACGTCTTCGTGTACGACCAGGACACGCCGGTCGAGGAGATCCAGTCCACGCTGGACCGGCTCTTCACCGCCCAGGAGCGCAACGAGATGGGCTTCGACAGGTACGCCGTGCTGTTCAAGCCCGGCCGCTACGAGGTGGACGCCCGGCTCGGCTACTACACGACTGTCGCCGGTCTCGGTACCCACCCGGACGACGTGGAGATCCACGGCGCGGTCCGGGTGGTCGGCCAGCCGGACCCGAACTCGCCCGCCGGCATCTCCGCGCTCACCAACTTCTGGCGTTCGGCGGAGAACCTCGCCGTCACCCCGACCGACTGGTCGAACCAATGGGCCGTCTCGCAGGCGTCACCGATGCGCCGGGTGCACGTCAAGGGCGTGCTGTGGCTGGAACCCGGCAACGGCGGCTACTCCAGCGGCGGCTACATCGCCGACTCCAAGGTGGACGGCATCACGATCAACGGCTCACAGCAGCAGTGGCTCACCCGCGACAGCGAACTCGGCGGCGAGTGGACCAACGGCGTGTGGAACCAGGTCTTCTCCGGCGTGATCGGCGCGCCCGCGCAGGGCTTCCCCGACCCGCCGTACACCACGCTGCCGAGCAGCCCGGTGACCCGGGAGAAGCCGTACCTGTTCGTCGACGCCCGGGGCGCCTGGCGGGTCGCCGTACCGCGCCTGCGCCGGAACACCGCCGGCACCACCTGGGCCGCCGGTGGCGCTCCGGTGCCGTCGCTGCCGCTGTCCGCGTTCTTCCTGGCCCGGCCCACCGACTCGGCGAAGCGGATCAACGCGGAACTCGCTCGCGGCCGGCACCTGCTGCTCACCCCCGGCGTCTACCACCTCGACCGGGCGCTGCGGGTACGCCGCCCGGACACCGTCGTGCTCGGCCTCGGCATGCCGAGCCTGGTGCCGGACCGGGGGGACGCGGCGCTGCGGATCGAGGACGTGGACGGGGTCCGCGTCGCCGGGGTGCTCGTGGACGCCGGGCCGGTCGAGTCACCGGTGCTGGTCGAGGTCGGCACGCGGCACTGCCACCGGTCCCACGCCACGAACCCGATCTCGCTCCAGGACGTCTTCTTCCGCATCGGCGGCCCGTACGCCGGGCGGGCGGCTACCAGCCTGGTGGTGCACAGCCGGCACACGCTCATCGACAACATCTGGGCCTGGCGCGGCGACCACGGCCGGGCGGGCACGATCGGCTGGACGGTGAACACCGCCGCCACCGGCGTGATCGTCAACGGCGACGACGTGACCGCGTACGGGCTGTTCGTCGAGCACTACCAGCGCTGGCAGACGATCTGGAACGGTGAGCGCGGCCGGACCGTGTTCTACCAGAGCGAGCTGCCCTACGACCCGCCGAGCCAGGCGGCCTGGCGCAGCCCGACCGGCAACGGCTGGGCCTCGTACAAGGTGGCCGACCACGTCCGCACGCACGAGGCGTGGGGACTCGGCGTGTACTCGTACTTCAACCAGGGCGTGGACATCCGCTGCGACCGGGCGATCGAGGCGCCGCGCCGGGCGGGCGTGCGGTTCCACGACGCGATCACCGTGTTCCTGGACGGCAGCGGCGGCATCGAGCGCACGATCAACGAGGCCGGCACTCCCGTCGTCGGCTCGTACGGCACCAGCCCGGTGGTCAGCTACCCCTGACCGGCGTCGGGACGGCCCGGCCGGATCATCGGCCGGGCCGTCCCGGCTCACCCGGCGAGCTGGTCGACGCGGGTGAGCACCTGGTCGACGAGGCCGTACTCGCGGGCCTGCTCGGCGGTAAACCAGCGGTCGCGGTCCCAGTCGCGCTGGATTTCCTCCAGCGTGCGCCCGCTGTGCTGGGCGATCAGCTCCTGCATGGTGCGCTTGACGTGCAGCATGTTCTCGGCCTGGATGGTGATGTCCGCGGCGGTGCCGCCCATTCCGCCGGACGGCTGGTGCATCATGATCCGCGAGTGCGGCAGCGCGAACCGCTTGCCGGCCGCCCCGGCGCAGAGCAGGAACTGCCCCATCGACCCGGCCATGCCGAGCGCCAGCGTCGCCACGTCGTTCTTGACGTACCGCATGGTGTCGTAGACGGCCATGCCGGCGCTGACCGAGCCGCCCGGCGAGTTGATGTAGAGGAAGATGTCGCGCTCCGCGTCCTCGGCCGCGAGGAGCAGGATCTGCGCGCAGATCTGGTTGGCCGACGCGTCGGTGACCTCGGTGCCGAGGAAGATGATCCGTTCCTTCAGCAGCCGCTCGAAGACCCGGTCACCGAACGCCGGCTGTCCCTCGTCGAGCATCCAGATGCCACCCATCGCCGCCCACCTCCGTGCCGCCGGTGGGCGGGGGACCGCCCGGGAACCGGCGGTCTCCAGCGTCCGCCGGACGCACCCGCGCGGCCCAGGCTTTCTGCCCCGGGCAGATTCGCTCTGGGCAGAAGCTACGCGGCGACCGGCCGCCGCCGGCCGGCGCGGGCCCGTCGCCGGGCCACCGCCGATGAGATACGCGGACGGGGGCGGACGGCCGGGGCGGAGGGAGCCGGCCAGATCCGGATGCCGCCGGAGAACCCGATCGGCGTGGCGGCGTCGAACGCCGGACCGAGCGGCGCCGGCCCGAGCCCGACGGGCCGCAGCGCGCCGCCCAGCAGTTGCGTGGCGGTGACCGGCCGGCGGGCGACGTGCGGCCGGAGCGAGACGGCGGGCCGGCGGGACACGGGCGGCCGGGGCGACACGACCGGGCGGCGCGTGACGGACAGCCGCGGCGGGCCGACCCGCAGCTGTGGCCCGGTGCGCGCGGCCGGCACCCGGTCGAACCGGGCCGCCGAGATCCCGGGGCCGACCGGTGTCGGCCGCTCCCGGCGCAGCTCGTCGCGGGCCTCTTCGAGCAGGTCGGCGAGGTGGATCCCGAGCGCGCGGCAGATCGCGGCCAGCACCTCGGAGGAGGCCTCCTTGCGCCCGCGTTCGACCTCTGACAGATAGGGCAGGGAGACGCCGGCGGCCTGGGCCACCTCGCGCAGCGTGCGGCCCTGGCGCAGGCGGATGCGCCGCAGCACCCCGCCGATCACGCGTCGCAGCAACGACATGCCGGCCTCCTCGCGGTCGCCGTCCGGACGTCCCCATCATGCCCCGTCCACGCCCCCGGCACCTGCCCGGTCAGCCCCCGTGTACCGACCGGGCAGGTGTGGATCAACGCGGGACGACCGGTCGGTCATCAGTCTCACCCGTGACGGCGCCGATGGATGTGACGAAATCCTTACCGCTCGCGGCGACGGACCGGCCCCTGCCCGACCAGCCGGCTCGGGGCGTACCCGCTATCTTGAGGGCGTGCAGGCGACGGTGGCGGAGCGGGACCGACGGTGATCCATTTTCCCGCGCAGCGGCGGGGGCCGCTGAGCGCGCTGAGTCTGCGCCTGCTCGCCGCCCTCGGCCTGGTCTTCGCCACGGTGTTCGTGGTGTGGCTCGACCGCGACGGCTACCGCGACGTCGACGAGAGCGGCCTGACCCTGCTCGACTGCTTCTACTACGTGGTGGTCTCGCTCTCCACCACCGGGTACGGCGACATCACCCCGGTCAGCCCGTCCGCCCGCCTGGCCAACGTCCTGTTCATCACCCCCGCCCGGGTGCTGTTCCTGATCATCCTGGTCGGCACCACCCTGGAAGTCCTGACCGAGCAGTACCGCACCGGGCGTCGCCTGTCGCGGTGGAGGAGAACCGTGAAGGACCACGTCATCATCTGCGGCTACGGCACCAAGGGCCGCAGCGCGGTCTCCGCCCTGCTGGAGAACGGCACGGACAAGTCCAAGATCGTGGTGGTCGAGCGGAGCGGGCCCGCACTGCGGCAGGCCACCTCCAACGGGCTGGTGACGATCGAGGGTTCGGCTACCCGGTCGTCGGTGCTGGAGCAGGCGCACGTGCGTACCGCGAAGTCGGTCATCATCGCGACCGACAGCGACGACGCGTCGGTGCTGGTGGCGCTCACGGTCCGGCAGCTCACCGCCGGCCAGGTCCGGATCATCGCGGCGGTACGCGAGGCGGAGAACGCGCCGCTGCTCAAGCAGAGCGGCGCCCACCACGTGATCGTCTCGTCGGCCACCGCGGGCCGGCTGCTCGGCCTGTCCACCTCGGCCCCGCCCCTGATCGACGTGGTGGAGGACCTGCTCACCCCGGGGCAGGGCATGGCGCTGGCCATGCGGTCGGCCGAGCGTGACGAGGTGGGCCGCTCACCCCGTGAGCTGGAGTCGCTCGTCATCGCGCTGGTCCGCCGGGGCAAGGTGGTCACGCTCAACGACCGTGCGGGCGCGGTGATCGAGACCGGCGACATGCTCGTCCACGTCCGGGACGACCGGCCGCAGGCCACCACCGCGCTCTGACCGCGCCCCGCTGAGCGCGACGTTCAGCAGGCGCCCGGGCCGCCCTCCGCGAGCACTTCGCCGCACGTCGACGACCGGCCCTGGGTGGCCCGTCGTAGCAGGTCGTAGAGCAGGTCCCGCTCGCCGGGAGCCAGCGCGCCGAGGACCTCCTCCTCGGCTCCGGCGAGCGCGCACTCGGCCTCGCGGAGCCGCCTGGTGCCCGCCTCGGTGAGGCGTACCTCGTGCCGTCGGCGGTCCTCCGGGGAGCGGCGGCGCTCGGCCAGGCCGTCCGCCTCCAGGTCGTTCAGCAGCCCGACCACGTTCGTGCTGTCGATCTGAAGCGTGCCGGCGAGCGCCTGCTGGCTGATGCCGCCGGAGTCGCGCAGCACTGTGAGCGCCACCAGGTGGCGTGGGCGCAGGCCCAGCGGGGTCAGCACCGACTCGGAGCGCAGCCGCATCCGCCGGGCCAGATGGTCGAGCAGGGGCCCGGAGCGGCGCTCGGACTCCTCGACCGGTACGGCGGACATGTGACCCAGTTTACGCGCCCCGGGAAACATCGACCTGCTATAAATAGTTTGTTCTACACGAACGATCGATGGAGGAGAAAGAAATGGCTCACCTGCTGCACATCGACTCCAGCATCACGGGGGAGCGGTCGATCAGCCGACGGCTCACCGCCCGTGCCGCCGCCGCCTGGCGCGCCGCCCACCCGGACGGCACCGTCACCTACCGCGACCTGGGCCAGAACCCGCTGCCACACCTGGACACGGCGAGCGGTCTCGCGCGCATGGTGCCGCCGGATCAGCACACCCCCGAGCAGGCGGCGTCCTGGCGGCGGACCCAGGAGGTGGTGGCCGAGGTGAAGCAGGCCGACACGGTCCTGCTCGGGCTGCCGCTCTACAACTACGGGCCGCCCAGCAGCGTGAAGTCCTGGGTCGACCACCTGATCGCCCCCGGCATCGCGTACGACCCGGTGACGAACGCCGGGCTGCTCGGCGACCGCCAGTTCGTCGTCCTGGTCAGCCGCGGCGGCGGGTACGGCGCGGGCACCCCGCGGGAGGGCTGGGACCACGCCGAGCCGTGGCTGCCGCACGGCCTCTCCCTGACCGGGCTGGAGCCGCGGTTCATCTGCGCCGAGCTGACCCTGGCCCCGGTCAACCCGGCGATGGCCGAGCTGATCCCGCTGTTCGAGCAGAGCCTCGCCGCTGCCGAGCGGGCCGTCGACGAGCTGTGGGTGCCCGCCTCGGCGGCCGCCTGACCAGGCTGCGCCACACGCGAAGGGCGGGCCGTTCCGCGGGGGAACGGCCCGCCCTCTCGCGTGACGGGTCAGCGGCGGATCAGAGGATCGTCCAGGTGTCGCCGCTGCCGAGCAGGGCGGCGAGCTGCTGCTCCGGGGTCTGGTCGACGCTAGCCCTGGCGGCCGCGACCTGCTCCTGCACGGTGCTGTCGTAGGAGGGGCGGCCCACCGAGCGGAACACTCCGATCGGGGTGTTGCTCAGGTCCAGGCCGGGCAGCCGGGACAGCGCGAACGCGTACGCCGGGTCGGCCACCGTGGCATCGTGCACGACGATCTCCTCGGCCGGGGTGTTCGCGGTCTCCCGCACCTCCAGCCCGAAGCCACCCGGCGGGTGCACCACGCAGAACTGCCCGTCCTTGCCGAACGTGATCGGCTGCCCGTGCTCCAGCCGGATCAGGAAGTCGTCCCGGGTGGCCGGCTCCTTCAGTGGGTCGAACGCGCCGTCGTTGAAGATGTTGCAGTTCTGGTAGATCTCCACGAACGCCGAACCCTCGTGCTGGGCGGCGGCCCGCAGCACCGACTGGAGGTGCTTGCGGTCCGAGTCGATCGTCCGGGCCACGAACGTGGCCTCCGCGCCGAGTGCCAGCGACAGCGGGTTGAACGGGGCGTCCGCCGACCCGACCGGCGTCGACTTGGTGATCTTGCCGACCTCGGAGGTCGGCGAGTACTGGCCCTTCGTGAGCCCGTAGATCCGGTTGTTGAACAGCAGGATCTTCAGGTTCACGTTGCGGCGCAGCGCGTGGATCAGGTGGTTGCCGCCGATGGAGAGCGCGTCGCCGTCACCGGTGACCACCCAGACCGACAGGTCCGGCCGGGACACCGACAGGCCGGTGGCGATCGCCGGGGCGCGGCCGTGGATCGAGTGCATGCCGTACGTGTTCATGTAGTACGGGAAACGCGACGAGCAGCCGATGCCCGAGACGAAGACGATGTTCTCCCGGGGGATGTTCAGCTCCGGCATGAAGCCCTGCACGGCGGCCAGGATGGCGTAGTCGCCGCAACCGGGGCACCAGCGCACCTCCTGGTCGGACTTGAAGTCCTTGGCGGTGAGCTTCAGGGCGACGGGCTCAGACATTCTTCAGGACCTCTTCCAGCATCGTCTCCAGCTCGGCGGCGGTGAACGGCAGGCCGCGGACCTGGTTGTAGCCGATCGCGTCGACCAGGTACTTCGCCCGGATCACGTGGGCGAGCTGGCCGAGGTTCATCTCCGGCACGACCACCCTGTCGTAGCGGCTCAGCACCTCGCCGAGGTTCGCCGGCATCGGGGCCAGGTGCCGCAGGTGGGCCTGGGCCACCGAGAGCCCGCGCTGGCGCAGGCCACGGCAGGCGGCGCCGATCGGGCCGTACGTCGAGCCCCAGCCCAGCACCAGCACCCGGGCGTCGCCGTCCGGGTCCTCCACCTCGACGTCCGGCACCGGGATGGTCTCGATGCGGGCCGCCCGGGTCCGCACCATGAAGTCGTGGTTGGCCGGGTCGTACGAGATGTCGCCGGTCTTGTCGGCCTTCTCCAGGCCGCCGATCCGGTGCTCCAGGCCGGCCGTGCCGGGCACCGCCCACGGGCGGGCCAGCGTCTGCGGATCCCGCAGGTACGGCAGGAAGGTCGTGCCGTCCTCGCCGTTGGGCTCGGTGGCGAACTCGACCCGCAGGTCGGGCAGCGACTCCACGTCCGGCAGCAGCCACGGCTCGGAGCCGTTCGCGACGTAGTTGTCGGAGAGCAGGATCACCGGGGTGCGGTAGGTCAGCGCGATCCGGGCCGCCTCCAGCGCCGCGTGGAAGCAGTCCGACGGGGACTTCGGCGCGATCACCGCGACCGGCGCCTCGCCGTGCCGGCCGTACAGGGCCATGTTGAGGTCGGCCTGCTCGGTCTTGGTGGGCATGCCGGTGGACGGCCCGGCCCGCTGCACGTCGACGATGACCAGGGGCAGCTCCAGGGCCACCGCCAGGGAGATCGTCTCGCTCTTGAGCGCCACGCCCGGACCGCTCGTGGTGGTCACGCCGAGCGAGCCGCCGTACGACGCGCCGAGCGCCGCCCCGACCGCGGCGATCTCGTCCTCGGCCTGCATGGTGACCACGCCGAACCTCTTGTGCTTGCTCAGCTCGTGCAGGATGTCCGAGGCCGGCGTGATCGGGTACGCGCCGAGGAACACCGGCAGCCCGGAGCGCACCCCGGCGGCCACCAGACCCAGCGACAGCGCCGCGTTGCCGGTGATGTTCCGGTAGGTGCCCGGCAGCATCCTGGCGGGCTTGACCTCGTACCGGACGGAGAAGTCCTCGGTCGTCTCGCCGAAGTTCCAGCCGGCCCGGAACGCGGCCACGTTCGCCGCCACCAGCTCGGGGCGGGCCGCGAACTTGCGCTCCAGGAACCGCAGGGTCGACTCGTACGGGCGGGAGTACATCCAGCTCAGCAGCCCGAGCGCGAACATGTTCTTTGCCCGCTCGGCGTCCTTCTTGGACACGTCGTGCTCGGCCAGCGCGCCCACGGTCATCGAGGTGAGCGCCACCGGGTGCACCGCGTATCCGGCGAGCGAGTCGTCGTCGAGCGGACTCGTCGCGTAGCCGACCTTGGCCAGGTTGCGCCGGGTGAACTCGTCGGTGTTGACGATGATGTCCGCCCCGCGCGGTAGGTCGGCCAGGTTGGCCTTCAGCGCCGCCGGGTTCATCGCCACCAGCACGTTCGGCGCGTCACCCGGGGTCAGGATGTCGTAGTCGGCGAAGTGCACCTGGAAGCTCGACACGCCGGGCAGGGTGCCGGCGGGAGCGCGGATCTCGGCGGGGAAGTTCGGCAACGTGGAGATGTCGTTGCCCAACTGCGCCGTCTCCGAGGTGAACCGGTCGCCGGTGAGCTGCATGCCGTCGCCGGAGTCACCGGCGAACCGGATGACCACCCGGTCCAGTTGACGGATCTGCTTGGTCACACCCGCACCTCGCTTAACTGAGCGCCGTCACCCTCGCCGGTCCGGCCCGCTCCGATTCTCACGTCAGAGCCTACGTCGCCACGTTAGGGCCACCTTGGTCGAGGTCCGACGTATGGGACTGGATCGGGCTGCTGTATGCCCTGCTTTGCAGCGTTTAGTACCTGGGCCCGTAACCCAGATCACCACATATCCATGATCACCTGTCGGCGACCGGCCGCTCCGGCGCGGTGATGTCGCTGCGGCGGCGCAGCGAGCGGGTCGCCAGAGCCAGCGCGAGCACGACGAGGAGACCGGACACGGCGATCAACGCGATGGCGGCCCCCCGGACCGAGGTGCCGTCACCGTCGCGTTCGCCGGCGGCGACGAGCACGCCCTGCGAACCGGTCGGGGCCGGCGCGGCGACCGGTGGCGTGGCGTCCGCCGCGGCGGCGCTGATCCGGAAGCTCATCTGCACCTGCCGGTCCCGCCCGCTGCGCGGGTCCAGCCGGCCGATCACCGCGCCGGACAGCGGTGCCAGCCGCTGGGCCTCCGCCGAGGCGGTGAGCGTCAGCCGTACGCCGCCGGTCCGCCCCGCCGCCAGCACGCCCAGATCGCAGCGGGTCCGGGCGGCCGAGATCGGGGCGCAGCCGGGCTCGCTGCCGGCGACTGTCACCCCGGCGGGCAGGAGAACGTCGATCCGGCCGGCCGCGTCGACCCGGCCGGTGTTGCCGAGCCGGACGGTGAGCGTCGCGGGAGCGCCGCTGATGTCGAACAGCACCTCGTCGGCGCGGAGCGAGATGCCGGGTACCGGCGGCCCGGGCGGGAACAGCACGGCGAAGCCCTCGTCGTCGTACGCCGCGTCGCTGACCCCGGGTGCGACGGCGGTGACCTGGACCGACCCGGCCAGCGGCATGGTCCGCCAGGCGTCGCCGTCGACCCGGACCCGGATGGTGGCGCTGAACCGGGCGCCCGGCTCCGCGTCCCACCCGGCGCAGCGGTGGTTGCCGCCACCGGCCGGCTCGCAACCGGGGGTGCCCGCGTCGGACAGCCCGGGCGGCAGCGTGTAGCCCAGGCTGATCCGCTCCGCCCGCCCACCGGTGTTCGTCACCGTCACCCGTAGCGCGGCCACCGTGGCGTCGGCGTTCCAGTAGGCCGGCGGCAGCACCACGTCGCCGGTGTTCACGCGTACCCCCAGAGGGCCGCCGGCCGGCTGCGCCGGCGGGGGCGGTGGTGGCTTGACCGGCGGCACGACGGGCGGCGGCGCGGGCGCCGTGGTGGCCGGCGCGGCGGTGGTCGGCGCCGGATCGGCGGGCGCGCTGGCCGGCGGCGCGGCCGGCGAGGTGGGGGCCGGCGCCGGGGGCGTGGTCGGTGGCGCCTCGGTCGGCGGCGGGGCCGTCGCCGTGGGCGCCGGGTCGCCGCTGGGCGCCGGACCGGACGGCTCGCCGCCGGGGTCGCCGCCCGGCTCCACCGGCTCGATCGCCCGGAGCGCGGCCGCCGGGCCCGGGTGCGCGACCGCCCCGGCGGGCACCACCGCCACCATCGCCGCGACGAGCACGGGCGCCAGCACCGCGAGGGTACGGCGGAACGCGGCCCGCCGATCGGGCGCAACGCTGGGGCGGGGCATCTGTCCTCCGGACGATCAACGGGATCCCATTATTCGGTGATACTTGCCATCAGGCACTAGTCCTGCCAGGAAACAAATTCGTAACGTGTCCGGGACATCTGGACGAGACCGGTACGCTCCGGTCGTGACCGGATACCTCGGCTCGTACGCCACGCTCGGTCTGCTGCTGCTCGCCGCCGTGCTCTTCTTCGTGACGGCGTTCTCGGCGAACCGGGTGTTACGTCCGAGCCGGCCGGCCGAGCCGTGGGGCAAGCGGGCCACGTACGAGTGCGGCATCGACCCGGTCGGCGGCGACTGGGCGCAGATGCAGATCAGGTACTACGTCTACGCGTATCTCTACGTGCTCTTCGCGGTCGAGGCGGTCTTCCTGTTCCCCTGGGCGCTGGTCTTCGACCGGCCCGGATTCGGCGCCACCACGGTCGTGGAGATGGGCGTCTTCGTGGCGATCGTCGCGCTCGGCATCCTCTACGCGTGGCGGCGCGGCGTCCTGCGCTGGACCTGACCAGCGGCCCGGCACCGGGCCCGGCCCGCTAGGCCAGCCCGCGCCGGGTCGCCGCCGGCGGCCGGTCGCCCCGGATCGACGCCACCATGTCCAGCACCCGGCGGGTCTCGCGGACCTGGTGGGCACGGAACACCCGGGCGCCGAGCCAGGCCGAGACCGCCGTGGCGGCGAGCGTCCCCTCCAGCCGCTCGGGCACCGGCAGGTCGAGCGTCTCGCCGATGAAGTCCTTGTTCGACAGCGCCACCAGCAGCGGCCAGCCCGTGTCGGTCAGCTCCGACAGCCGCCTGGTGATCTCCAGCGAGTGCCGGGTGTTCTTGCCGAAGTCGTGCGCCGGGTCGATCAGGATGCCGTCCCGGCGCACACCCAGCCCGACCGCGCGTTCGGCCAGGCCGGTCACCGTGCCGAGCACGTCGGCCACCACGTCGTCGAAGGCGGCCCGGTGCGGCCGGGTACGCGGGGCGAGCCCGCCCGCGTGCGAGCAGACCAGGCCGGCGCCGGTCGCCGCGGCGACCCGGGCCAGCGCCGGGTCCGCCCCCGACCAGGTGTCGTTCAGCAGGTCCGCGCCGGCCACTACCGCCTCCACCGCCACCTCGGCACGCCAGGTGTCGATGGAGACGACCACGTCCGGGAAGGCGGACCGGACCGCGGCGATGGTGTCCACCGTCCGCCGGATCTCCTCGGCCACGTCCACCTCGTCGCCCGGCCCGGCCTTCACCCCGCCGATGTCGATGATCTCGGCGCCCTCGTCCACCGCGCGTTCCACCGCGCGCAGCGCGCTGTCCTGGGCGAAGGTGGCGCCCCGGTCGAAGAACGAGTCGGGCGTGCGGTTGACGATAGCCATCACCACCAGCTCACCGGGGCCGAACGTCCGTCCGCCCAGCCGCAACGCCCCGGTCATGCCCGCCTCCTCGCCGCCGGACCGCACCGGCCGGTCCGACGCTATCCGGTCCCGCCCGCGTCGCCCGCGCCGCCCGTGCCGGTACCGCGCGGCGGACGCATTCGCGGAACGGACGCCTCAGAGGGCTCGCCCGATCCCGCCCCGCATGCCACGATCTGTGCATGGGTGAGGTTCTGCTCCTCTTGGTCGTCGCGCTGACAGTCGCGGCTGTGGTGTTCGGGGTGACGGTGCTGGTCTCCGGCAAGGATCCGGGCCTCACACCGGCCGAGCCGGACGGCCGGGCCGTGCCACTGCCCGGCAGCCGTCCGCTCGACGAGTCGGACGTGTCAGGCGTCCGCTTCGACACGGCGCTGCGCGGTTACCGGATGAGTCAGGTCGACGCGGCACTGCGCCGGGCGGCGTACGACATCGGCTACAAGACCGAGCTGATCGGCGTCCTGGAGGCGGAGAACGCGGCCCTGCGGGACGGGCGTACCGAGGACGCCGACGCGCTGCGCCGGGCGCGCGAGGAGGCCGCCGCGACCCGCCCCGAGACGGAGCCGGCGCCCGGCCCGTCCGCCCCCGAGCCGGTGGTGATCGACCTGTCCGGGCCGGAGCCGTCGAGCCGGATCGACGGCGACGGGCAGCCGGACCGGCCCGACGCCGGCGGGCAGCCGGGACGCGCGCCGGCCGAGGCGGGTGTGGCGGAGGCCCCGGCCGCCGCGGCCACCGAGGACACCGTCTCCCCGGCGGACGGGAGCGCCGACGGTGACCGGGAGCGCGGTTCGGTGGTCCGATCGGAGTCGGCGTGACCGGCGCCGGCCGGCCGGCTGACGACTTCACCGAGGCGTCCCGGCGCGGTGCCGCCGAGGTCACCGCCACGGTGATCGTCGAGGCGCCGGCGGAGCGGGTGTTCGCCGCGCTCACCGCGTGGGAGCGGCAGTCGGACTGGATCCCGCTGACCCGGGTCCGGGTGGTCGAGGGCGACGGCGGCGAGGGCAGCCTGGTCGAGGCGGTCACCGCGCTCGGTCCGGCCGTGCTCCGCGACGAGATGCGGGTGGTCCGGGTCGACGCGCCGTACGAGGTCGGTGTGGTGCACTGCGGCAGGCTGCTGCGCGGCCCCGGCGTGCTGCGCTGCACCCCGATGGACCGCGACCGCACACAGGTGATCTGGCACGAGTGGTTCCACCTGCCGGGCGGGCGGGCCGGCCGGGTCGCCTGGCCGGTGCTCTGGCCCGGCTCGAAGTTCAGCCTCACCCAGGCGCTGAAGAAGTTCGCCCGGCTGGTCGAGCAGGGCCGCCTGCCCTGAGCCGGGTTGTCGGTGGGCTGACCTACCGTGGACGCCGTGACTGACCTGGTGACCGGCGCGGACGGGCTGCCGCGCTGCGCATGGGGGGCGAGCACCCCCGACTACGCCGTCTACCACGACGAGGAGTGGGGCCGGCCGCTGCGCGGCGACGACGCGCTCTACGAGCGGCTGACGCTGGAGGCGTTCCAGTCCGGCCTGTCCTGGCTGACCATCCTGCGCAAACGGCAGGCGTTCCGGGACGCCTTCGCCGGCTTCCGGATCGACGCGGTGGCCCGCTTCGGTGAGGCCGACGTGACCCGGCTGCTGGCCGACGCCGGGATCGTCCGCAACCGAGCCAAGATCGAGGCGGCGATCGCCAACGCCCGGGCGGCGTCGGAGCTGCCCGAGGGCCTCTCCGCGCTGCTCTGGTCGTTCGCGCCCCCGCCCCGGGCGGCGCGACCCCGGTCCTTCGCCGAGGTGCCGGCCACCAGCCCGGAGTCCGTGGCGATGGCCAAGGCGCTCAAGAAGCAGGGTTTCCGGTTCGTCGGCCCCACCACCGCCTACGCGCTGATGCAGGCCACCGGCATGGTCGACGACCACCTGGCCGACTGCCACGTGAGCGGTGACCGGGCCGGGGTGTGACGGAGCGCGCCACCTCCGGCGTGATGGGATTGGGGCATGACCGACACCGAGCCGCGTACGAGCGGGACGACAGACGGTGCGACCACCACCGGCGCCTGGGCGGTGCTGCTGCCCGCCGAGCGCTTCGAGGCCGAACGGCTGGTGCACCACGACCTGCTGGAGCTGACCGGGCTGGCCGAGGCGGCCCGCCCCCGGCCCGGCGACCAGGTGGCGGTGCTCGTCGACGAGCCGCTGCGTCTGGTCGCGCTCGGCAAGGTCGCGCCCGCGGTGTCCGGGCCCCGGGAGGACCCGGACGATCCGCAGTCCGACCCGGTGGACGCGCCGCTCGTGGTCACGTACACCCGGCGGGTGCTCGACGAGCCGGTGCCGGTCGACGGCCCGGCGCCGGACGGCCCGGTCGTGGCGCTCGACCCGGCCCGCTGGCGGTCGCTGGCCGACCGGCTCGGCCCGCCGCCGGCCCGCAGCACCTGGCTGGTCAGCCTGGACCTGCCGATCGAGGCCGCGTCGCGCGCCGAGGCGGTGCGGATCTTCTGGTCCTACGTGCAGGAGCTGGGCCCTCGGGAGCTGCCGGCGTTCGTCTCGCCGTACGGCGACGAGCTGGCCATGCAGGCGTTCGTGCTGGGCGTCGAGGCCAACCAGGATCCGGAAGAGGACGACTGACAGCCGGGGCCGGCCGGCGCGGTCAGCGGCCCTGGAAGACCGGCTTCTGCTTCTCGACGAACGCCATCGTGGCGGCCCGGTGGTCGGCGGTGGCGCCGCAGATCGCCTGTGCCTGCGCCTCGGCCGCCAGCGCGTCGGCGAGCGTGCCCGCGTCGGCGATGGAGAGCTGGCGCTTGATCGCCCCGTATGCGACGGTCGGGCCGGCGGCGAGCCGTGCGGCCAGTTCCTGCGCGGCCGGGAGCACCTGCTCGTCGTCGTCCACCAGCCTGGTCAGCAGGCCCAGCCGGCACGCGTCGTCGGCGCCGACCGGCTCGGCGAGCATCAGCAGCTCGACGGCCTTGGCGTGGCCGACCAGCCGGGGCAGCGTCCAGGAGGCGCCGGTGTCGGCGGCGAGCCCCACCCCGGCGAACGCCATCAGGAACCGGGTCTTCGGACCGCCGATGCGGAAGTCGGCGAGGAACGCCAGCGAGGCGCCCGCCCCGGCGGCCATCCCGCGCACCGCGGCGACCACCGGCTTGGGCAGGTTGGCCAGCCGGGCGGCGATCGGGTTGTAGTGCGCCCGCACCGTGCCCAGCGGGTCCGCGTCCGCTGTCTCGAGCGTCCGCACGTGCTCGCGCAGGTCCTGCCCGGCGCTGAACGAGCCGCCCGCGCCGGCGAGCACCACCGCCCGGCAGGACCGGTCGGTCTCCAGCTCGGCCAGGGTGTCCCGGAGCGCCTCCTTGAGCGCCACGTCGAGCGAGTTCATCGCCGTCGGGCGGTTCAGCGTCAGGGTGACGACGGCGTCGGTGCGGTCGACGAGCAGCGGCTCGGTCACGTTCTAACGACCCTTCTGTCGGGCGAGGCGGTTGCTGGCGTCGAGGCACTGCTCGACGTACCGGTCGGCGGCCGGCCGGAGCCGGGCCGCGTGCCGGTCGAAGAACGCGGCCGCGCTGGTGCCCGGCCAGCGCTCGGGCAGCAGTGCCGGGGGCAGTTGCGGATCCCGGAACAGGAACGTACGCCACGCGTGCACGAGCCGGAACCGGGCCGCGTACGCGTCCTCGTCGTTGCTGCGCACCGTGATGCCGGAGAGCAGCGGCTTCTGCTCGGCGACGAAGCGTTCGTACGCCCGGCCGATCTCGGCCAGGTCCCAGGCGCGGCGGACCACGCCCATCGCACCTGGTGTGCCCGCCGCGTGCGCGGCGGTGAACCGCTCGAAGCGCACACCCGCCTCGTCGAGCAGCAGGTCGACGTCCTCCGCCGGGCGGGTGGCCACCCAGGTGCAGTCGTCGAGCGTGCCGTAGCCGAGGAAGGAGAGGTTCGCGGCGAGCCGCTGCCGGTCCCGTCGGGAGGAGGGCGCGGTGAGCACCAGGAGATCGAACCGTCCGTCCCAATTGTGCCGCCCGGTCCGGTAGATCCGGGACGCCGCCTCGTCGAGTCGACGAGCCGCCTTCGGGGTGATCGAATATCCCGGTCCGGACGCGAGCCGGAGCGGTTCCAGCCAGCCCTGGCGGACCATCCGGGAGACCGCGGTGCGTACCGCCGGTGGGGCGATCCCCAGCGGGGCGAGCAGCTTGACCAGGGCGGCGACCGGTGCGCGGCCACCCCGGGCCCGGAGGTGGTCGCCGTACAGGTCGAAGAGTGCCGACCGTGCCTGCATGACCGCACATTGTGACAGGCCTATCCAAGATAAGCTAGATGCTGTTACATCAATGCTGCCTCGGTTTGGGTCCGGCGGTGTTCATCAGGGAAAATCGTTTGTCGAGCCTTCCGTGATGGCTGCGGACGGCGATGGCGAAGTGGCTGTGGGGCAACTCACCGACCCTGGTGTAGGTCTGAGGGGAGACAACATGGCGGCGATGAAGCCGCGGACGGGCGACGGTCCGCTGGAAGTCACCAAGGAGGGCCGGGGCATCGTCATGCGAGTCCCGCTGGAGGGTGGTGGCCGGCTCGTCGTCGAGATGACTCCCGACGAGGCCACCGCGCTCGGTGACGCGCTGAAGGCGGCTGCGGGCTGATTCGAGGAGTGTCCCGCGCGGCATCCGCCGCGCGGGCGGTTCGTCCTACCCTGAGCCACCGGGCTGCCCGGTGGCTCAGGGTCTTTCCTCGACGGGTGCGTGGTGAAACGTGCCTGTTCACCCCTTCTCGGAGGTACGGTCCAGCGTGCTGGTCATTCGTCTGGTGAGCGGGCCCGCGGGGCCCGACGCTCTCGTCCTGCCCGTCCGCTCCGGAGGGCCGGACTCGCCGGACCCCCCGGACTCCCCGGCCCGACTGGTGCCGACCGCCGTGCCGGTCGGCGACGACGTGCGGGCCGAGGCCGCCGCCGTACTGCCCGTCACCCGGCTCACCGGCGCGGCCGGCGAGGTGCGCGAGCACCTGCGTCCCGGCGGCTCGCCGGCGCGGCTGTGGCTCCTCGGTGTCGGCGACGGCGACGAGCGCGACTGGCGTACCGCCGGGGCAGCGCTGGCCCGCGCGGCGAAGGATGAGACGCAGATCACCATCGCGCTTCCCGGTGAGGCGACGGCGGCGCTACGCGGACTGGCCGAAGGGCTGCTGCTCGGCTCGTACCGTTTCCGCCTGACCGAGGCCGGCGGGCGGTCCGCCCTGGCCGGGGTTTCGGTCCTGGTCGACGACCCGGACGCGCTCGCCGGCACGCTCGCCGCCGCCCGGGCCACCGCCGAGACGACCCGGCTCGCCCGGGACCTCACGAACATGCCCTCGTCCATTAAGAACCCGGAGTGGTTCGCCGCGCAGGTGGCCGAGGCCGCGTCCGGGCACCCCGGCCTGCACCTGCGGGTGCGCGGCCCGGAGGAACTGGCGGCCGAGGGCTTCGGCGGTCTGCTGGCCGTCGGCGGCGGATCCGCGAGCGGCCCGCGCCTGGTGGAGCTGGACTGGCGGCCCGAGGGCGCGCGTACCCACGTGGTGCTCGTCGGCAAGGGCATCACGTTCGACACCGGCGGCATCTCGATCAAGCCGGTGCCGGCCATGAAGCTGATGCGCAAGGACATGGCCGGCGCCGCGGCGGTGATCGCCGCGACGCTCGGCGCCGCCGAGCTGCGCCTGCCGGTACGGATCACCACGCTCGCCCCGCTCGCCGAGAACATGGTCAGCGGCTCGGCGTTCCGCCCCGGCGACGTGATCCGGCACTACGGCGGGCTGACCAGCGAGAGCACCAACTCCGACGCCGAGGGCCGGCTGGTGCTCGCCGACGCGCTGGCGTACGCCGCCCGCGAGCTGAAGCCCGACCTGCTGATCGACCTGGCGACGCTGACCGGCGCGAACGCCGTCGCCCTGGGCAAGCGGCACGCCGCGCTCTACAGCGACAACGACGCGCTCGCCGCCGGCCTGCTCGACGCGATCACCGCGGCCGGCGAGCGGGCCTGGCGGATGCCGCTCGCCGACGACTACCTGGAATACCTGGCCAGCGACGTCGCCGACCTGCACAGCTCGCCGGCGCAGGGCGCCGGTTCGGTGGTGGCCGCGCTGTTCCTGCGGGAGTTCACCGGCGACCTGCGGGACCGGTGGGCGCACCTGGACATGTCCGCGCCGTCCTGGTCCGACGACACGCACGGCGAGCTGGTCAAGGGCGCCACCGGCTGGGGCGTGCGCGGGTTGCTCCGCTGGCTGGCGACGCTGGGCTGAGTCGGGCGTGCCGGGGCACGTGGGGGCCGAGTCAGGCCTTCACCGCGGCGAGCAGGCCGTGGCCGACCGGCAGCAGCGCGGGCACCCACTGCTCCGACTCGCGGATCGCCTTGATCGTCTCCCGCACGGTGACCGTCTCGACGTCGCGCGCGGCCGGGTCGCTGATCCGGCCGGCCGCCAGCGCGCCGTTGAGCGCGAGCACCCCGCCGGGGCGCAGCAGCCGCAGCGCCGCGTCCACGTACGCGGCGAAGCCGGTCGCCACCGCGTCCACGAAGACCAGGTCGTAGGCGCCGTCCGCGAGCCGGGGCAGCACGTCGAGGGCCCGGCCGGTGATGATCCGGGTACGTCCCGACGGAAAGCCCGCCTCCTGGAACAGCCGCCGGGCGATGCGCTGGTATTCGACCTCGACGTCGATCGTGGTGAGCACCCCGTCGGGGCGCATGCCGCGCAGCAGCCACACGCCGCTCACGCCGGTGCCGGTGCCGATCTCCACCACCGCCCGGGCGTTGCCGGCGGCGGCGAGCAGCCGCAGCGCGGCGCCCGACCCGGGCGTGACCGCTTCCACCCCCACCTCGTGGGCGAGGGCGCGGGCCGTGCGCAGCACGAGATCCTCGGGGACGAAAGACTCGGCGAAGTGAAGCGCCTGGGCCGTCGAACTGCCGTGACCGGCGACCGTGGCGATGGGACACCTCCGAGGGGCGGACTGGTGCGAGGGGCGGTATGCACTGTGAGCGTAGAGGCGGGCCGGTACCGGCGCAGCCGCGAGTCCGTCGCCGGGTGCTCACCGACGGCAACCCCTGACCCCATTCGCGCCATCCGTGTAATCCTGGATGGGTCCCGCGCGTCACTGTCGTCCGGCTCCGCCGGCCGCCGGCGCGGGGCCAGCGGGACGGAGTGGGAGGCACCGACGTGACCGACGGCTGGGACTGGCGGCGGCCCGGCGGATCGCCGGCACCGGGTGGGCCGGCGTCCGGACGACCGCCGCAGGACGCCCCGGGTCAGGTGCCGTCGCCGTGGTGGTCCGACGCGCTGGCCGACCCCTGGCGGGACCCGTACGCGCCCGCCGCCGTGGTGGTTCCGGCGACACCGGCGCCCGGTGCGGGGGAGCCGGAGCCAGTCACCGACCCCGATCTGCCGGCCCGGCCGGGGCTGCGGCAGGTGGTGCTGATCTCGCTGGTCACCGCGCTGCTGGCCGGTTCCCTGGGCAGCGCCCTGACGTACGCGTTCCTGCGCGGCGGCGACGTGCCGACGATCGGCGCGCAGTCCGGCCAGGCCCCGGCGCTGGCGCAGCGCAAGCCCGAGTCGCTGGCCGGGGTGGCCGAGCGGGTCCTGCCCAGCGTGGTCACCATCCGCGTGGTCAGCCTCGGCGGCACCAGCGAGGGCTCCGGCTTCGTGGTGACCAGCGAGGGCCACATCGTCACGAACGACCACGTGGTCGCCGACGGCCCGGGCAAGGCCACTGTCGTGTTCAACGACGGCAGCACCGCCGCCGCCACCGTGGTCGGGCAGGACCCGGAGTCGGACCTCGCCGTGATCAAAGTCTCCCGCGGCGGGCTGACCCCGGTGCAGTTCGGCGACTCCGACGCGCTCGCCGTCGGTGACCCGGTGCTCGCCATCGGGTCACCGCTGTCGCTCGCGAACACCGTCACCGCCGGCATCGTGAGCGCGCTGGACCGGACCATGCAGGCCGGCGAGCCGGGCGGGCCGACCCGCTACTACGCGGCGATCCAGACCGACGCCGCGGTCAACCACGGCAACTCCGGCGGCCCGCTGGTGGACGGCGCCGGGCGGGTGGTCGGGGTGAACTCGACGATCAAGTCGCTGGTGGCCGACGGGCAGGAGGCCGGCAACATCGGCCTCGCCTTCGCCATCCCGATCAACCAGGCGAAGCGGATCACCGAGGACATCATCGGCACCGGCAAGGCCCGGCGTACGGTGATCGGCGCCCAGGTCGGCGGCACCGGCGCCACCGGCGGCGGGGTACGCCTCAACGCGGTCGAGCCGGCCGGCCCGGCGGCGGCTGCCGGACTCCGTACCGGGGACGTGGTGCTGCGGCTGGACGGCCATCCGATGACCGATCCGACCGACCTGGTGGCCCTGGTGCGCAAGTACGCGCCCGGTTCGGTGGTGACAGTCGAGTACCGGCGCGGGTCGTCGCGCCAGAACGCGTCGGTGACGCTCGCCGCTGACGCGAAGTAAGCACCCGTCACCCCCTCCCGGATGGTCACCTGACGTGCGTAGTCTTGCCCTCACACGGACGAGGAGGCCGCGGTGTTCGAGAACCTGAACTGGTGGGAGATCGGCGTCCTGCTGCTCCTGGCGCTGTTGATCTTCGGGGACCGGCTGCCCAACGTGATCAGCGACGGCCTCCGGATGGTCCGCAACCTGCGCAACATGGCGCGCAACGCCACCGGCGACCTGAGTCGCGAGCTGGGCACCGACATCCAGCTGGAGGATCTGCACCCCAAGGCGTTCATCCGCAAGCACCTGCTCAGCGAGGAAGACGAGCAGGCGATCCGCAAGCCGCTCCAGAGCATGTACGACGACCTGCGCTCGGACGTCACAGGCGTGCACGACGAGTTGAAGGACGTGGCGAAGGCCGCCGACCTGCGCACCCCGAGCGTGGCGACCAGCACCCCCGCACCCACCCCGACGCCCCCGGCCCCCCGCCCGTCCTACGACGACGCCACCTGACCGCTCGCCCTCTCGCGCGCCGTCGATCATGAAGGTGGCGGCGCGTCGGCGACCGCCAACCTCATGATCGTCCGCTGAAACGGGCGCCGCCCCCTCCCGCATGGCGGGAAGGGGCGGCGGAGAGCGGGAGCGGTGCGGGTCAGCGGCCGGCCGGCTTGAGGCCCAGGGGCTTGCCGAGCAGGGACTCACGGCGCACGGCCAGGCGGTCGGCGACCTCGAACAGCGCCTTCGCGGCCGGGGCGTCCGGCTGGGCCAGCACGATCGGCTGACCGGCGTCGCCGCCCTCGCGTACCCGGGTGTCCAGCGGGATCTGCCCCAGCACCGGCACCTGCGCGCCGATCGTACGGGTCAGCGACTCGGCCACCGCCGCGCCGCCGCCGGCCCCGAAGACCTCCATCCGGGAGCCGTCCGGCATCTCCAGCCAGGACATGTTCTCGATCACGCCGACCACCCGCTGGTGGGTCTGCAACGCGATCGCGCCGGCCCGCTCGGCCACCTCGGCGGCGGCCGCCTGCGGCGTGGTGACGACCAGGATCTCCGCGTTCGGCAGCAACTGGGCCACCGAGATCGCGATGTCGCCGGTGCCCGGCGGCAGGTCGAGCAGGAGGACGTCCAGGTCACCCCAGTAGACGTCGGCGAGGAACTGCTGGAGCGCCCGGTGCAGCATCGGCCCGCGCCAGACCACAGCGGCGTTGCCGGGGGTGAACATGCCGATCGAGATGACCTTCACGCCGTGCGACTGCGGCGGCATGATCATGTCCTCGACGCGGGTCGGCGCACCGTCGGCGCCGAGCATCCGGGGCACCGAGTGACCGTAGATGTCCGCGTCCACCACGCCCACCGACAGGCCCCGGGCGGCCAGCGCGGCGGCCAGGTTGACGGTGACGCTGGACTTGCCGACGCCGCCCTTGCCGCTGGCGACCGCGTAGACCCGGGTCCGCGAGCCCGGCTGGGCGAACGGGATCACCGGCTCGGCGGTGGCGCCGCCACCGCGCAGCTTCGACTGCAGCTCCTGGCGCTGCTCCGGGCTCATCACCCCGAAGGTGATCTCGACACCGCTCACGCCGGGTACCGCGCCCACGGCGGCGGTGATGTCGCTGCGCAGCTTGTCCTTCAGCGGGCAGCCGGCCACGGTGAGCAGCAGCTCCACCCGGACCACGCCGTCCTCGTCGCGCTCGGCGGACTTGACCATGCCGAGTTCGGTGATCGGCCGGCGGATCTCCGGGTCGTTGACGGTGGCCAGGGCGGCCTGGATCGCGTCGGAGACGGTGCTGACGGGTGCTGACATGCCCGCAATGCTACGTCGCGGGTCATCCGCCACCGCCGCTGGCGGGGGCGGTGTGAGCGATTCGATGACCGGTCAGCGGTCGCGCGCGTAGTCGCTGTCCAGCTCGTCCCGGGGCTCGTCCAGCGGCTCGCCGCCGCCCGCCCGCCGGCCCTCACGCTCCTGCTGCCGCCGCTCCAGCTTGCGCCGCCGCTCGGCCGCCTCGTCCAGCTCCTCACCCAGCCGGGTCAGCTCCGAGCGCAGGAAGTCCCGGGTCGCCACGTCACCCATCGCTATCCGCAGCGCGGCGATCTCCCGGGCCAGGTATTCCGTGTCGGCCTTCTGCAGCGTGGCCCGCCGCCGGTCCTCGTCCATCGCGATCCGGTCCCGGTCCGCCTGCCGGTTCTGCGCGAGCAGGATCAACGGCGCGGCGTACGACGCCTGGAGGGAGAGGATCAAGGTCAAGAACGTGAAGGTGTACGGGTCGAAGCGCAGATTCGCCGGCGCCAGCGTGTTCCACAGGAACCAGGCCACCAGGATCAGCGTCATGTAGACGAGGAAGTTCGCCGTACCCATGCCCCGGGCGATGCCCTCGGCCCAGCGGCCGAACGTCTCCGCGTCGACCCGCGGCAGGTGCAGGCTCCGCGGGGCGCGCGGCTGGTCGAGCCGGTCGCCGCGTCGCTGGTCACTCATCGTCGCCGTCCAGGGTGCCGTCGTCGGTGGCGGACGAGGTGGATGCCGCGTCCCGTTCCCGCCAGTCCCGCGGCAGGGAGTGGTCCAGCACGTCGTCCACTGTCACCGCGCCGACGAGCCGGTTGTTCCGGTCCACCACCGGCATGCCGACCATGTCGTACGTGGCCATCCGGCGGGTGATCTCGGGCAGCGGGGTCGACGTGCGCAGCGGGTCGATGTCGTTCACCACGATGCCGCCGAGCAGGTCGGCCGGCGGTTCGCGGAGCAACCGCTGGAAGTGCACCATACCCAGGTAGCGGCCGGTCGGTGTGGTGAGCGGGGCACGGGCCACGAAGACCTGGGCCGCCACGGCGGGGGACAGTTGCACCTCCCGGATCCGGGCCAGCGCCTCGGCCACCGTGGCGTCCGGCGGCAGGATCACCGGCTCCGAGGTCATCACGCTGCCGGCCGTTCCGGAGGCGTAGCGCAGCAGCTGGCGTACCGGGTCGGCCTCGTCCGGCTCCATCAGGTCCAGCAGCACGTCCTGCTCCGGCGGGGGCAGCTCGTTCAGCAGGTCGGCCGCGTCGTCCGGTTCCATCTCCTCCAGGACGTCGGCGGCGCGCTGGCGGTCCAGCGCGGCCAGGATCTCCACCTGGTCGCGCTCGGGCAGCTCGCTCAGCACGTCGGCCAGGCGTTCGTCGTCGAGCGCGGCGGCCACCTCGTTGCGCCGGGCGTCGGGCAGGTCCTGGAGGGCGTTCGCCAGGTCGGCCGGGCGCATGTCCTCCAGGACGGCGAGCAGGTTCGCCGTACCCCGGTTGTCGCCGACCGTGCCCAGGCCGCGGACCCGGTCCCAGTCGACCTGGTGGAGGTGGCCGCGGCGGGTGAGCCGGCCGGTGTGCTCGCGGACGGCGACCCGGCCCAGCGCCCACTCGCCGCCGCGGCTGCACTCCATCGCCACGTCCACCACCGAGCCGGCCTGCCCGCTGTCGAGCTGGACCCGCCGGTCGAGCAGCTCCTGGAGCACCAGCAGCTCGTTCGGGCGCTTCTCGAACCGGCGCAGGTTGAGAGTGCCGCTGCCGAGCACCACCGCGTCCGGGTCGATGGAGGTGATCCGGTTGATGGACAGGAAGATGCGTCGCCGCATCGGCATCTCGGCGACCAGACCGACCACCTCCGGCGGTCGCTGCGTCGCGCGCATCCGGGCCACCGCGTCCCGGACACGGCCGACCTGGTCGCCGTTCGGGTCGAAGACGGCGACTCCGGCGAGTCGAGCGAGGTAGACCCGGTTCGGCGTGCTCACGGGCACCAGCCTAAGGGCCTACTCTCTAACAGCATGTCGACCTTGGGCTACGAGATCGTGGACGTCTTCACCGACCGCCCGTTCGCCGGCAACCCGCTGGCCGTGGTGTTCGGCGCGGAAGGGCTGGCCACCGAGCAGATGCAGGCGCTCGCGCTGGAGTTCAACCTGTCCGAGACGGTCTTCGTGCTGCCCCCGACGCAGGTGGGCGCCACCTACCGGGCCCGGATCTTCACCCCGGCCGACGAGCTGCCGTTCGCCGGGCACCCGAGCGTCGGCGCCGCGGTGACCGCGAGCCGGCGCGGCGTGTTCGGCACCGGCCGGGTCACCCAGGAGTGCGGCGTCGGCGTCCTGCCGCTCGAGGTGACGGCCACCGGCGCGACGCTCACCGGCGGCACGCCCACGCTCGGCCCGGAACTCGACCCGGAGCCGCTGCTGGAGATGGTCGGCCTCGCCGGACCGGACCACGTCGGCCCGCCACCCCGGGTCGCCGGGTGCGGTCTCGAATTCCCCTACCTTCCGGTACGCCCGGACGCGGTGGCCCGGGCACTGTTGAACACGACGGCGGCGCAGCGGTACGGAGTGGAGCACGTCAGCCTTTTCTCCTGGGACGCCGATTCGCAAACCGCGCACGCCCGGGTCTTCGTGCCGGGGCTGGGGGTACCCGAGGATCCGGCGACCGGCTCGGCCGCCCTGGGACTGGGCGTGTGGCTGGTCGCCAGCGGCCTGCTTCCCGGCGACGGCCGCGCGGAGTACACCGTCCGGCAGGGCATCGAGATCAACCGCCCGTCCACGCTCCACTGCACGGTGACCGCCTCCGGCGGGCTGGCGATGGGCGCGACGGTCTCCGGCCAGGTGATGCCGGTGGCCCGAGGCGAGATCACCGTCCCCCCCTTCATCGGCTGAGCCCACCCACCCCCCACCCCATCCCTCCTCCCTCCTCCGCCCCCCGCCCCCCGCTCCGGTGATCAAGGAGTTTGTGCCGGCGAACGGGCCGGGGAAGGACACAAACTCCTTGATCACCGCGGGCGGGGGTGGGGGCGGCGGGGGCGGGCGGGGTGGCGGGGTGGCGGGGTGGGGCGAGTTGGGGTGGGGATGGGGGAGGATGGCGGGGTGAGCGACGAGGTGGACGAGCGGGTGACGCCGCCGCTCGTGGACGAGGCGGTGAAGAAGGCCGCGGTCTGCTGGGTGAGCACCGGCGGCGGCCCGGCGTACGCGCTGTGGTGCCTGCCGGTGGAGGGCACGCTGCTCGTGGTCACCGGCCCCGGCGAGCAGGCCGCACCGGGGCTGGCCGGCAGCGACACCGCCGACGTGACGCTGCGCGGCGATCACGGCGGGCGGATCGTCACCTGGCCGGCGCGGGTGACCCGGCTGCGACCGGGCACCGAGGAGTGGGAAACCATCGCGCCGCTGGTCGCGGCGAAGCGGCTCAACGCCTCCGGCTCCGCCACGGAGCTGGTCGAGCGGTGGGCGGCGCAGGGCTGCGCGCTCAACCGGCTCGCGCCCGCCGGCACCGCAGTGACCGGCGCCGACCTGCCGGACGGCTCGCTCAGTGAGCAGCCCCGGCCGGCGCCTGTGGTGCGGGCCGCCCGCAAGCCGTTCCGCCTGCACCGCGTCCGCCGCCGCTGACCGTGTGAAGCCGTTGACGAGCCGGTCAGGCGACAGGGACCGGGTCGAGCAGGCCGAGCACCTCCGTCAGCGAGGTCATCGACGGCCCGTGGAAGCCGTGGTCGGCGTTGAGCACCACGTGGTCGGCGAGGTCCGGCGCGGCCAACCGGACCGCGCTCAGCCCGGCCCGCTCCGCCCCGGTGAGTTCCTGACTGTCGCCGTCGCCGACGTAGAGGCAGTCGGCCGGCTCCTGGCCGAGCCGGTAACACGCGGCCAGGTAGAGCGCCGGATCGGGCTTGCAGCGTCCGACCCGTATCGAGAAGACCTGGGCGTCGAGCAGTGGCGCGACGGCGAGCTGCGGCAGGAACGCCGGCAGCTCGTGCGTGCAGTCGCTCACCAGCCCGGTGCGTACGCCCCGGTGGCGCAACGCGGCCAGCACCGGCACCGCTTCGGCGCGTAGCCGGGCGCCGGCCCGCACGGCCCGGTGGCGGGTGGCGACGGCGGCGCGTACCGCCGCGTCGGACGGGTGGACGCCGAGCCGGCCGCACACCCACCGCATCGTCGACTCGGCGTCGCCGAAGGATCCGCTGGCCCGTTCGTAGTAGCTGCTGTCCAGCACCTCCACCAGGGACTCGGTGGAGCAGCCGAGCGCCTCGGCGGTGGCGCGGTGGGCGGCTCCGCGCCGCGCGCCGTGGGTCAGGGTGCCGAAGAAGTCGAACAGCACCGCCTGGAACCTGGGCATGAGGGACGCCTCCGGACGTCTGTCAGGGATCGCCGGGACGTGCATGATCGTAACGGTTCGTTGACGGTGCGTGTCTGTCGGGTGTCCGGGTGAGGATTACCGACCGTTCCGCACCCGCCACTCGACGCGTCGGCTGGTCGGCGATCCTCGCCTGGGGCGGCTCTGGCCGGCCCGACGCCGCCGGGCGGCTGAGCCGGTCGGGGCGAAGTCGCGCCGTTCCGGCCACCGGGCGGTCCGGTTTGCACGAAAGTGCTCAGGGTGGGGGCGGACCGGGACGACGCGGCGGAGGCGGGCACCGTCGTCACGCCCTCGGCCGAGTTCCCGCCGCTCGGCGACGAGGACCGGGCGGCGCTCGGCCGGATCGGCGAACGCTGGCGCGGCCCTCGCGACGCCGACGACCTGCCGGTGGACCCGGCGCTCGGGCGGCACGACCGTCACCCGGCGCCGACCCGGTTCGGCCGGCTGGCGCCGATCGACATGTTCACCGTGGCGCAGCCGGGCGAGCTGGTCGCCACCGGGGCGGCCGACCTGCCCGGTGGCCGGGCCGGGCGGGCCGCCACCCGGGTCCGCCGGGCCCTGTTCGGTCCGCCGTTGTCCAGCGCTTCGGTGCTGTACGAGCGGATGCGCAAACTGGTCGCGCTGCCGGTGCTCTCCTCGGACCTGCTCAGTTCCGTGGCGTACGGGCCGGAGGCGATGCTCGCGGTGCTGGTGCTGGCCGGGAGCGCCGCGCTCGGCCTGGCGTTGCCGCTCGCCGCCGTGCTCGTGGTGCTGATGGTCGCGGTCGGCCTGTCCTACCGGCAGACCATCCCGGCCTACCCGCACGGCGCCGGCTCCTACATCGTCGCGGGGGACAACCTCGGGCGTACGCCGGGACTGGCCGCCGCCGCCGGGCTGATGCTCGACTACGTGCTGACCGTGTCGGTGTCGGTGGCGGCCGGGGTGCACGCGGTCACGTCGGCGCTACCCGGGCTCGGCCGGTGGACCGTGCCGCTCGGGGTGCTGGTGATCGCCGTGCTGCTCGCCGGCAACCTGCGCGGCGTACGGACCGCCGGGAACATCTTCGTGCTGCCCACGTACGCGTTCGTGGTGGTGCTGGTCGCGGTGCTGGCGGTCGGGTACGCGAAGGCCGCCTCGCGGGGTTTCGCGCCGCTGCCGCCGCCCTCGGTGCCCGCCGCCGAGGGCCTTGGCGTGCTGCTGGTGCTGCGCGCGTTCTCCTCCGGCGCGGTGTCGATGACCGGCATCGAGGCGGTCTCGAACGCGGTTCCCGCGTTCCGGCCGACCGAGTGGCGCAACGCCCGCACCACGCTCGGCTGGATGGTCGCCATGCTGGTCACGCTGTTCGCCGGCCTGGTCGGGCTGATCCACCTCGACGGCCTGGCGCCCCGGGCGGACGAGACGCTGCTGTCCCAGCTCGGCCGGGTGACGTTCCCGAGCGGGCCCGGGTACGCCATCCTCCAGGCCACCACCGCGCTGATCCTGCTGCTCGCCGCGAACACCGCGTTCAACGACTTCCCCCGGCTGCTGTTCTTCATGGCCCGGGACGGCCACGCGCCGCGCCGGTTCCTGCACATGGGCGACCGGCTGGCCTTCAGCAACGGGCTGGTGGCGCTGGCGCTGACGGCCGCGCTGGTGTTCGTCGCGTTCGGCGGGCACACCGAGCGGCTGATCCCGCTCTACGCGGTCGGTGTGTTCCTCGCCTTCACGCTGTCCCAGACCGGGATGGTGGTGCACTGGCGGCGCCACCGGGGGCCGGGATGGCGTCGCCGGCTCGCCCTGAACGCGGCGGGTGCGGCGCTGTCCGGGCTGGTGCTGCTCACCGCGGCGGTCGCCAAGTTCACCGAGGGCGCCTGGGTGGTGGTGCTCGCCGTGCCGCTGCTGGTGCTGCTGTTCCGCCGGATCCACAGGCACTACGACCGGCTGCACCGCGCGCTGGCGCTGCACCCGCCGCCGTCGGCGCCGCCCGCCGAGGGCGACGAGCTGCCCCAGCAGGTACGCCATCTGGTGGTCGTGCCGGTGGCCCGGCTGAACCGGGCGTCGCTGCGCGCACTGGCGTACGCCACGTCGCTCGGGCGGCCGACGCTCGCCGTGCACCTCGCGCCGGAGGAGGCCGAGGCGGACCGGTTCCGGGACCAGTGGCGGGCCTGGGGCGACCACCTGCGGCTGGAGACGATCGTGTCGCCGTACCGGTCGGTGATCGGGCCGCTCGCGCACTACCTGGAGGCGCTGCACGCCGCGCACCCGGAGCTGACGCTCACCGTGATCGTGCCGGAGGTGGTGCTGCGCCGACGGCGGTACCGGTTGTTGCACAGCCGCGCCGAGCAGCGGCTGCGGGCGGCGTTGCGGGCGCTGCCCGGCGTGGTGGTCACCAGCGTCCCGGTGCACGTGTCGCGGTGACGCTCAGAGGTACCCGGCGAAGTGGTCGGCGACCAGCGCGGCGACCGCCTCGGCGTCCCGGCCCAGGTCCACCTCGATCACGCGTACCCCGAGCGTCCGGGCGCCGGCGACCGCGTCGGCGGCGACCAGCTCGTCGCGCGCGATCCGATGACGCCACGCCCGCTCCGGGTCGCTCACGCCGGGATGCCGGGCCGTCGCCCGCGGCAGCCGTTCCACCTGGTACGCGCGGAACTCCGGCGTCGGCACCAGCACCACCATCTGCCCTGTCGACTCGACGACCGGGGCGACCAGTTCGGGCCGCAGCCCCCAGCCCTCGGCGACCACCCGGCGGCCGCTCACCAGCGCGCTCAGGTCGTCGAGCACCCACTCGAAGCGGCGCGGAAACCCGGCGAGGGTCTCGGCTGCCATCCGCTCCGGGTCCGTCGTCACCCAGGTCGCCTCCGCGTCCGGGCCGTCCGGCGGCTCACCCCGTCGGATCCGGTCGGCGATCCGCCGGTCGTCGTGCCCTCGCGCGTCGTGGCGGTCGTAGAGGTACGCGGTCAGCCCGTA
Source organism: Micromonospora sp. NPDC048887 (assembly GCF_040649715.1). Lineage (NCBI taxonomy): Bacteria > Bacillati > Actinomycetota > Actinomycetes > Micromonosporales > Micromonosporaceae > Micromonospora > Micromonospora sp. NPDC048887. The sequence goes on along the minus strand of NZ_JBEZGA010000019.1, from coordinate 45,147 downwards.
CCGCAGTGCCAACGTGACCGCGAGTGTCGTCTTGCCGGCCCACTGCGCGCCGCCGATCCAGAGTGCGCGGCGGGCGGTGGCCAGGGGATCGAAGTCCACGCCCCGACACTGCGCCTCGCCAGCCTCAAGATCAAGTCTTGTTCTCGGCGTCCCCGCGTGATGAAGTGAGGGAGAAGGCGCAGCTCAGACGTCGCGTACCTCCAGCACCCGGGTGGCGGGCGCCGCGTCGCCCAGCTCGGCGCGCAGCGCGACGCGGTCCGGGTCGACCAGGAACGCGTCGAGCCCGGCGCGGGCGGCGAACCGGATGACGTGCACCTCGGTCTCCCCGTCGCCGGTGCGCAGCCGCCGTTCCAACTCGCCGCCGTGCCGGCCGAGCAGCGCCAGCACCCCGTCCTCGTAGCGCCGCCCGGCGTCCATGTCGGCGCTCAGGTCGACGAGCGCGACCAGCAGGACCTCTTGCTCTGTGGTCATATGTCCCCTCGGTGTCGTCAGGCGTCGAGCCCAACCGCCTGCGCGCTGGCGGTCCAGAGCCGCGCGGCGAGCGCCGGATCGGCCGCCTTGGGCCGGGGCCGGTGCGGCTTGCGGTCGGCGTAGTAGCCGCCGTCCGTCAGCCGGGACGGGTCCTGGCAGGCCAGCCACACGAGCGTCTCCGCGCCCTTCTCCGGGCTGCGGAACGGCAGCAGCCGCATGCCGAGCGCCACGATCCGGCTCTCGTTGCCGAAGCGGGTGCGCACCACGCCGGGGTGGAACGCGTGCGCCGGCACCTCCGGCCAGCGCCGCGCGGCCTCGGCGGTGAACAGGATGTTCGCCTGCTTGCTGGTGCCGTACGCCCGGAACGGCCGGTACGAGCGCAGCGCGGAATTGAGGTCGTCCGGGTCGAGCACGCCGCTGCGGTGCGCGTCCGAGGCGGTGACCACCATCCGCCCGATCCGGTCGGCCAGCAGGTTGCTGAGCAGGAACGGGGCGAGGTGGTTGGCCTGAATGCTCAGCTCGAAACCGTCGACCGTCGTGATCGGTTCCAGCACGATCGCGCCCGCGTTGTTGGCGAGCACGTCGATCCGGTCGTACCGCTCGCGCAGCCGTTCGGCGAGCCCGCGTACGTCGTCGAGCACGGCGAAGTCGGCGCGGAACAGCTCCGGCTGCTCACCGCAGCACTCGCGGACCCGCTCGCCCGCGGCGCGCAGCCGGGCCGGGTCGCGGCCGACCAGCACGACCTGGTCACCACGGCGAGCCAGCTCCTCCGCGGCGGCCAGGCCGATGCCGGAGCTCGCCCCGGTCAGCACCACGATCCGACGGTCAGTGAGATCTTCCACAGGTCCATTCACCCCAGTCACGGCACGAGGTTACCGTGGCGTCACCACGCCCTTTGGGATCGTTAAGTTCTCGAAATCCACCGCTGCGCCGGCACCGCGCCGGACGCTGGAAGGAGCGCATCCATGACCGCTGTCGGTCGTCCCCGCCGATCCTGCCTGGCGGTACCCGGCTCCAGCGTCAAAATGCTCGGCAAGGCCCAGGGCCTCCCCGCCGACCAGGTCTTCCTCGACCTGGAGGACGCGGTCGCCCCGCTGGCCAAGCCGGACGCGCGCAAGAACATCGTGGCCGCGCTGAACGAGGGCGACTGGACGGGCAAGACCCGCGTGGTCCGGGTGAACGACCTGACCACGCCGTGGACCTACCGGGACGTCATCGAGGTGGTCGAGGGCGCCGGGGCGAACCTGGACTGCATCATGCTGCCGAAGGTGCAGAACGCCGAGCAGGTGCACTGGCTGGACCTGCTGCTCACCCAGATCGAGAAGACGCTCGGCCTGGAGGTGGGCCGGATCGGCATCGAGGCGCAGATCGAGAACGCGGCCGGGCTGGTGAACGTGGACGCCATCGCCGGGGCCTCGCCCCGGGTCGAGACGATCATCTTCGGCCCGGCCGACTTCATGGCCTCGATCAACATGAAGTCGCTGGTGGTCGGCGCGCTGATCCCGGACTACCCGGGTGACCCGTACCACTACATCCTGATGCGCATCCTGATGGCCGCGCGGATGCACGACAAGCAGGCCATCGACGGCCCGTTCCTGCAGATCCGGGACGTGGACGCGTTCCGTGAGGTGGCGAAGCGCTCGGCGGCGCTGGGCTTCGACGGCAAGTGGGTGCTGCACCCCGGCCAGATCGACGCCGCCAACGAGGTCTACTCCCCGGCGCAGGCCGACTACGACCACGCCGAGCTGATCCTCGACGCGTACGACTACTACACCTCGGAGGCGGGCGGGAAGCTCGGCGCGGTGATGCTCGGCGACGAGATGATCGACGAGGCGTCCCGCAAGATGGCGCTGGTGATCGCCGCGAAGGGCCGTGCCGCGGGCATGTCCCGTACCTCCTCGTTCACCCCGCCCTCGGAGTGACCGGCCCGGGCCGCCCCGAGTTCGCGGGGCGGCCCGCCGGGTTCAGTAGGTCGTGCCGCTGTAGCCGGACGACTCCTGGTTGGCCGCCCAGACAATCAAGATCACGATGGCGGCGGTGGCCAGCACGGCCAGCGCGGTGGCGATCCAGCCGACGATGATGCCCGCGGTGGCGAAGCCCTCGCCGCCCTCACCGCGTTCCCTGATCTGCTTACGGGACACGTGACCGAGGATCGCGCCCACCACGCCGATGTAGCCACCGAGGCCGTAACCGCAGAGGCCGAGCGCGCCGATGATCGAAACGATCATCGCGGCGATGGCCAGGCCGTTCTGCTTCGGTCCGGCGGGGTACCCGTATCCGGGGTAGCCCCCCGGGGGCGGGTACGCGCCCGGCTGCGGGTAGGCGCCCGGCGGGTAACCGGCCGCCGCGTACGGGTCGGCGGACTTCATGCCGGCGTACGAGTCGGCGGGCGCGTACGGGTCCGCCGGGCTGGGCTGGGCCGGGATGGGGTTGCCGGCCATCGGCAGCAGCGGGTCAACCGGTGGGCTCGACTGCGGCCCGGCCGCCGAGGGGTCCTGCCAGCCACCGGACGGTGGGGGATAGGTCATCTGATCATCTCCAGGTACGTGGTCGCGCTCAGGGTAGCCACCCGGCGCGCGACACGGGCGTCCCCTTTCGGCCACCGCGTTGCCCGTTCGGTCGGCACCGGGCAGGATCTTCGGCATGGCACTTGACGCGCGTGGGGGTCGGTCGCGACGGGACATGAGCCGGCCGGGGTCGGTGCGGCGCCCGCGTGGCGGCGAGCCGGTCGGCGCCGCCGATTCCGAGCGGCCCGCGCCGCTGCCGGAACCGGCCACCATGCGCCTGGACGGCCGGGTCGCGCTGGTGACCGGCGCGGGCAGCCCCGACGGCATCGGGTACGCGACCGCGCGCCGGCTGTCCGACCTGGGCGCCCGGGTGGCGATCGTGTCCACCACGAGGCGCATCCACGATCGCGCGGGCGAGCTGGGTGTCACCGGTTTCGTCGCCGATCTCACCGACGAGTCGGAGGTGGGCGCGCTCGCCGACGCGGTCGCCGAGCAGCTCGGCGACGTCGAGGTGCTGGTGAACAACGCGGGGCTGGCCAGCCGGGCCAGCCCGGAGGTGCTGCGTCCGGTGGCCCAGTTGACGTACGACGAGTGGCGCGGCGAGATCGACCGCAACCTGACCACCGCGTTCCTGAGCAGCCGTGCGTTCATCGGCGGCATGGCCGAGCGGGGCTGGGGCCGGATCGTCAATCTGGCGGCCACCGCCGGGCCGGTGAACGCGCTGCCCACCGAGGCGGCCTACGCGGCGGCCAAGGCCGGCGTGGTCGGGCTGACCCGGGCGCTGGCGATGGAGATGATCGCCGACGGCGTGACGGTGAACGCGGTGGCGCCGGGCATCATCCACACCGCGGCATCCACCATGGCGGAGATCAAGCAGGGGCTCGGTACGCCGGTCGGGCGTCCCGGCACCCCGGACGAGGTGGCCGCGGCGATCGCGTTCCTCTGCTCACCGGCCGCCTCGTACATCACCGGGCAGATGCTCGTGGTCGACGGCGGCAACAGCGTCCGGGAGGCGCAGTTCCGCTGACCGTCAGTGGGTGCTGTTGTCGGAGTTGGCCCAGAACGCCAGGCCGATCCAGCCGCAGCAGATCAGCACGCCGAGCGCGGTGAAGATGTAACTGAGGACCAGCCCCCAGGTGGCGAGCTGGTCGCCGTCCTCGCCGGTCTGCCGGATCTGCCGCTTGGCCAGGTGGCCGCAGACGATGCCGGCGGGCGCGAAGACGAACGCGAAGACGAGCGACAGGATGGCGAGCACGTTCGTGCCACGGGGTCCTGGTCCCTGGCCGGGCGGGCCGTACTGGCCGTAGGGCGGCTGCGGCGCGTACGGCGGCTGCTGGCCGTACTGCTGGTGCTGCTGGCCGTACTGCGGCTGCCCGTACGGCTGGCCGTGCGACGGCGACTCGTACGGCGAGGGTGGCTGCTCGTCACTCACGCGCGCCCCTTTCCCCAGGTCGACGGCCTTTTCTCTTGCGGACGCTACCCGCAGCGGTGAACCTTTTCACAGCGGTTGTGTGGACTGGTCACCTTGGCGCGGCCGGTCCCGGGGCCGATACTGACCGAGCGTTCAGTTACCCATGAGTAAGGCGCCGACCCCGGAGGCTGAGATGGCCCGACTCGCCCAGACACCCGGACTGACCGACGTGCAGCGGTCGATCCTGGAAACCGTCCGGGAGTTCGCCGACAAGGAGATCATCCCGCACGCGCAGCGGCTGGAGCACGCCGACGAGTACCCGAGCGACATCCTCGACGGCATGCGCGAGATGGGGCTGTTCGGCCTCACCATCGACGAGGAGTACGGCGGCCTGGGCGAGTCCCTGCTGACCTACGCGCTCGTGGTGGAGGAGCTGTCCCGGGGCTGGATGTCGATCTCCGGCATCGTCAACACCCACTTCATCGTGGCGTACCTGGTCTCGCAGCACGGCTCGGCCGACCAGAAGGCCCGGCTGCTGCCCCGGATGGCCACCGGCGAGGTGCGCGGCGCGTTCTCGATGTCCGAGCCCGAGTGCGGCTCGGACGTCTCGGCGATCAAGTCGAAGGCCGTCCGCGAGGGTGACAACTACGTCCTCAACGGCCAGAAGATGTGGCTGACGAACGGGGCGTACTCGTCGGTGGTGGCCACCCTGGTCAAGACCGACACCGGGGCCGACTCGGTCTACGGCAACATGAGCACCTTCCTGCTGGAGAAGGAGCCCGGCTTCGGCGAGACCGCGCCCGGCCTCACCATCCCCGGCAAGATCGACAAGATGGGCTACAAGGGCGTCGAGACCACCGAGATGGTGCTCGATGGCGTCACAGTGCCCGCCTCCGCCGTGCTCGGCGGCGAGGAGAAGGTCGGCCGGGGCTTCTACCAGATGATGGACGGCATCGAGGTCGGCCGGGTCAACGTGGCGGCCCGCGCCTGCGGCATCTCGATCCGGGCGTTCGAGCTGGCTGTCGCGTACGCCCAGCAGCGCCACACCTTCGGCCAGCCGCTCGCCAAGCACCAGGCCGTCGCGTTCAAGCTCGCCGAGATGGGCACGAAGATCGAGGCCGCGCACGCCCTCATGGTCAACGCGGCCCGGCTCAAGGACGCCGGCCAGCGCAACGACGTCGAGGCCGGCATGGCGAAGCTGCTCGCGTCCGAGTACTGCGCCGAGGTGGTCCAGGAGGCGTTCCGGATCCACGGCGGCTACGGCTACTCCAAGGAGTACGAGATCGAGCGCCTGATGCGCGAGGCGCCGTTCCTGCTGATCGGCGAGGGCACCTCGGAGATCCAGAAGACGATCATCTCGCGCGGCCTGCTCAAGCAGTACAAGCAGTAGGACTCATCGTTCCGCCACGCCGGGGGCCGGTTCCGGTGCGGTCACCGGCAACCCCACCGCCAGTGCCTCCGGCGTGGTCCGGAACCGCTCGATCGCGGCGATCAGCCGCTCGGCGCGAGCAGCCGGCGGGACCACAGCCCGTCGCGGTCGGGCACCGCCGCAGCCGCCATCGGGCCGGGATCGGACATGCCCGAAGGGTACGCGCCGTCAGCCGGCCGTTCCGCCTGGCGTACGGGTCAGTCCGGCGGCGGCCCGCTCGACGATGAGGCATCTGTCCTCGACGTAGTCGAGGCCGGCCTCCTCGGCGATCCGGCGTGCCTCGTCCGAGAAGATCCCGAGCTGCAACCACACCGCCGGGGCGCCGATCGCCACCGCCTGCCGGACCACGTCGACCGCGTCCCGGGCCGGGCGGAACACGTCGACCAGGTCGACCGGGTGCGGGATGTCGGCGAGCGTCGGGTACGCCTTCTCGCCGAACAACTCGTCCACCGTCGGGTTGACCGGGATGATCCGCCAGCCGTGCCGCTGCATCTCCAGCGGTACGCGGTGCGCGGCCTTGCCCGGGTCACGGGAGGCGCCCACGACGGCGATCACGGCGGAGTCGGCGAGGATCTGCTGAGCGGAACGCATCCCCCGACACTAGCCCCGCCGGTGCGGGTTCTCTCGGCGGCTAGAGCAGGGAGAGCTGTTCGGCGGCCGGGGCAGGCGGCGGAGTTTCGGGCAGTCGGCGGTTGTCGCCGGTCTCGCCCCGGTGCAGCCCGTGCCGGCGTGCCGCGATCCGCACCCGCGCGGTCACCTCCCGCTGGTACGCCTGCGGCGCGTACGAGCCGGCCTGGTAGAGCTGCCGGTAACGGGGCACCAGGTGCGGGAACTCCCGGGCCAGCCAGCGGGCGTACCACTCCCGGGCGCCGGGCCGCAGGTGCAGCGGCAGCGGCGTCACGCCGGCCGCGCCGGAGGCGGCGATCGCTGCGACAGTGGCGTCGATCGACTCCTCGTCGTCGCTGAGACCGGGCAGGATCGGCGCCATCAGCACACCCACCTCGAAGCCGGCGTCGGCGAGCTGACGGACCGCGTCCAGGCGGCGGCGCGGGCTCGGGGTGCCCGGCTCGGCCGCCCGCCAGAGCGCCTCGTCGACGAACCCCACGGAGTACGACAGCCCGACCCGGGTCACCTCGGCGGCCTGGCGCAGCAGTGGCAGGTCACGCAGCAGCAGCGTGCCCTTCGTCAGGATGGAGAACGGGTTCGCGAAGTCGCGCAGCGCCTCGATGATCTGTGGCATCAGGCGGTAGCGGCCCTCGGCCCGCTGGTAGCAGTCCACGTTGGTGCCCATGGCGACGTGCGCGCCGCGCCAGCGCGGAGCGGCCAGCTCCCGGCGTACCAGCTCGCCCGCGTTGACCTTGACGATGACCTTGCGGTCGAAGTCGGCACCGGCGTCCAGGTCGAGATAGGTGTGGGTGTTGCGGGCGAAGCAGTTGTGGCTGACCACACCGTTGGCGATGAAGTCGCCGGTGCCGGTGGTGATGTCCCACAGCGGAAGCTCCAGGCCCAGATCCTCGACGGCGGTCACCTGGAGCCGCGCCGCGCACTTGAGCGCCATGCCCTCGATCGAGCGCCGGGCGGTGACTGCCGGGTCGGTGAGGTGGAAGAAGCGCAGCCGCTCCGGCAGCCCGCCGGTCAGCCGGAGCTGACGCGCCGCACCCGGCGTACCCGGCACGTCGAGCGCCCAGCGGAAGTCGAACCGGTCCAGCGCGGCGGCCGTGCGGGCCCGGCTCTCGTCGTCCGCGACGCTGATCCGGAACACGCCCCGGTGGCATGTGCCGGCGGCGTCGAACATGCCGGCCAGGTAGCCGAGCGCCCAGTCACCGGTGGTGTCGTCGGGTGGCGCGAACAACCCGGTGACGACCTCGGCCGGGCCGGATGTGCGTACCACAGTGGTCGTCGCCCGCCGGCCGACCCGGCCGGCTGTGGCCCGCTCGACGGTGACCCCGGCGTCGGCCAGGTAGCGCTCGGCACGATCCAGCGCCTCCGTCTCGGCGGTGGCCAGCCGGAAGCGGGCACCGAAGCCGGGCCGGTCGTGGTCGCGGATCAGGGCGTGCAGGTAGCCCCTGTGGTAGTCGGCCGAGCGTTTCGGCGCGACCGCGAACCGGCCGGTGCCCAGCAGGCGGTTGCGGGTGGTCAGGTGAGGACGGCGCCCGCCGCCCCGCATGGTTCCGGTGACGTGCTTCCAGCCGCGTTCGGTGAGGAACCGGTGGTCGCCGCTGGCGACGAGCGTGGTGCCGTCGGCCAGGGTGACCCGGTAGGCCCGCTTCACAGTGGACCACTTGTCGAGCACCGTGGTGACGACGTAGTGGCGGTAGGCGCCGCGCCGGCGGGTGCCGTAGATCCGGTCGCCGGGCTCCAGCTCGCTGATCGCCCTGGTGCGGCCGTCGGCCATCAGGATCGGTGTGTCGCCGCCCAGACAGTAGACGCACGCGTGCGAGCAACCACGGTAGGGGTTGATCGTCCACTCGAACGGCACCCGCGACTGGCCGGGCACCCGGTTGATGATCGACTTGGCGTGCACCTCGTAGAACGTCATGCCGGCGAAGCCCGGGGTGTCGAACGTGCGGGCGACGGCGCCGGGCAGCGCCAGCGGCAGGGGTGGAGCCGCCGGCGCCGCCCGATCGGGAGTCCCCTCGTCCGGGGGAGCGGAGAGGTTGTCCCAGCGCATGGCGTTCATTCGAACATGTGTACGAACAAAGCGCAAGTGATGCTCCGGACACCGCGCGCCGCCGGGGCCCGGGGCGGGTGCAGGATGGAGGCATGGAGACGTCGACCTTCGTCTACGACGGCGACTGCGCCTTCTGCACGAGTTGCGCGCAGTTCATCGAGCGCCGCATCCCGACCGGCGCCCGGGTGGTGCCGTGGCAGTTCGCCGACCTGGCGGCGCTGGGCCTGACGGAGGCCGAGTGCGAGGAGGCGGTCCAGTGGGTGGGCGCCGACGGCTCCCGCGCCGCCGGTCCGGACGCCATCGCCCGGCTGCTCGGCGACAGCGGGCCGCTCTGGCGGTTCGCCGGGGCCGGGCTGCGCCTCGTGCCGGTCCGCGCGGCGGCCTGGCCCGCGTACCGCTGGGTGGCGCGCAACCGGCACCGGATGCCGGGCGGTACCGCCGCCTGCGCGTTGCCGCAGGAGGCCCGGGAGCGGCTGTACGGCCCGACCGGCCGCCCGGGTCCGACCGCCTGACCGGCGTACCCGCGCTCAGGCGGTCGCCGGCGCGGAGGGGGCGGGGGCCGGCGTCACATCGGCGGTCGCCGGCGCGGGGGACGTCGGGGCGGCCGGCGGCGGGCGGCCGAGCAGGCGCCTGACGAACACCACGGGGCGGACCTTCTCCAGCGCCAGGAAGCTGGTCATCGCCGCCAGGTGCGGCGCGAACGAGATGGTGATCGTCGCGATGGTCACCAGGTGGAACGAGTAGAAGAAGCCGACGGTCATCGTCCGCCACCGGGCCGGCAGCACGAACACCAGCGGGCTGAGCAGCTCGAACGCCAGGATGCCGAACTGCGCCACGATCAGCAGGTGCGGCACCTGCGCGATCAGGTCGGCGAGGTCGGTGCCGCGCCGGATGATCGCCTTCGCCAGCACGGAACCGGTCGCCCAGTCCCAGCCGCCGAAGCGGAACTTGGCCCAGGCGGCGAGGAAGTACGTGCAGATGACCGCGATCTGGGTGACCCGCAGCGCCCAGCCGCCCGCCTCGGTACGGGTCGGGTCGCCGTGCCGGGCGCGCCCCGCGGTGGGCAGCACGGCCAGTGCCACCAGGAGCGCGAACCGGTCGTGGTCGACCTTGCCGTAGCTCATCGCCACGATCATCCACTCGAAGTACAGCGCGAAGACCGTCCAGCCGAGCAGCCGGTGCGCCCGGCCGGTGGCGGCCAGCAGCGCGGTGACCAGCAGTGCCCAGAACACCACGCCGACCAGGGCCGGGGTGGGGGTGGGCAGCGGGAGCAGCCGGCCGACGAGCAGCGGCTGGTAGAGGTCGCCGGGAACGTCGACCCGGGTGCGTACCCAGGGGGTGAAGACGACCAGGTCGGCGGCGACGAAGAGGTAGACCAGGGTGCGAAAGGCGGCGATCCGGCCGCGCGGGACCGCCTCGGTCAGCCAGCCGGTCATCGGCCGATCTCCCAGCGCACCGCTGTCTCGTCGGTCCACCTGCCGGTCGGGCGGCCACCCTGGATGTCGAACCAGCGGACGACGATCCGCACCTCGACCAGCTCGGGTGCGCCGGGGTGGCGTTCGGCGTACGCGTCGGCGACGGTGCGCAGCAGGCTCGGGTCCGTGGCGTACCGGCCCTGCTGACCCTCGATCTCGGCCCGGCGGATGCCGGTGGCCTCCTGGCCGAGCGCGACCACCGTCCCGGTGGTGTCGACGCCCTCGACCCGGGTGTCCGGGGCGGGCGCGTTCGGCGGGTCGGAGGTGGAGTACATCCGGAACGGCCCGAACGGGAAGTCGTCGTCGGTGCCGCGCACGGTGCCCAGGAGCAGCAGCGCCAGGCCGAGCAGGGTGGCGCCCACTCGGACCGCGCGCCCGCGGGCGGTCAAGGTCTCCATCGTGTGGTGACGTTACGGGAGTGAAGTGGCCGAAAGTGTCCCTCACTCGGCCATTCCTCACTACCCGTCCCGCCGGTCCGGCGGGCGCGAGGACGCCGCCGGCCGGCACCCCGGAGGGCGCCGGCCGGTGGCGTACGGAACGTCAGTGGTTGTGCTCGGCCAGCTTCTTGCGGACGTCGTCCATGTCCAGCGCCTGGACCTGCTCGATGAGGTTCTCCAGCGCCGACTCCGGCAGCGCGCCCGGCTGGGCGAAGACGATCACGCCGTCACGGATCGCCATGATCGTCGGGATGGAGCTGATGTTGAACTTCACCGCCAGCTCCTGCTGCGCCTCGGTGTCGACCTTGCCGAAGGCGATGTCCGGGTGCTTCTCCGAGGAGCGCTCGTAGACCGGGGCGAAGCGCTTGCACGGGCCGCACCAGTCCGCCCAGAAGTCGAGCAGGACGATCCCGTCGCGCCCGGTCACCTCGTCAAAGTTGGCCGTGGTCAGCTCAACCGTTGCCATTTGCTCTCTCCGATCACCGCGGATTGTCGTACGTCCGGTGGAACCAGGGTCAGTCCGTCCGAATTCCCGGCGCGCGGGTGACGAAACGCTGAGCGCCGGGACGGTGACCCTGAGCACATCGAACCCCATCTGTTCGCCCCGGCCGTGCGGAACGCAAATGCATGCCGCACTTGCGTGACGGGCGGTGATGGGAGCGTTTCCAAGGAGATCACGCTATGTGTCCGCTACGCGCCGGTAACTTCGGCCTTGACAAGCGTCTATGCAGCCTGCGGTGATCGCTTACCGACTGAGTGTCGGTTACTTTCAGTAGTGTTACGAAAAGATAAATGTGACCTCCGTCTCTGTCGGCGGAGGGTGGTCGTACGGCAGAATTCTTCGCATCAGAGCGTGGGCGGCGGGTGCCGGGGAGGGCCCCGCCGCTCATTGCGTCCGGACCTCGGTGACCCCCGGTGTGACATTTCCGCCGGGCGAGCGCCCCGCCCCTCGCCTTAACAAGCGATAAGGCATGCTGTGCCGAACTCCATCGCCGCCCGTGAAGGGGACAAGGATGCAGTTCGGCCGCTACTACGAGGAGTTCGAGGTCGGCGCGGTCTACCGGCACTGGCCGGGCAAGACGGTCACCGAGTACGACGACCACCTCTTCTGCCTGCTCACCATGAACCACCACCCGCTGCACATGGACGCGCACTACGCCGAGTCCGCCTCGCAGTTCAAGCGCAACGTGGTGGTCGGCAACTACATCTACTCGCTGCTGCTGGGCATGTCCGTGCCGGACGTCAGCGGCAAGGCGATCGCCAACCTGGAGATCGAGTCGCTGCGGCACGTCGCGCCCACGTTCCACGGCGACACCATCTACGGCGAGACGACGGTGCTGGACAAGCGGGAGTCGGCGTCGAAGCCCGACCGCGGCGTGGTGGCGGTCGAGACCCGCGGCTACAACCAGGACGGCACCCTCGTCTGCGTGTTCCGCCGCAAGGTCATGGTGCCGAAGAAGGAGTACGCGGCCGCCGCCGTCCCGGACGGCGTCGACCCGGAGCGTCCCAGCTTCCCCGAGCCGCGCTGACCTCACGTCCGTCCGGTCACCGGGCCTCGTTCCCCGTTCGGCGGGGACGGGGCCCGGACCTCGTCCGGGGGCATATGCTCGGGCTGGAGGTTCCCATGAGCCACTCCGTAGCCGGCGAACCGCCCTCCGCCGGTCGCCGCGCCGCACCGCTCACCACCGCCGCCTACTCCGCGGCGGAGTGGGACCTGCTGACCGACCTGCCGGGCCGCGTCCTCGTCGCCGCCGCCTCTCCCGGACCCGGACGCCCGCCGCGCGGTGTGGCCGCCGGTCTGGCCGGCCTGGACGCGGTCGCCGCCGGCCGGGCGTTCGACAGTGATCTCGTCCGCGCCGTGGTGGCCGCGATCTACGCCCGCCACGACGGGGCCACCGAGCGGGACGAGCGCCTGACCGACCTGGTCGACCTGCTGGCCGCAGCCCGGGCCGCGGTACGTGTGCTGCGCCGCCGGGCCGATCCGGCCGACTCGGCGGCGTACCGGCAGTGGGTGGAGTCCGTGGCGGCCCGGGTGTGCCGGGCCGGGGAGGGCGCGCCGAGTCCCGCCGACACGCGTTTCCTCGACCGGCTGGGCGGCGCGCTCGACCTGCGCTGACAGTGACGCCGCCGGGCCGTACCCTCGGCAACCGTGACCGACGACCAGCTCGACGTGGGTGTGGGGCCGTGGCCCGGTGACCCGCCGGACGACCCGCGCTACGACCCGGAGCTGCTCGCCGGCGGGGACCGGCGCAACGTGGTGGACCGCTACCGCTACTGGCGGCGCGAGGCGGTGGTGGCCGACCTGGACCGGCGCCGGCACGACTTCCACGTCGCGATCGAGAACTGGCAGCACGACTTCAACATCGGCACCGTGGTCCGCAACGCCAACGCCTTCCTCGCCGCCGAGGTGCACATCGTCGGGCGGCGGCGGTGGAACCGGCGGGGCGCCATGGTGACCGACCGCTACCAGCACGTCCGGCACCACGCCACGATCGAGGAGTTCGTCGCGTGGGCGCGCGGCGAGCGGCTGCCGGTGGTCGGGATCGACAACCTGCCCGGCTCCCGGCCGATGGAGACGGCGGTGCTGCCGCGCCGCTGCGTGCTCCTGTTCGGCCAGGAGGGGCCGGGGCTGTCGCCGGTGGCCCGGTCGGCCTGCGACGCGCTGTTCTCCATCGCCCAGTACGGTTCGACCCGGTCCATAAACGCGGGTGTGGCCAGCGGCATCGCCATGCACGCCTGGATCCGGTCGTACGCCGGGCCGCCGCCGGACTGAAACCCCGTGGGTCCACCACCGGACGGAAATCCCACGCGCCCCGCTTGACGCCTCGCGGGTCCGGGACGACGGTGAGGGTGTGACTGTCGCGGTGAGTTGTCCGAAGTGCGCGGGGCCGGTGCGCGAGCCGGACCTGATGCACGCCGAGCACCGGTGCGTGCGCTGCGGCCCGGTCGCGCCGCTGCACGTGCCGGAGCACATCAGCGCCGAGATCATGGCCAGCGTGGTGGAGCGGGTGGCAGCCGATCCCGATCCGGCCGACCGGCTCCGGATGCCGCTGTGGTGTCCGTGGCCGCTCCCGCCGGGCTGGACGCTCACCGGCGTCGCCTGGGCGGGCGACGAGCGGGCGGGCGTACGGGCCACTCTGGTCGCCTGCGCCGGTCCGGCCCCCCTGGACGGTGGGCCGGCCGATCTCATCTTCGTCGCCGAGGAGCCCGGCGTCGGTCTCGGTTCCCGCTTCGCGGGACTGCCCGGACCCGATCCCGGTCCCCAGGTGGAGGAGGCGCTGACCGACCCCGGCCCTGGTCATCCCGAGCGTCTGCCGCACGCGAAGATCCGGGCGGGCGGTCATCCGACTCCACTGTGGCTCGTCCGTTCCGTAACGGATCGAAGCGCGTACGCCGGCGAGGCTCGGGGAATGTGGCTCCATGCGATAGCCTGGCCGGCGAGCGCGGGTCACCTCCTCGCGGAAGAGGTCGTGTTGCACGACCTCACCGAGTGGACACCGCCCGAACTCGTGTATGGCGCACCGTCTCCGTACCTGCACGGGCGGGCCTGACCGGCTCGCCACGGCGAGTCGGAGAGAGCGGACGCAGATATTCACGGTAAGACACCATGCTGATACTCTGGGTGCCGCTGCGGTAAACGGACCCGGCGCCGCGCGAGAGGATGGCCCGCTATGGTCAAGAAGGTCCTCACCTGGGCCGGCATCGCATTCTTGATCTTCTTCGTTGCGTACCGGCCCAACTCCGCCGCCGACGTCTTCAAGTCTCTCGGTGGCGGCATCATGGACATCGCGCAGGGGTTCGGCGACTTCTTCACCAACCTCGTCGCCTAGCCGCCGATGGGAAGCCCTTCCGGTCCACCCTTCGACCCGGACGACCCCGACCGGGCGCGACGGGAGCGTGACACCGAGCCGATCCCCCGGATCGACCCGGACGACCCGGCCGGTTACGGCCCCGGCCCGTACGCGGACGCGGACGACGTCGGTTACGGCAGCGCCTACGCCGCCGAGGGGCGGTCCGGCCGGGCCTGGGCGCGGGATCCGGACGGCTTCCCGGACCAGCCGATCTCCGAGGAGGAGCTGGCCGGGCTGCGGTCCGACGCCACCGGCATGGCACCCCGCCGGGTGCTGCCGCTGGAGGACGAGCCCAGTTCGCTCGTGGCGCGCTACCTCTTCCCCACCGAGCGCTACCGGGGCGAGTGGAAGCGGCACTGGATCCACCTCACCACCCCGATCATCGTCGGCGTCGCGGCCACGTTCGTGCTCGGCTACCTCTCCGGCTTCCTCGCCGGGCGGGACGTCGGCGCGTTGACCACCGTCGCGGTGCTGCTCTGGTTCGCCGTGATGGGCTGGGTCGCGTGGAAGGTCGCCGACTGGTGGTACGACCGGTTCATCCTGACCAACAAACGGGTGATGGTGGTCAACGGCATCATCACCCGGCAGGTCGCGATGATGCCGCTCACCCGGGTCACCGACATGAAGTACGAGCAGAGCCCGACCGGCCGCGCCCTCAACTACGGCACGTTCGTGCTGGAGTCCGCCGGTCAGGAACAGGCACTCCGGGTGATCAAGAATCTGCCCAACCCGAACGAGCTCTACCTGCGTGTGGTCGAGGAGATGTACGAGCCGCAGGCGGTCGAGGCGCGGTTGGGCAAGGAGGCCGACGAGGCCAAGGCCGACGACGGAGCCTGAAACTTTTCGTCCGAACATCGGATGAACTGCACACCTTCCGCCATCGACCCGACCGGCGTGGCCGTGGCATTCTGCCAGGCAGGACGGGGGGAGATGACTGTGGTGAGCAGAGACCCGCTGGAGGAGGAGTTCCGCGAATTCGTCGCGGCCCGGTCCGGCGCGCTGCTGCGCACCGCGTATCTGCTCGCCGGTGACTGGGCCACCGCCGAGGACCTGCTCCAGACCGCGCTCACGAAGACCTACCTGGCGTGGAAACGGCTCGGCGGGATCGACGCCATCGAGCCGTACGCCCGCCGGGTCATGGTCAACACGTCCACGAGCTGGTGGCGGCGCCGCTGGCACGGCGAGCGTCCCACCGAGGTGCTGCCGGAGCGCGCCGGCGTCGACGAGATCGAACAGCAACTCGACCGGGACGCGCTCTGGCGGCACCTCCAGGCGCTGCCGGCCCGGCAACGGGCCGTGCTGGTGCTGCGCTTCTACGAGGACATGTCCGAGGCGCAGACCGCCGCGCTGCTGGAGATCTCCCCGGGCACCGTCAAGAGTCAGACCTCCAGGGCGCTCAACACGCTGCGCCGCCGGCTGGGCTCCGAGGCGGCCCTGAGCCTCCCCACGCCGGCCGACGCGCCCGCCGGGACTCCGTCCGCCCCGGCTCCGGCCGGCCGGTCCGGCCGCGCCGTCCATCCGACCACGGGTGCCGAGCCGGCCCGAGCACCGGCGCCCCGGTCCGCCGCCCGGGTGCCCCGGCCGGTCCAGTCCCCGGCCCCGGTCCGTCCCGCGCCGGTCCGCCCCGCCGTCCCGATCGCGGCGGAGAGCCGATGAGCGGCCCCCGGCACGACTGTGACAACCGGACGGGCAGCCCGGAGCGTCCATTCCCCGTGAGCGACGACGAGCTGGAGCGGGCGCTGCGGGAGACGCTGACCCGCCGCGTCGCCACGTCCCGCCCGCTGACCGCCGACCCGGCGGGGGAGGTCCTGCGCCGGGCGCGGCGCGTGGGCCGGCGGCGTACGCTCAGCGGCCTGGCGCTGGCCGGGGTCGCCACCGTGTCCATCACCTTCGGGGTGGTCCAGTTCACCGCGCCGGGCGGCGACGGCGGCACCCCCACCGTGGTGCTCGGCGATCCGCCCGTCCTCGCGCCCTCCCCGCTGTCCACCGAGCCGCCCTCGGTCACCCGCTACGGGCCGATCCGCGCCGAGCTCGACCTGCTCGTCGGTGACCGGCTGGACACCAGCGGCGGCGAACGGCGTCAACTGACCGGCGTGAGCGGCGTCGAACGGGCGCAGCGGATCCACGACGAGGAGGGCTGGCTGCTCACCTCGGCGGCCACCGCCGCCGGCCGTACCCTCTGGTGGGCTCCGGTCGACGGCACCGCGCCGCAGGTCATGCTGGCCGCCGCGGACGCGGTGGCCGTCTCGCCGGACGGACGCCAGGTCGCCTGGCGGGACGGCCCGGACGTGATCGCCGCCGGTGTGGTCGCCGGTCAGCTCATCGCGTCGGTCCGGACCGCCGCGCCGGAGGGCGCCGTGCCGGTCGGCTTCGCCGGCGACGCCGTGCTCATCCAGCAACCCGGTGGCGGGGGGATGAGCGTCTGGAACCGCGCGCTCGGCGGGCAGCCGGGGCCGGTGAACCAGGACGTACGCGTCGTCTACGGCACCCGCCCCGACGGCCGGGCGGTCGGCCTGGTCGCCGCCGGCCCGGACGGCCAGCCGTGCCTGGGTCTACTCGACCCGGCCCGGGACCTCGCCCCGGTGCGTGTCGCGTGCGGCCCGAGACTGGCCACCGACGGCCGTGGCGCCCTCTCCTTCGACGGCCGGTGGCTGCTCGCCAACGGCACGGCGCGCACCGCCCTCCTGATCGACCTGGCCGATCCGGCCAGCCCGGCTCTCCACCCGGCCGGCCCGGTGCTGGCCGGCGGGGTGGCGTGGACCCGGGCCGGTGTGGCGCTGCACGTGGACGCGAACGGCGGGTTGGTCCGGGTCAAGCCCGATCGGGTGCTGGCCGGTGACCGGCCCACGGGTTCACCTGTCGAAGGACTGGCGCCGCACGAGCGTCCGGTGGTGGTGGCCGGCGTCCCCACGGCGCCGGACGGGGCGTAGCGTCGGGCGGGTGAGCGTCCCCGCCCGCATCGACCTGCACACCCACTCCACCGCCAGCGACGGCACCCTGACCCCCGCCGAGCTGGTCCGGGCCGCCGCCGACGCGGGGCTGGACGTGGTGGCACTCACCGACCACGACACCACCGCCGGCTGGGCGCCCGCCGTCGCCGCCCTGCCGCCGGGCCTCACCCTGATCCGCGGCGCGGAGATCTCCTGCCGCTGGTTCGGCGCCGAACCGGCGGTCCCGCTGCACCTGCTCGCGTACCTGTTCGACCCGGCCGAGCCGGAACTGGCCGCCGAGCTGGCCCGGGTCCGCCGGGCCCGGGAGGAGCGCGGCGAGCGCATCGTCCGGCTGCTCCAGGCCGACGGGATCCGGGTGAGCTGGACGGAGATCCTGGCCGGAGCGGGCGGCGGCACCGTCGGCCGTCCGCACATCGCGCAGGCGCTGATCCGGGCCGGTCTGGTCGCCACCACCACCGAGGCGTTCGGGCCGGACTGGCTCGGCGAGCGGTACCGGCTGCCGAAGGACGACATCGAGGTGTTCCGGGCGGTGGCGCTGGTGCGGGCGGCCGGCGGCGTGCCCGTCTTCGCCCACCCGAGGGCCAGCCGGCGCGGCCGGATCGTGCCGGACGAGCTGATCGCGGACCTGGCGGCGGCCGGCCTGGCCGGGCTGGAGGCCGACCACGAGGACCACGACCCGGCCGAGCGGGCGCACGTCCGAGGGCTCGCCGCCGACCTGGGACTGCTGGTCACCGGCTCGTCCGACTTCCACGGCACGCACAAGACGGTACGGCTCGGCGCGTACACCACCGGCCCCGAGGCGTACGAGCGGATCGTCGCGCTGGCCCGCGGGGTGACCCCTGTCGCTTCAGGCTGAAGCGCTCCGACGGCACGGCTACCGTGTCCGCGTGGATCTCAAGCTCTTCGGCGAGGTCTTCGTGACCCTGCTGGTGATCGTCGACCCGCCCGGAATGATGCCCATCTTCCTCGCGCTGACCGGGCCGCTGCCCGCGCGCGACCGGAACCGGGCCGCCTGGCAGGCCGTGGCGCTGGCGCTCGGAGTCATCGTGATCTTCGCGGTGGCGGGGCAGACGATCCTGGCGTACCTGCACGTCGACCTGCCCGCGCTCCAGGCGGCGGGCGGCCTGCTGCTGATCCTGGTCGCGCTGGAGCTGCTGACCGGCAAGGCGGACGACCCGAGCAACCAGGTCACCTCCAACATCGCGTTGGTGCCGCTCGGCACGCCGCTGCTGGCCGGGCCGGGCGCCATCGTGGCGACCATGCTGTTCGTGCAGCAGGCCGGCGGCGCCGTCGACTACCTCGCCATCGGGCTCGCCATCGTCGCGGTGATGGTGACCGTCTGGGTGGTGCTGCGCTTCTCCGGCGGGATCGTGAAGGTGCTGCGACCCGGCGGCATCGAGGTGCTGACCCGGATCGCCGGCCTGCTGCTGGCCGCCATCGCCGTGCAGCTCATCGCCGACGCGATCGCCGCGTTCGTGACCCAGTACCTCAACAACGCCTGAGCGGGTCCGTCCGGTGTCGTACCCGGATGGCAGGATTCAAGCGTGCGACGACAGGCAGCAGCCAGCGGTTCCCGGGCTCCCCGGCCCCGCGCAGAGCAGTCCGAGCAGCTCGGCTTCGAGGGCATGCCGGAGCGCCTGTTCGTCTGCACGCCCAGCAAGCTCGGCGCCTACGCGGACTGTCCCCGCCGCTACCGCTACGCCTACGTGGACCGCCCCGCCCCGCCCAAGGGCCCGCCGTGGGCGCACAACTCGCTCGGCGCCAGCGTCCACACCGCGCTGAAGAACTGGTACGCGCTGGCCCCCGACCGCCGCCGCCCCGAGGTGCTCGGCACGCTGCTCAAGGGCACCTGGGTCCGCGAGGGCTACCGCGACGACGAGCAGGAGCGCGACGCCTTCCGGCGGGCGCTGACCTGGCTGGAGAGCTACGTGGCGGGCCTCGACCCGGCCGACGAGCCGGTCGGCGTGGAACGCGTTGTCGCGGTCAAGACCGCTGTGCTCGCGTTCAACGGCCGCACCGACCGAATCGACTCGCGCCCCGGCCCGGACGGGCGGCCCGAGCTGGTCATCGTCGACTACAAGACCGGCCGCACCGGGCTCGACGCCGACGACGCGCGCGGCTCGCAGGCGCTCGCGCTCTACGCGTACGCGGCCGAGCGGGTGTTCCGCAAGCCATGCCGCCGGGTCGAGCTGCACCACCTGCCCACCGGCACCGTGGCCGCGCACGAGCACACGCCGGAGTCCCTGCACCGGCAGCTCACCCGCGCCGAGGACACCGCCCGCGACATCATGACCGCCGAGCGCGCGGTGGCCGACGGCGCCGACCCCGACGAGTCGTTCCCCACCGAGCCGGGTCCGAGGTGCGGCTGGTGCGACTACCGGCGCACGTGCCCGGCCGGCGCGCAGACCCCGGGCAAGGAGCCCTGGTCGGCGGTCGAGCGGTTCGCCGACCCGGACTGACCGGGGCTCACCGTCAGGCCGCGGCCAGGCGGGCGGCGCGTTCCTGGGCGGCCTGCTGCAACGGCCCCTCCCGGTAGCGCCGCGGCACCGCGGCCAGCGCCAGGCGCAGCGCCCGCGCGCTCAGGTCCGCCGACAGGGCGGTGGTGGGCAGGCCCAGCCCGCCGTAGAGCCGCAACGCCCAGGGCGGCAGCATCCCCAGCGCGGTGGCGGCGATCCCGAAGTACGCCCAGCGCGGCGGGCCGAGGTTCAGGCCGACCCGCGCCGGCAGGCTGAGCTTCCACGGGATCGGCGGCGCGGTCAGGAACAGCGCGGTCTCGGCCGCCTCCCGGGTCATCCGCAACTGCGGGCGTACGTCCCGGTAGTAGTCGGCCACCTCGGCGGCGGTGCCCGGTACGTCGTCCGGGTCCAGCCCGACCAGGGCCGCCGACCGTCGCTGCTCGGTGTAGTAGCCGTCCACCTCGTCGTCGGTGAGCGCCAGACCGGCCCGCCGGGCGGTGCTCACGAACGACTCGACCTCGGTGACGTGCACCCAGCGCAGCAGCTCCGGATCGTCGACGCGGAACTCCGCACCGGTGAACGGGTCGGTGGCGCGCATCCGGGCGTGCCGCGTACGCAGCCGCCGCCCGGCCGCCTCCGCCTCGGCGGTGGTGCCGTAGATCGTCGTGCCCACGTACGTCGCCGTACGGACCAGCCGGCCCCACGCGTCGGTGCGGTAGTTGCTGTTCTGCGCCACGCCGGCCATCGCGCGGGGGTGCAGCGCCTGGAGGTAGAGGGAGCGCAGGCCGGCGACGATCAGGATCGGTTCCTCGTGCACCTTCCACGTGACCGATCCCGGACCGAAGAGGCCGAGGTCTTCGGTGTCCACCGATCAAGAGTGCCACGCCGGGCGTGGCACTCCGGTCAGTCGTCGGCCGAGCGGCGGGACTGGCAGGCCGGGCAGAGACCCCAGAAGGTCACTTCCGCCTCGTCCAGCACGAAGCCGTGCGCCACGTTCGGGTCCAGACAGGGGGCGCTGCCGACCGCGCAGTCCACGTCGGCGATCTCACCGCAGCCCCGGCACACCACGTGGTGGTGGTTGTCGCCGACCCGGGCCTCGTACCGCGCGGGGCTGCCGGCCGGCTCGATCCGGCGGGACAGGCCGGCCCGGGACAGGGCGCCCAGCACGTCGTAGACGGCCTGGGTGGAGACCGAGTCGATCCGCTGGCGGACCCGCCGGGTGATCTCGTCGACCTCCAGGTGACCGCCGGCGGAGAGCACGTCCAGCACGGCGAGACGCGGCCGGGTGACGCGTAGGCCCCTCGACCGGAGCAGCTCCTCACCTGTGGACACGCATCCATGACAGCACGGGCCGGGCGGGCCGACAAGCGAGCGTCGTTCACCCGTGGCCGGGGCCACAGGTGAACCGTTGCCGCCGCGCCCGCGTGTATCGAAACAGGCGGTGTCACGCCGTACGCTGGGCCCGCTAACCACCCACTCGCCGGAGGTGTCGCGGTGTTCAGGGAAATCAACGGTCTACCGCTCCACGTACTCGTCATCCACGCGGCGGTGGTGCTGGTGCCGCTGCTGGCACTGCTCGCCGTCGGGTACGGCGTGCTGCCCCGCTGGCGGCCCCGCCTCGGCTGGGCGGTCGCCGCGCTCGCCGTGGTCACCCCGATCGTGGCCTGGGTGGCGACCGAGTCCGGCGAGGCACTGGAGGAGGCCCTGCGCGCGAAGGGCTACCCGCCGGACCGGCTCCAGCAGATCCACGAGCACGCCGAGTACGGCGACACGCTGTTCTGGTTCGCGCTCGGGCTCGGCGTCGCGGCGCTGCTGCTCGTGCTGTCGACGAGCCGTTTCGTCGCGGACCGGAAGCTGCCCCGCTGGCTGCCGGTGGCGCTCACCGTCGTGGTGGCGGTGCTCGCGGTCTTCGCGATCGTGTACGTCTACCTGACCGGGGACAGTGGCGCCAAGATGGTCTGGGACGGCGTCGTCTGACCGCCGCGGGTCAGAACAGCACCCGCGAGCAGAGCAGGCAGGTGAGCAGCACCAGCACCACCGCGACGGCCGCCCCGATGCCGTAGGTGAGCCGCTGCGCCCGCTGCTCCGCCTGGTCCATCGCGGCCATGTCCTGCGGCGGCAGCCGGCGGGGCGGTGACGGCTGCACGTGTACCGGTGGCCGCCAGCCGGGCGGCGGAGGCGTACTCGGCGGCGGTCCCGCGTATCCCGAGGGCGGCTTGCCGCCGGGCGACCCCGGCCACGCTCCGCCGGCCACCGTCCAACCGCCTGCCGCCTCCGCTCGTGCCCATGGGCTCTCGGTGGCCGCCTCGCGTGACCACGGGCTGGCGCTGCCGGCCGCCTCCGGCTCGGGCGGCCCGAAGGCCCCGGCCGGCTCGGTGGTGCGGTCCGGGTCGCCGGCGCCGGAGGGGCGGGCTTCGGGGCCGGCCGAGTGGGCGTCCGGGCCGCTGCCGGGAACCGCCCGGGAGGCGTCCTCCCCGGCCGGTGCCGGTTGCTCCGGGCGTCGCCAGGTCTCGTCGTCGGGGCTGCCACCGCTCGGCGTCGTCACGCCGTCCGACGCTACCAACGCCCCGGCGGGTCGGCCGCCCGACGCGTCGATCACCGGCACCCTCGGTCGCGCCCGACGTTCCGAAGCCGTCCGGGGGCCACGGGTGGGCGCGGGCGTCACCGCCGGGCTCGGCCGTCCGGCCCGCCACGTTCCCGGGGATCGGGCCGGCGGCCGATTCGGCGGTATCGTTGCTGCTCGTGACCGACCCCGCCATCCGGGCACCGCGCGATGACGACGACCGCGTGGTCGACCTCAGCGACGACTTCGTGGTGCTGCCCGAACAGACGAGCGACGACACCGACCGCGGTTGGGGTGAGCGCCCCGGCGGCAACGACGACTGGCTGCTCGCCGAGCGCCCCCCGCACTGGGGCTGACCGCGTCGTGCCGGGCTGATCGCCGGGGCTCGGGTCAGCCGCGTACCACCACTGCGAAGCGGCTGCCCTCCGGCAACCCGACCGCCCGCCGCGCCTGTGCCGGCGGCAGCGCCAGGTAGAGCGCCGACGAGCCGTCGACCGCCCCGGCGGCGCCCACCACGTCGAGCACCAACGCGCGCGGGGCCAGCAGCGCCGGGTCGGGCGCACCGCCCGCCGGCACGACGAGCAGGTCGACCCGGGCACCCGGGCGCAGCACCGCGAGTGCGGCCGGCTCGGCCAGCCGGATCGGCACGCCCACCGTGCCGGCCGGCAGGGCGCGGATGCCGCCGGAGGGCGGCGCCGACGCCGGGGCGGCCGGTGGGATTCGGGGCGGTGGGCAGGACTGCGGCGTCTGGAGCACCGCCGCCGCCAACCCGAGCAGCACCGCGACGAGCGTCACCCGCAGCAGGGTCCGGCGCCGGGGCAGCCCGCGCCAGCGGACCGGACGCAACGTCGCCTCGCCACCAGTCACCGCTGCCTCCCGCCGCCGGCCGACCATCCGATCCGCAGGCTAGGACCGGATCAGGTCGCTCGCCGTCCCACGGCCCGTCGCTGTGGATAACCCGCCGGCCTGTGGAAAACCGTTCCCCGTGCGGGCCTGCCGTCACCAGGGACGGTGGCCGCTGCCGGACGGGCTGATGCGGCAACCTCGCCGAGCGGGCGAGCGTCTGCCGCGAACGGGAGACGGCCACACGGAACGTGGCCGCCCCCGAGAAGGGGACGGCCACGTGCCGGTACGAAGCAGGTCAGGAGGAGCTGGACGCCGCCGGCGCCTTGCCGGCCGTCGAGCCCGACCCGGAGCCGGACGACGAAGAAGACCCGGACGACGAGGACGACGAACCGGACGACGAGGACGAGGAGTCCGACGACGAGGAGGACGACTCGGTCTTGGCCGGCTTGCCCGACGAGGTCGAGGAGGCGTTGTCGGAACCGGACGAACGGGAGTCCGTGCGGTAGAAGCCGGAGCCCTTGAACACGATGCCCACCGAGTTGAAGAGCTTTCGCAGCCGCCCCTCACACGCCGGGCACTCGGTCAGCGGGTCGTCCGAGAAGGACTGCACCGCCTCGAGCTGGTGGCCGCACGCGGTGCAGGCGTACTGGTACGTGGGCACGTTCTCCTCCGGATCTTGGCACGGCCGGTTTGGCACTCGTGGTCTTCGAGTGCCAATGGTGCGTCATCACCCCCGGGTTCGTCCAGCGGAAGCGCCCGGGCCCACACCCGGTACCGCCACCAACCCGTCCGCCGGGGTGATCACGCAGTGCACCGGGCGGTCGTGCGGCAGGGCGGGCACCGCCTCGACCAGCTCGCCGTCGTGCAGCAGCGCCACTGTCGGCACGGTGGCGGGCACCCGGGCCAGCGCGCGGTCGTACGAGCCGCCGCCCCTGCCCAGCCGGATGCCCCGGCGGTCCACCGCGACGGCGGGCACCACCACCAGGCCGGCTCCGGCCACGGCGGAACGTCCCCGGGGTGGCGCGGTCGGCTCGCGCAGGCCCCGACCGGCGGCGCGCAGTGACTCCGGGCCGGTGTACGGGGCCCAGTCCAGGTCCAGGTCGTCGCGGAGCACCGGCAGCAGCAACTCGGCCTCGGGCGGCAGCGCGGCGCGCAGCACGTCCGGCAGGTCGTCCCCGCCGGGCTCGGAGGAGACCGGCACGTACGCGCTCATCCTGGCCGGCCGCAGCCGGCGTACCAGTGTCACCAGCTCGGCCTGGACGGCCGCCGCCGCCACCGCGCGCTGGACCGCGGACATCGACCGGCGGGCGGCGAGTAGCGCGACGCGCATCTCCCGCTTCGCATCGTGCGCTTCATCCGAAAATTCCGGCACGCAACACTCCTGACGCAACGCTTGCCTAATGGTCGCTCTGTGTCAGCATCGCACCAAGAGGGCGGACCTTCCGGGGGGAAGATTGACGCTACGCGGGCGGTTGACGGCGGCTTTCCTCGCGGTGGTCCTCGGCCCCGTCCTGCTCGGCGCGTTCTTCGTCGGGGCCACGCTCAGCGCCGTCGACCGCAGCCGCGCCACCGAGCGGCTGGGCCTGGCGGCGGCCGGTGTGCGTACCTCGGTCGACGCGCTCTGCCAGCAACTACGCGCGGCGGCAGACGCGGTCGCCCTGGTCAGCGACCCCGCTCTCCGGCCCCGATCGGCCGACCAGGTGGTCGCGCGGGGCCTGGCCGCCGCCGTGCTGATCGCCGACGCCGCCGGCCGCACCACCTACGCCACACCGGGCGGGACGGCCGGGCGCTGGCAGGACTGCGCCGGCCCGCCGGCCACCCCCGTCGCCGCGCTGTCCGCCCAGGTCCGGCTCCGCGACCAGGCCGGCACCGACCTGGGCGCGGTCGCCGCCGCCCAGCCCGTCGACCGGGCGTTCGTGGCGCGGCTCGCCGCGGTGACCGGCGTCGGGGTCACCCTCCTCGACGACCCCGGCGGCATCACCCAGACGACCGAGGACCAGGGGGTACGCGCAGCGGTGCTGGCCGCCGCCGGAAAGGCCGACGGGAATCGGGTGACCGGGACCGGCGACGGCCGGTACGTGCGCCGGGTCGGGCCGTCTCCCGGTCAGCCGCTGCCACTGGTGCTGTCGGTGCCCGGCGAGCGCACGGCCGGTCTGTACGGGGCGCTGATCGCGGCCGGCGCGCTCGCCGCCCTGCTCGCCGTGCTCGCCGCCTGGCGGCTGGCCCGGGTCACCACCCGGCCGCTCGGCGAGCTGGCCGGTGCGGTCGACCGGGTGGCGCGCGGCGACCTGAGCGCCCGGGTGCCGGTGCGCAGCCGCGACGAGATCGGGCGGCTGGCCAGCGCGTTCAACCGGATGACCCGGGAGACCGGCAGCTACGTGGCGGCGTTGACAAGCAGCCGCGACCAGCTCCGCAACCACCTCGCGGTGCTCGGCGACACGCTCGCCAGCACGCACGACCTGCAACGCATCCTGCGGGTGATCCTGGACAGCGCGATCGGCGCCACCGGCGCCCGGGCCGGTGCGGTGCTGCTGGTCGACGGCGACGGCGTACTCGTCGGCCGGTGCGTGGAGGGACTGACCGGGCGCTGGCCCACTGCCGACCCGGCCGACCCGGCGACGCTACGGGTGCCGGTCGGCGCCGGGGTGCTCGGCGCGGTGGCCGCCACCGGCGAACCGCTGCGCGGACGGTGGACGCCACCTGACACACCGACCGGGGAGCCGTCCTGCGAGACGTACGTGGCCGTGCCATTCGCCACCCCCGGCGCCACCGAGCCGCGCGGCCCGGACCGGCCCGGCCACCCGCCCGCCGACGGCGACCCGCCCGGCTCGCCCTGCGCGGCGCTCGGCGTGCTGGTGCTCTACGACCGGCTCGGCGGGCACGAGTTCCACGACGACGACGTGGTGACGCTGCGGACGTTCGCCGGGCACGCGGCGGTCGCCGTGGAGAACGTCCGGGTGCACGAGGAGGCGCAGCGGCTCTCCCTCACCGACCCGCTGACCGGGCTGTGGAACTACCGCTACCTGCGCGAGTCGATCCGCCGCGAGGTGGAACGGGCGAACCGCTTCGGCCGGATGCTCAGCGTGCTCGCGCTCGACCTGGACCGGTTCAAGAACGTCAACGACACCTGGGGGCACGCCGCCGGGGACGCCGTGCTGGTCGAGTTCGCCCGCCGCGTACGCGGCGTGATCCGCGAGGTGGACCTGGCGTTCCGGCAGGGCGGCGAGGAGTTCGTGGTGCTGCTGCCGGAGACCGACGCCCGGGGCGCGGCGATCGTCGCCGAGCGGCTCGGCGCGGTGGTACGCGACCAGCCGGTGGCGGTCGAGGGCAGTGGCGACGAGCCGGTGCGGGTGCCGGTGACCGTCTCCATCGGCATCGCCGTCTACCCGGACCACGCCGCCGACGGCCAGCAGGTGCTCGACGCCGCCGACGACGCGTTGTACGCGGCGAAGGCCGCCGGACGCGACGGCTACCGGCTCGCCCCGGCGCCCGATCCGGTGCCCACCCAGGAGATCCCGGTGGTGGCCGCCGGCCTCAGCCCGCCGGACGGGCTGCCCCGGGCCGGCTCGGCGGACCCGGCGGGCACCGTCAAGGGCGGCGCGTCTTCCGGTCCTCACCCGCCGCGGCAGAGCCGTGGCCGATAGTCTCGCGGCATGTCGGAGCACTCAGCGAACCCCTCAGCGGCCCCCGGTCGCTCCCGTGCGGTCAAGGCCGTGATCCCGGCCGCCGGCCTGGCCACCCGGTTCCTGCCGGCCACCAAGGCGGTTCCCAAGGAACTGCTGCCGGTCGTCGACCGGCCGGTGTTGCAGTACATCGTCGAGGAGGCCGCCCAGGCCGGCATCGACGACATCCTGCTGATCACCGGTCGCGGCAAGACCTCGATGGTGGACCACTTCGACCGCCGGCCCGACCTGGAGGAACGGCTCGCCAAGAAGCCCGAGCTGCTGGCCGAGGTCAAGCGCACCGAGGAGCTGGCCGCGATCTACACCGTCCGCCAGCCGGAA
The DNA here is from genome assembly GCF_040649715.1 of Micromonospora sp. NPDC048887. Lineage (NCBI taxonomy): Bacteria > Bacillati > Actinomycetota > Actinomycetes > Micromonosporales > Micromonosporaceae > Micromonospora > Micromonospora sp. NPDC048887. Next base: position 18,075 of record NZ_JBEZGA010000019.1, on the reverse strand, counting down.
CAGCTCGGTCTCGGCCACGCCGTCGGGTACGCCGAGTCGCACGTCGGCAACGCGCCCTTCGCGGTGCTGCTCGGCGACGAGTTCGTCAAGCCCTCCGAGCCGCTGCTGCCGGCCATGCTGGAACTCCAGGCCCGCACCGGCGGTGTGGTGCTCGCGTTCTTCGAGGTCGACCCGGCCGAGACCAGCCGCTACGGCATCGCGTCGGTCGAGCCCGCCGAGTCGGAATACTCCGACATCGCCGAGGTCGTCAAGGTCACCGGCATGGTGGAGAAGCCCAGCCCGGAGGAGGCCCCCAGCAATCTGGCGGTCCTCGGCCGGTACGTGCTCCCCGGGAAGATCTTCGACGCGATCCGGCGTACCGACCCGGGCAGCGGCGGCGAGATCCAGCTCACCGACGCGATGGAACTGCTGCGTACCGAGGGGGTGCCGGTGCACGCCATCGTCTACCGGGGCACCCGCTACGACACCGGCATGCCGCTGGGCTACCTCCAGACCGTGGTGCAGATCGCCGCCGAGCGGGACGACCTGGGCGCCGAGTTCCGCAAGTGGCTCGTCGAGTTCGTCAACAACGGCGACGAGACGGTCACCGCCGCCGTCCTCAACGGCATCCGCGACGCGTCCGGCGGTGCCGATACATGACCGCGACGGCCGACGCCGAGGCGGCCGCGAACGAGTTGACGCCGCTCGCCGACTACCTGGGCAGTGTGCTGCGCAGGTTACGCGCGCTGCCTCCACTCGACCTCGACCTGACCCAGGCGTACGGCAACGTGCTCGCCGAGGACGTGGTCGCCCCGCACTCGTACCCCGCCTTCGACCAGGCGGCGGTGGACGGATACGCCGCGCGCTGGGAGGACATCTCCGGTGGGAGTCGGGGGCCGGGCTACGTCCCGGCCCCCTCCGGTATGCCCGGCGGCCGCAGCATCCGCCTCAACGTGGTGGGCGACCTGGGCGCGGCGAGCTGGCGGCCGGTGCGGCTCACCCCCGGCTCGTGCTTCTCGGTGGCGGCGGGCGCGCCGCTGCCGATCGGCGCGGACGTGGTCGTCCCGGTGGAGTGGACCGACCAGGGCATGGCCGCCGTGGAGATCTTCCGCGCCCCCAAGCGGGGGTACGGCCTGCGCCGCGCCGGGGAGGAACTGGTCGCCGGCACGCTGCTCGCCCGCGCCGGGGCGTACGTGTCCCCGGCTCTGGTCGCGGTGTTCGCCGCCACCGGCATCGGGCACGTCGTGGTGCGGCCCAGCCCGCGCGTGGTGATCGTGGCCACCGGCGACGAACTGGTGGACGTGGGCCGGGGCAGCCAGCCCGGTCAGGTGGTGGACACCAACTCGCACGCGCTGACCGCCGCGGCGGCGGAGGCGGGCGCGCTCGCGTACCGGGTGGGGATCTGCGACGACGACCCGGAGGCGCTGCGTGGCCTGCTGGAGGACCAGACACTGCGGGCCGACCTGATCATCACCACCGGCGGCACCGGCACCGGCCCCGGTGACATGGTGCGCCGCATCCTGTCCCGCCGCGACGGCGGCCGGGCCGGGCCGGTCGCCTTCACAGAGGTGGCCCTCTATCCCGGAACGGCCCTCGGGTTCGGTACGGTCGGCGCCGAGGAGGTGCCGGTGGTGTGTCTTCCCGGTGAGCCCGGTGCGGCGCTGATCGGCTTCGAGGTGCTGGCCCGCCCGGCCATCCAGCTGCTGGCCGGGGCCGAGCCGGTGTTCCGGCCGAGCGTCCGCGCGCACCTGCTGGAGACGGTCTCGTCCCCGGTGGGGCTGCGCGAGTTCCGGCCCGCGCACGTGGCCGAGCGGCGCGGCGGCGGGTACACCGTGCAGCCGCTCGCCGGTGGTCCGTACACGCTCTCCGGCCTGTCCGACGCGAACGGCCTGCTGGTGCTCGGCGAGCGGGTCACCACCGCCGCCGCCGGATCCACCGTGGATGTGTTGTTGTTGGACCGACGCCGGTGAGCGTGCGGTTCCGGCGGGCGCCGGGGTGGCCGGCGGTGCTGGTGGACGGTCCGGTGGTGCTGCGGCCGTATCGGCGTTCGGACGCCGCCGCCTGGTCGGAGATCCGGCGCGCGAACCGGGACTGGTTGGCCCCGTGGGAGTCCCATGTGCCCGGTGGCTGGTACGAGACGAACTCACCCGCCGCGTTTCGCCTGGTGCACGCCGACCAGCGCAGGTCCGCGCGTACCGGTGAGGGCATGCCGTTCGCCGTCTGCCTGCGTGAGGACGGCCGGGAGCGGCTGGTCGGTCACGTGAACGTGGGCAGCATCGTGCGGCGGGCGTTCTGCTCCGGCTACGTGGGCTACTGGGTGGACTCCCGGGTGGCCGGTCGCGGTGTGATCCCGACCGCTGTGGCGCTCGCCGTCGACCACGCGTTCGGGCCGGGCGGCCTGCACCGGATCGAGGTGAACATCCGGCCGGAGAACATGCCGTCCCGGCGGGTGGTGGAGAAGCTCGGCTTCCGCGAGGAGGCCTATCACGTGCGCTACATGCACATCGACGGTGCATGGCGCGACCACATCGGATACGCGATGACCGGTGAGGAAGTGGCTGCCGAGGGCGGCTTGCTGGCGCGGTGGCACCGCGTACGTGACAACCGCCGCTGAGGCGTACGCCCGGCGCGGCGCACTGTGAACCGGGTCGGCGGCCCGTAACCTCAAGTAACTGCAAGCTGTGGCAAGCGCTGCCAGCCCGCACGAAGTGCGCCGTAAACGAGGGTCTACGGAACAAGTTGCGGCAGTGTGGCGCTCGTCGCTAACATTGGTGACGGGAGGGGTGAGGGTGCCCACGTCGGTGCTCCTCGCCGTCCTCGCCGCCGCCGGTCTGCTCGCCCTCGCTCCGGCGCTGGTCCGCCGGTACGACGCCACCGAGCGGCAGGTGGCGGAGCGGGCGCAGTCGACGGCGCGGGTGCTCCAGCGCCAGCGTCGACGGCGCACCGTGCCCGGGCGTCGACCGCTGCACCCGCCGCGCTCCCTGGTAGTGACCCTTAGTGAAGACTCCGACACGGGAAGTCTTGCCCGCCCGGTTTCCGCGCCACCGCTGCGCCGCCGTTCCGGGCGGCTCCGGCCCGTCTCCGCCATCCCGGCCCAGTCCCGCCGACGGAACCCACCCCGGCGGCGGCACACCCCGGCGATCTACCGGCGGCGCCGGGTGCTCGCCGCGCTGCTGCTGCTCAACCTGGTGGAACTGGGCGGCGTGGTGCTCGTCGGACCCGGGTTCTGGATCAGCGTCTCGGTCACCGGCACACTGCTCGTCGCGTACGTCGTACACCTGCGGCAGCGCGCCCTGGCCGAGCGCCGGCGGCGGCGCGCGGACGCCCGCGAGGCGGCCTGGCTGGCCGCCCGCCAGGCCGAGGTGCGCCGCGAACAGGCCCGGCGCGCGGCGGCCCGGCGAGAGGCGCAGCGCCGGCTGGCCGCCCAGCGCGAGGCGGTCCGGCGTACGGCGATGGGGCTGGACCGCCCGGCGGACCTGCCGCCGGCGGCGAGCGGCGGCTCGGTGTCCTACCGGCGGGCAGGTGGCCTGCGCGGACGCCCCTACCAGTCCGGCCGAGGCGCCTGACCGCCTCGTTCGCGGCTTTGCTGGTGGCGATCTTGGAAGGTTTCGGCCCCTCCAGGGGCCTTTTCCTTCCAAGATCTACGGGGCGGCGGGGCGGTTCGCGTCGTGGGGGCGCGACCTGTTAGCCTTGTCGTCGGCCCGCCCGGTGAAAGCCGGGTGGGACCGACGCCGGTTCGCCGGCGGAGGGGCTGTGGCGCAGACCGGTAGCGCACCTCGTTCGCATCGAGGGGGTCAGGGGTTCAAATCCCCTCAGCTCCACCAGTAACACCGTTGACCAGGGGAAATGCCGCTAGCAAGATCAGCGGGCACAGATCCGGCACAACTCAGCGAGAATCCGGGGCCTTCGGGCCCCGATTTCGTTTGGCGCTCGCCTCGCGCAGCGCGCCGCTGATGATGTTGCGGCGGCGGTCCTTCTTCGGCCACCAGTGGACGTAGGTCTCCAGCGTGATCCGCAGGCTGGAATGCCGCAGCGCGTTCTGCACGTCGGTGGGGTCGGCACCCGAGGTGATGAGGCGGGTGGCGAAGTAGTGCCGCAGGGAGTGGAAGGTGCCCTCATCGGGCCAGCCAGCCGCTCTGCACCATCCCCGCCACATCGTGGACCAGCGTTGGTCGTGAATCGGCCGGCCCAGCTCGTCGGTGAACAGCAGTGGCACCAACCGGCGCTTGGGTTCCCTGCCCGGGTCGGGAGTGCCGGCGGTGATGTCCGGCAGCTCGACCAGGGCGGGCGGGTAGGTACGGACGTGCTGGGCGAAGACGTCCGCGACGTGGTCGTCCAGGTCCACATCACCGACCGAACCGGCCTTCGGCGGAGCGAGGTAGAAGCCACCGTAGGCGACCTTGTGGAACCGCAGTTGCTGCACCACGTGCAGTTCCTGCCGAGCCGGGTCGATGCACCGGGTGCTGTCCTCCAGGCCGAGGACTTCCCCGAGCCGCATCCCCTCACCCGCACCGGCCCAGATGGCCGCCTGATACTCGTCGGGCACCACGTCGACCAGGGCCAGGACGTCATCGTCGGTGGGCACCCACTTCGGCGAGCGGGAGAAGCCCCGCAGGATCGCGAACAGCCGGATGGACTTGCACGGGTTGTCGGGGATCACCTTGTCGGCCACCGCCGAGTTCATGATGTTGTTGAGCAGGTCGAAGTAGGTCTTCACCGACGATTGCGCGACGTTGTTGCGCAACAGCGTGGCCACCCACTCCAAGACGTCGGTGACGGTGATCGCCCGGATCGGCCGGTCCCCGAAGTGCGGGTAGTGGTGGTGACGCAGCCGAGATTCGGTGTGGCGCTGGTAGTCGAGGGCCTGCCCGATCTGACGCGACAGCCGCCACCGCTCCCCGTAGTCCTGGAAGGTCAGACGGCGCTCCCCCTGATCGATCCGGACTTCCTCGGCGAGCCCCGCGCGTGCCTTGGCATCCCAGGCTTCCGCGTCGACCTTCCGATCAAAGAGACGTTCCCGCGCCTCCCCGTTGCGGTCGACGTATCGACAGCGCCACCGCTTCCCGCGCCCGTAGCGCTTGGACTTCAGACGCTCGTTGTTCGGACCACGCTTGCTCAGGTACCACAGATCATCGATGGGCATGTCAGGCCGCCTGATCTTCCAGCCATGCCCGGACGTCGGCCGGGTTGTAGCGCAGGTGGCGGCCGACCTTGAAGGCGCGAGGGCCGGTGCGGCGGTGCCGCCATTGGTACAGCGTTCCGACGGGAACACGGAGGAACGCGGCCGTGTCTTGGATCGACCACAGTTCCGGCAGTGGGAGCGGGGTGGGTGCGGTCATTGTGGCTCCTTCCTGGTGATGGTGATATAGGCGCGGCTTTCGCCGCTGTAGTCGGCGGTGCGGGTGCTGGTGCGGCAGGTGACGCGTTCGCGCCCGCCGTGGTGGGCGACGAGCTGGGCCGCGATGGTGACGGCGTGGGTGGTGACGGTGGCGGTCGGGCCGATGAGCCGGACCGCGACCAGCGGGCGGGGACGTGTCGGCATGGGTGCTCCTTCCGGGACCGGGTGGCTGGGGTGTTGCTTGCGCTGTGGAGTTGTCAAGGAACGGGTTCACGGGCGTTGACACGTACGTGTCAAGCGGCCAGGGATCGGGCCGCGCGGGCGGCGGTGAGTTCGTCGGCCAGGGCGTCGAGTCCGGCTTGGTGTCGTGCGCGAGCTTGGGCGGCGGCGGTGTTGGCCAGCAGGGCATCGCCGGTGCTGATCCAGCCGGTCGCGTGGTAGCCGAGTTCGTAGATGACCTGCTCGGCTTGTTCGTCGTCCCAGGTGTGGGGGTGGCCTTCGGTACGCCGCCAGATGGTGCGCTGGTGGCGGATGAAGCCGAGGGTTGCGGAGAAAGCGCGGCTCTTGGTGGCGATGTGCCCGCCGTAGCCGAACTGGTGGGCGTAGCGGCGCAGCCGCGCGTAGGCCGGGTGCTCGCCCAGGTCCCAGCAGGCGCGGATGAGGCGGCCGAGGTGGGTTGCCGGGTCGCCGTGGACGTCCACGGTGAGGTCATCGACGCGGCGCAGGGCCAGACCGGTTACCTCGGTGCTCTTGGTGACGTACTTGGCGATGTAGCCGGTGATCTGGGCGAGGTTCACCGTGCCGCCGGGGGCGTTGACGTGCTTGACGTCCAGGCCCTTGTCACCCCAGGCGATGTGCCAGCCCTGGCCGCCGTTGGAGGGGTGGTCGGCGGAGGTGTAGGAGGTCTTGACGAACGCCGTCCGCGCCGCGTCCTCGAACATGTCGCGGGTGATGGCCGCTGGCGGCGGAACGATCGCCTCCGGGCAGTCGGGGTTGTAGCCGTCGAGGCGGATCAGCGCGTGGTAGTGCACGACGCCGCGTGCCTGGAACTCGTAGACCTTGATGTAGCGGCGGCGCAGCTCGACACCATGGGCGCGGCCGAGACGGCGCAACTCGCGGTCGACCTGTTGGATGGTGCGGCGCCACAACTCAGGCGCTTCGTGGTTCCACACCACCTGTCCGTCGTGGTCGTAGCAGTCCAGGCAGAACGGTTGCCCGAGGTGGCTGTCACCGGCCTTGTGCCGGGCGGTGCAGCGCAGCTCGACACCGTGAGGGCAGACGCGGCCGAATGGACGGCAGATGTCCGCGCGGCAGGTGCAGCCGTCCTTGCGGCGGCAGTCCGCGGCGTGGACTTTGACCGTTCGGTGGTGCACCGGTCCGAACGAGGGCGCGGTGGCGGTGAGGAAGATGGCGATGTGTTCGTGCAGCGGCGGCAGTCCCCACCGGTCGCCCTGTAGCCCGGCCTTGATGAGGTGGTAGGTGTCGCGGCGGTAGACCTCAGCGCAGGACGGGCAGACGGCGGCGCGGCGGTTGCCGCACGGGGTGTAGATCGCGCCGTCGGGCATGGTGTCGGTGTCGATGGTGACCATGCGGTTGCCGTCACGGTCGTTGACGTGGATCTGCCCCGCCAGCCGGATCGGGTGCTTGCACGCCGACGCGGCGCGGACGTGGCCGAGCCAGTCGGCGTAGTCCGGGTCCTGGGCGCGGGCGCGGCCGGAGGCGACGGTCCGGGGATCGTGGCCGCGTACCCAGCCGTCACCGGCGGGGCGGGTGGAGGTGGGTACAGCCCAGGGCCAGTGGCCGGTGTCTGCGTCGGCGGAGGCTCCCGTACCCGGGACCGTGGTGGTCCCGGGTGCGAGAGGCAGCGTCGAGGAGGTCACGCGGTGGCTCCCACGGCAGTGCCGTTGTGCTGGTGATCGTTGATGGTGGTCGGGTTGTTGAGGGCCGTCAGGAGGTCGGCGGCCGTGTGGGTCGGTACGCGCAGCCGGACGGCGAGCTGGCCCGGGTTGATCGGTTCGCCGTGGGCCTTTTCGTGCGCGGCGGCGACGAGCCGGGCGTTGGACAGCAGCGCGGGCGGCGGACCGGTGGTAACCGGTGCCGCAGGTGCCGGGATCGGGTCCGTGGCGGTGTCCGGGGTCGGCTCGACCGTCGTCGGGGTGTCGGTGTCCTCGCCAGAGGTGGGCGGGTTGACGGGTTCGATGGGACGCGGATCGGTGTCGGGAATCGGGTTGGTGGCCGGGGTCGCGGCGGCCGGGCGGACCAGCGGCGAGGCGGGGATGTCGGATGACGGGGCCTCGGCGGTGGTGGCCGGCGCAGGTGCCGGGACGAGATCGGTGGGCCGGGTGGTGCGGTTTCCGGTGGCGAGTAGTGCGGCGGTGGCCATGAGCATCAGGCCATCCACGGCGAGGGGACCGAACCAGACGACGAGGGTTTCCTCGTTGTAGTGGTCGAGCAGTCCGGACAGGTGCCGGTAGGACACGAACGCGGCGACCAGGGCCACGGGCGGCAGCCCGACCCAGCGCAGCACGTTCCAGCCCCAGCCGGTCGGCCAGGGCGTACGAGCAAGGATCTCGATGGCGATGAACAGGAACAGCGGCCACACGACCGCAGAGACCACCGCACCGGGTTCCGGCGACCAGTCGGCCGGAGCGTCTTTCGGGGCGATGAACGAGTGAGCGATGTTCGCGGCGACGGAGACAACTCCGCCAGAAAACGCGCCGATATAGGCGTAGACGCGGCCGTTCTTTTTCGCCTTGGTAGCGGTGGGCGGGTACGTCATGAGGTCACCTCTTGGCAGTCGAGGCAGGTGCCGGTACGGCGGGGGATGTAGTAGGGCTTGACCTGGCCGCAGTCGGGGCAGGTGCGCCGGGCGGCGAGCGCCTTGTCGATGGCCGCCAGTTGGGCGGCGGTGGCGGTGCGCTTGGGTTGCGCGAGGTCGAGGCGGTAGAGGTAGGCGACGCGCTTGCCGCGACGCCAGAGGATCTGCGCGGCGGGATCCTGGCCGCCGGGGCGAAGGTCGCGGGCGCGGAGCTGACGGCGGGTCAGCAGGTCGCCGGGAGCGAGTTTGAACGGGTAGGTCGGCAGGCCGTAGCGCTCGCCGGTCGGGTCGTAGAAGACCATCGGGTCGTCCTCCGAGTCGTCGGCCTCGTCCTGGTCCTGGTGGTCGTCGCCGGTCGTGGTGCCGGTGGCGAAGGTGGGGTGTTCGTAGGTGTCCCGGTCGATGTCCTCGGGCAGGAACGCTGCCGAGCAGACGGCGCACACGATCGGCCCTTCTTCGAAGGCCGTGGTGGAGATGCGCAGCTTGCGGGGGCACTCGCATTCACACGAGACGCCGTTGTTGTTGTTCGTGCGCTGCTTGCCTTCCCCGGTGGGTTCGGGGTGGCGGTAGAAGCGCAGCGCGTCGGCGAGCGTGTTGAGTGCAGCCCGGTAGCGGGCTCGGGTGAGGTCGGTCAGGGTGCAGGGGGAGTAACCGAGCTTGTCGTCCTTGGTGGTGGACATGCCGAGTTCGGCGGCGAGGGTGGCGAAGTGCTTGTTGTGCCAGCGGCCCTGGCGGGAGGTGTCCTGGATGCCCCGGGCGTCGGCCAGGGCGTGGGTGGCCTCGTGCAGGAGAGTGGTGAACACGGCTTCCGGTTCGCGGGACAGGCCCTCACCGGAGATGAGGATTTCGGGGAGCTGGTTGTCGCCGTGCTGCCAGCGCAGAGCGGCGAAGTGACCCCACTTCATGCCCTGGTTGGGCTTTGTAGGAGAACCCGAGCCCACGACGATGACTGCTGCGGGCACCTCGGGGTGACGATCGCGGATGTCGGCCCATGCGTATTCAAGAGCGCTGATGATGTTGGCGGTGGAGATGCCGTCTTGACACGTACGTGTCAGGTCGGTGATGTGGGCGGCGGTGCTCATGCGGCCCTCCGGATGGTGTGCTTGCGGTTGGCGATGGCGGCGGCGCACAGCGCCTGCGTGACGTGGGCCGGGGTGCGGCCGGGGGTGGTCTCCCAGGCGAAGACCGGGGCGTGCTGGCCGTCGTGGCCGACGGCGATGAGGTAGGTGTTGAACCACTCGACGGCGGCGCTGTAGGTGTGCTGTTCGGCGTCGGTGATGCCGGTGAGGTACCAGCGGGGACGGCCGAACACGGCCGCCCGGATCGCGCCGAGGATCGACGCCGGGTAGAGGCCGGTGCGGTGACAGGCGCACTTCGCGGTGCACCCGTCATGGGCGTCGTAGAGACCGGTCGGCGTCCAGCCGTGCTGGCCCAGGTAGAGGGCGGCGCGGTCGAGGATGGCGTGGACGTTGCCGGTCGGCAGCGCGGTGACAGTGCTCATCGGGCGGCCCGCCAGGCGAGGAAGCCGTCACGGGTCGGGTGCTTCTCAGCCCAGACGCAGGCATCCGCGTAGGTTTCGAGGTCGTCCTCGGTGGCGTGGTCCCAGTCGTAGTTGTCAGCGGCGGCGCGCAGCGTGGTGATGACCTGCTCGGCGGTCTGGTCGTCGCGGTCGTTCCACTCGATCGCGTCCGTCGGAGCGGTGTTCCAGTCGTCGCCGTAGGCGATGATGCCGAGGTCGGTCAGGTAGTCGGTGAGGTAATCGACGGCGCGGCGGCAGTCGCGGGCACCGGCCCCGTGGGTGGCGGGGATGGTGATGAGGCGGCCGTGGGCGGCCATGCCGATCGCGCCGACGGCGCAGGCGGGCGGGAAGGTGCCGCCCTGGTTGCTGTAGTAGGTGCCCTTGATCCAGCCGTGGATTTCCAGGTAGCGGGCGGCGCAGCGCAGGATGTCGGCCGGGGTCAGGTCGGCCAGCGCGCCGGGGGTGGTGGTCGGTTTTTGGGTAGGGTTCATGGCGGCCACGTCCTTTCGTGGGCGGTGGTTGGGCCGACAGATCGGGCAGCTTTCCTAGGGCAGGTCCCGGTCTGTCGGCCGTTCCTCTATCGGTGGTGCAGGTGGAGCCGGAGGAACACCCGCTGCCGGTCGTCATGAGGGCCAGCGGCGGTGGGTGCGGAGCGGAAGACGAGTACGCCCGCGTTGCGGGTGATGGCGGTCAGCGCGGCGACGTCCTCACCGGTGCCGACGAGCACCAGGTCCACCACGCGGGTCGGGACAGCGGTCCGGCCGTTCACGCCGCCGCTCCGATCTCGGAGCTGTCGTGGCGGCGGGTCCAGGCGGCGTAGTCGGCCACGCGGATGATGTCGGTGTCGCTCATGTAGGCGGCCTTGACGCGGTTCGGGATGCCGCCTTCGGCGATGAGGAAGCCCTCGCCCTGGTTGTTCGGGTCGATGGTGTTGGACGAGAAGCCCCGGGCGTACCAGCCGTGGCCGAGGATGATGTCCGAGGACACGTCGTTGGTGCAGCGGCCGGCGAACCGCCACGCGAACAGGTCCCGCAGCGACGGCGGGATGATGTCCGAGGACGGTCGCTGCGTCGCGGCGGCGACGATGATCCCGACGGCACGGCCACGGGCCACGATGTCGCGCAGCAGCGCGGCGAACAGTTCCTGGGTCTTCTTGTCCCCGGCGGTGGCGGAGAAGTAGGCGATCTCGTCGCAGGCGACGAGGATCTGACCGAACACGTCGTTGCGGCCGATCTTGCGGCGGCGGCGCGACATCAGGAACGAGTAGCGGTTGTCCATCACCGTCTGCACCCGGCGCAGGGTGCGGATGGCGTGCTCGATGTCCGGGCCGACGAACACGTCGGCGGCGTCCTGCCACAGACCGAGTTCGACCTGCTTGCCGTCGAGCAGGCACAGCCGCACGTCCGGGCAGAGGGCGGCGTGGCCGACGATGGTGTTCAACAGCGAGGACTTGCCCGCGCCGGGCTCACCGCCGATGAGGATGTTCCGGTAGATCATCGGCAGGTAGACGGCCTGGCCGAACTCGTCGATGCCGAGGAACACCGGGTCGAAGATGGACAGGCCCGCGCCGACCGGCACCGTGTCGGCCGACGTGGCGGGTAGTTCGATGGTGTCGGTGAGGTCCATGACGGGCTCCCGGTGGGTCGGTTGACACGTACGTGTCAAAGGCGGGTGAGGGTGGGAAGGGCGCGGACGCTTGACCCGGTGGGTACTGGTCCGCGCCGTCCCGGTCGGTTAGGCGTAGTCGGAGGGGTCGAACCCGTTGGTTGGGCTCGCCTCGGTGGTGGGGTTGCGCGGTTTGCGCGGCCGAGGAGTCTCGGCGGTGAGGGTGGCCGGGGTGTCCGGCACGTCGGGCAGGTCCAGGCCGACCGGCGGCATGCCCGGGGAGGTGGGGGCGTTGGCGGGCATGTCCGTAGGGACGTGGTCCGGCAGCGGGGACACGATGGTTGCCGCGAGGGGTTCGCGGCGGGTGATGTCCAGGCGGATCAGCGCGGCGTAGCGGCGGGAGGCGCGCATGACGCGGACCTCGTTGGCCCAGCACGCGACGGCGAGCTTCTGCACCTGGCCGTCCTGCTCCAAGTCCCGCAGGGACAGACCGGGGCGCAGCCACACCCACACCCGCTCACCGGCCGGGGTCGGCTTGGCGGGCAGGATCAGCGGCAGCGAACCGTGCCGGTTGGTGGCGATGAACGCGGCGAAACACAGCCGCAGCCGGTGCCGCACCACCAGGCACCACACGAGCGCCATGACACGGCGGCGAACCGGGCCGACAGCGGCCGGCACGCCGACGACCAAGGCGACGACGAGCAGCGAGCCCCACAGCGGGGTCGACTGCATCAGCGCGGTCCAGCCGTAGACGGCGGCCAGGCCGAACGCGATTTCCGGCAGCCAGTGCCAGAAGACGCGCAGGACCGGCCACGCCACGATCAGCGCGAACGTCACCGCGCCGAGCACAGCGCCGATGACACCGCCGAGCAGGGCGCCCACGATCGGGTGCAGGTAGTGCGAGGCGACGGTGGCGGCCAGGAGGCCGACGACGCCGAGAACGACCCAGAAGGCGATGGTGGCCCGGCGACGGTAGGACCGGGCGATCGGAGCTTCGATGACGGTGACGTTGCCCCCACGGTTCGACCAGCCGAACGGGGACCGCGACGTAGACTTGGACACGACAAGTCCTCCCAACACGGGACCGGAGTTGTTGACAGGACGCGGGCTCGCAGACGACGCCAATCACCAGCGAGCCCGTGTCCACCACTTCTGTTGGAGCAGATGACACGCCCGCCGCTAGGCGGCGGTGTCCAGCGGCGTCAGGCCCGAGGCCCGGAACGCCACACCCGAACGGACCTTGCCGTCGCGGTCGTTGACCCAGGGCAGCGCCTCCAGGTCCACCGGCTGCACCGGCTGACGGACCGTCACCGGCGGCATCACCGGGTTCACGACCGTCACGTTGATGACCTCCGCGCTGCCCTCCGACAGGGCGTAGAGGTGCACGGTCCACATCGGGTTCTTGGTCTCCCGGTCGAACTTCTGCTGGCCGTTCTGGTCCAGCTTCGGCACCGGGTTGACCGACACCTCGTACGACACCCGGGAGGTGTCCAGCAGCAGACGTCCCATGACTGACTCCTTCATCTCGTGAGCTGAGCCCGTATCGCCGGGCCGGATGCGTCCTCCCTGGACGGCAGCTCTTCTGGAATCAGGGTGCTTCGATCGGTAGTGACGAGTTCACCACGAGATATGGACGACTAGGGACGTCCTTGCTACGGTAAGTCGTCCCCGAAGTCGTCCCGTTGCTCAGGAGCAGGAGCGTCCATGCCGAACGACCGTCTACGCAGCAGGATGCTGACGAAAGGGCTGACGCCTGGGGTACTCGCGGAGAGACTTGGTGTCGACCCGAAGACCGTCGAGCGTTGGATCACCCAGGACCGGAACCCATACCCGCGCTATCGCCACACGATCGCTGAGTTGCTGGACGAGAGCGAGTCCTACCTCTGGCCGGACGCTCTGCCGGCGCAACGAGCGGCGCAGGTCAGCCAGTCCGAGGTGGTCCACATCTACCCTCGCCGCGGAGCCGTCCCGACTGACCTCTGGCAGCAGCTCTTGGAGAAGGCCACCCGACAGATCGGCGTCCTGGTCTACGGCGGCCTGTTCCTGCCCGAGTTCAACCACCGATGGGTGCCGACGCTTCGCGAGAAGGCGCTCGCAGGCGCCCAGGTGGAGTTGCTATTCGGCGATCCCGACGGCAAGCACATCGCCGAGCGAGGGAACGACGAGGGCATCGGCGCTGCCATGTCGAGCAAGATTCTGAACGCGCTTGCCTTCTACAAAGAGCTACGAGACCTGGACACCGTCGGGATCTACTACCACGACACGATCCTCTACAACTCCATCTACCGCTTCGATGACGAGATGCTGGTTAACACTCACCTCTACGGCACACCCGCCGCCTACGCCCCGGTGTTGCATCTCCGGCGCATCGGCGGAGCGGAGCTGTTCGACAACTACGTCGCCAGCTTCAAGCAGGTACTCGGGAAGAAGCGGGCCGTCTGGCCTGAGCACTGAGTCGCCGCCGATGGGAGGCTAGGACCATGGCCCGGACCGAGCACTTCAACGACCCGAACGCCCCGAAGCCGAACAGCATCGTGGTTGCAGTCACCGTCTTCGTGCAGGATGAGCTGGGCCGGGTACTCCTCATCCAGCGGACCGACAACGGACTTTGGGCGCTGCCCGGCGGCGGCCAGGACTTCGGGGAGTACATCGCCGAGACGGCTGTCCGTGAGACGCGCGAGGAGGCCGGCGTAGAGGTAGCGGTGACCGGCATGGTCGGGATCTACACCAACCCGAATCATGTGGTCGAGTACAGCGATGGCGAGGTGCGGCAGCAGTTCTCGATCTGCTTTCGTGGCCGCTACGTCAGTGGTGAGCCAACCCCGAGCGACGAGTCCTCCGAGGTGCGGTGGGTCGCACGCGACGAGCTGGCTGACCTCTCGATCCACCCGTCAATGCGGCTACGGATTGCCCACGGCTACGAAAACCGGCAGCAGCCGTACATCGGCTAGGCCGTCAGCCGTTCTTCCGTTCGACGGACAGCTTCAAGCAGCGGCGCTTCCGCTTTCATCCAGAAGCGCGTCACCAGATCATCCGGGCCGTATCGCTCGCGGATCTCCGCCAACCGTTCATCCACGGTGAGGTCCTGGCCGTCAGGCCCGGTAGTCATGTCGGCGAACCAGAGAGCATCGGACGTCGGCGACTGTTCGAGGGGAAACTCCGCCATGAGGGCAGGCTTCAACCCCCGTTCCTCAGCTTCGTACGAGGCGCACGAGTGATGGGCGACCAGGCTTGCCAGACGTGGTTGGAAACCCTGCCGGAGCAACCATCGAGCACCATCCAGCGCATGAAAGCCGGTGTCAACGATGTCAGGGGCGTAGCCGATGTCATGCAGCCATCCCGCAGCAGCGAGCAGTTCTGCGTCATCCCCGACGAGTCGGCCAAGGCTCTCAGCCTTCGCTCCGACGGCCTGCACGTGCTTCCACCGACGAGGAAGAGCCGCAGACAGGCATTCCTCAGAGAGTTGAACGGCTCGGTCAGCTAGACGGTTCACCGTGCCAGGCTACGGCTCTGGCGCTCACAGTTGTAGAGGCTGACCAGGCCCTCATGCCAGTCGAGGGGCGGGCATCGCTTGCCCGAGAGCGGATGACCAGCAGGTGAAGAGGGGCATGGAGATGGCGGTATGCCAGGTTTCATTGCCGGGACCGATCAGGGCTGTGAGGGTGTCATTTTTGATCGACCAGTGCACGGGCGTGCCAGCGCCGTCTTCGCCGACCTGCATTGACCGTCACGCGGTCCTGCGGGCTGCGGACTTGCCGACGGTGAAGGCCAGGATCTGCGGCCGCAGTAGTTCGGAGCTGAGCCGCAGGCGCTATGGCCGGGCTGAGTCAGTGCGAGTCCTCATCAAGCCCCCACTTCTTGTCAACCTTTGTTTGAAGGTGTTTGACCAGTCGGCGACGCCTTACCACAATATGGCGGCGGATCCATCGACCGGGATGGCGTAGCCAGAATGGGGCACCGTAGGCCTCGGCAGCGAGCTGGATAAGTGAGCTATCTTGAGGCACAATCCGGCCCCGGGTGGGCTGCTCATTTCCCCTGCGGTGCCAAGGAATGCCAGCGGCATCTTTGAACATGATTTCGAGTACGAAGGGTCGTGGTTTACGTTCCTTCCAGGAACCCCACGGCTTGGAATCATCAAATCGCCAGTTGCCCCGGACCCGCGAATTTGCGATGACGATATCCGTCGACCGGTGCAGGAAGTTCTGGCCAGCAAATAACTCGTAATCGATTTCGTCGGCTAGCTGAGGTGAGACAATCAGATTTGAAATCGGTGCCGTGCTCTCGTTTTGGACAAACCAGGTGACACCAGTCCACCCGCTCTCTTCGTTCCCCACGTAGTGCTCTACGCCGACAACTACCAGTTGGGCCTGGCCAGAGTCGGTACTTTCTTTCTCTTCTCTCCGGATGCGTATTTCGTGACGGAGCAGGAGGCCAGTAAAGAGGACGGCCACCGTCGACATAACTAGGCCGGCGATGCTTCCCCAGGCCTGCATCCAATCAGTGATCTTCGGGGCGTCGGTCGCGAGCACTGAGTCAGGGTAGGCCGCTTGGGCCACCCGGTGCTGACGTCAGAGTGGACCGCCGAGGCGAGTAGGCGTGTGAGGAGTTTCTGTACGGGATCAAGGCGGCCCGCTTCGCAGGCCGCGCGCGCCGCCGAACCTGGGCCGGGCCTGTCGGCCCGCCGCGTTGCCTCTGGCCTTCGGCCGCTGGCACGCGGTTGCCAGCCCGCCGGCGGCGCGACATACGAAGAAGCCCCGGGCCGCCATGGTCGATGGCAGGTCCGGGGCTTTGGGGAAGACAAGACACAGACAGTGCCTCCGGCGGGGCGCTCGGGCACTCTGGGATGGTGACGCCACCCCGACAACCTCCGTCCGGGCGAAGCCGATCAGGTGGGGCCTGCCCGGTCAAGGTCGTTCAGACGTAGGGTGCTCCACCTTGACCGGGCAGGCCCCACCTGATCCACGGTGTGCGGACGAAGGCCGACGGGATGGCTAGAGGCGCGCGGGCGGATGGGCAGCAGCTCCCTTGACCTACGCGGTGGTCACCTTCTTCGCCAGGAAGGTCCGGCACTCACCGGTGCTCTCGAACAGCACCGTCGAGAGGTAGTGATTTCCGTCCCTGGTCTGCCTGGTCTCGATCTCGGTGCCGATCTCGTCAATGCCCTCCACTCGGACACGACGCGGGGGCGGAGTTCCGCCGTGAACCTCTGTCTTCAATGCGATATCCATGCACTGAGTGTGACCGGCAGGTACGACAAACGGCCTGCGGCCTCGTGGGGTTGGTCGCCAGCAAGACAAGACGCCATGAAGCCGGTCCGTGCCCGACGCAGCGGTCAACATCAGGCAGCAGAGGGCGGCCGGAGAGGTTGGCTAGGAGGCCCGTTCTTCTACGACCAGCCGACACTAGACCTCCTGATCCCGATCAACCCGATTCCCAAGCTGATGCTCGGCAGCTTCCAAACCGTCCGTGGAGGCATCGGCCTACATTCGCTCGACGTAGGGCACACTTGCGTGGACGGCCCGGCCGGGGAGCCCGCCCTCGCGCGGCTGGAGCTAGCCGGGCGGCAGCTCGGTGATGCGACGGGGCACCGTCGCGGCGACAGGTGTCTTGGAACCCGACGGGCCGTCCCTAGAGCTGCCTCGGCCTGAGTGACTAAATGAGTGACGACGGGTGCGAGCAAGGCCGGACGTCCCTGGACGCTGGCGGACCGTTCGTGCAGTAGAGCCCTAAGACTCGCGCAGCTCATTGACGGCCGGTCGTTCCTTCACACCGAAGAGGCACTAGTTCGGATAAAGTAGTACCGCCGCAAAGATCAAGCACTAGTGCGAGAAACCGTCATGACCTGTTCTAGATGATGTGTGGTCGCCCTGGGCTGGAGGTTGCTCGGTCATGGGCGCGAGCTGCTCGAGACGATGGGCAATTTTATCTTGGTCCTGCGGCGCTTGCGTCAAGGGGGTGTTGATGAGTGGAAGCCCCCCCATAGGGGGGTCTCCTTCGGGTTGAGGAGTGGAGCGCGTAACAAGACGGGTCGCGCTTTCGGTCACCAGGCCGGAGACCGCCCCCGTAATCGCCGCCTTTATTATTTCCTTGGCCACGGACTCGCCTACTGCGAGTGCAGCCAAAGGTGCTCCGGTGGTGGCTGCTAAGACGCCGACGCCGATTGCCAACGCGATTCCTGCAATGGCACCGCGCTGAAGATCCTGGGGCCGATTCGTATGCGATGGCGAGGACACCACGATCGCTTTTTCGAATGCCTTTCTGGTCCTGGGCCGCTCACGCGTTAAGGCTGCGGTCAGAATGTCCGTCGCGCCGCTCGCTGCTATCTGCGCTAGCTGTTCTGCCGTCACCTTCGTACTTAGGATGGCGGAAACATGGGTTGCTGATCTTGTCAGCACCTCCCAGCCAAGTCCGTCCGCGTAGTCGAGCGCGCTCTCGTCGTCGTGCGCTGCCGTTGACAGCTTCCCTAGCGCGGCGAGTGCCATATCGATGTCGTACAGCCGCTGTACCAGTGAGCTGAACCCTTGATCGACCATGACATCCATTGTGACTGATGGAACCGCTTTACGTAACTTGGCTTCACCGTCCAGCCTCCGACTCCCGGTGAGATTGCGTCCGGAGGCAAAGATCTCGCCGTAGCCAGGCCGTCGAAGGGGAACCGGCAGCGACTGTCGTTGACCAGCCACGGCGGTTCTAGCCGTGCTCTTGCCCCGTTTGCTCGGCTTGAGCCACCCCCGCTTTCATGGAGCTTCTTGACCATGGTCTGATGGCCGTGGGGGAGGAAGTCGTCCGTGGCAGCACCGAAGAAGTACCCCGACG
>NZ_JBEZGA010000018.1:1409-121701 GCF_040649715.1 Micromonospora sp. NPDC048887 | reverse complement strand
CTGGCGCTCACCCGCCGACTACGAACGACCAGAGACCCGCGCCCTGGAGGCCCAGGCCGCATAACGGAGCCCTCCACGATTCCAGGGGATTGACAGACGGCGCCCTAGCGCTCACCGCAGCCCATCACCAGACAACAAGCACCGCCAACGACACCGCACTGCCACGAGTTCGGCTCCGCGTCCGTGACCTGACCAGCGCCATCATCCTCGGCGTCTGCTCGCTCACCGTGCTCCTACAGACCATCCTCACCGCGGACATCGTCACGACCTACTCCGTCCAAGTCGTCGGCGTCCGCCTCTCCCTGCCTCAACTGGGCATCGCCGGTGCCCTCACCATGCTCACCGCATTCGCCGTGGCGCACCTCGCCCCCACCACCTGGCTCGCCGGCACCACCGACGCAGCCACCACTAGACCCACCACCGGCCACCTCATCAGACGCGGATACCTCGCCGCCGCCGTCGGCGGATCAACCGCCGCCGCCCTCTACGGCCTCGCCACCGGCACCGCCGTCCAGTTCGGCTACGAGCCATACCTGAAATGGACCCTCGGCTCCGCGCTCCCCCTCGCCGCCTGCGCGGCGATCATCGCCGCCACCGCTCCCCGCATCGCGGCTCCGCACCTGTCCAACTGGCTCGCGCGCACCCGTCCGGCGGCCCTGCCCGCCGCCGTAGCCGCCACCGGCATCTGCCTCATGCGCGCGGCGATCACCCTCACCCCACCGGTCGACCTGACCGGCATGCCCGGCCTCATCGGCAGCGCCGGAGCAGCACTGCTCGGCATCGCCACCGCCCTGACCACCAGCCGAAGCCGCACCACCCGCACCATCACGGTCCCCGGCCTCGCCATCGGCTACGCCATCGTCTTCACCAGCGACACCAGCAGCGCCCTGCTGGTCGGTTACCTCGTCGCCCTCACCTGGTGGGCCGTCCAACTCGCCGCCTACACATTGCGGCTCGCCTACCCCGGCGCCGGGCAGGCATTGCGCCGACTCGCGGGCAGCAGCCACACAGCCTGACGAGTCGTCAGAGCAAACACCGGCGCCAACCCTCGGGACTCACCGCTGTCCGGCCAATGACGGCGCCACCGGCGTGAGCACCAGGCAGCGCTCCAACAGATGACGGCCCGCCGAGATCGGCGGGCCGTCCATTCAATCCAGCCAGCCTGCCGAGCCTCTCGCTCGGCGGGCCAGCCACGCATGCCCTCTGACGCAAGGAGGTCACCGGTTCCACGCGCCCGGATATCGCAGACCACGACCAGCACCAACCCACACATCAGCCTGACCGAAAGGCAACTGACGATGAGAACACTCCAGAACTTCCCAATCTGCATCGAGATGACCGGGCGCACAAGCACCGCGACCCGGATCGCACGTTTCCACACCCAGCTCGGTACGGGGACGCACCGCGTCTCGCAACTGGCGAGCGAGGGCTCGACTGACGCCCTCTGCCCGCCATCCAGCGGTCCGCAGGACCAGGGGGACGCCGTCCGTCCGCGATCGATACAGAGCCTGCGATGCCTCTTCGAGGACAAGCCCAGCCCTTGGCTTGACCCCTGGGGGACACGACGGATGGATAGACGGCCACAGCTGTCAGATGCCGCACCCGCGGGTCGTAGCGACGACCCCGTTCACCCCCGGCCCCAGCAACGCCGGGCCAACGAAAGGAAGCACGATCCATGCCCGCCCCGACCCCGAACCGGCCCGGAATTCAGACCAGGTGCCGACGCACGCCGGCCGACTGCCAACCGCACGACGCGGCGCTGGCAGCCCGGTTCGACCGACGTCCTGGACGGGCGATGAACGGCCCCGCCGCCTCCGAATGGCGGCCAGACCCACTCCTGACCATCGACGACCTCGCGGCCTGGTTGGGCAAGCCCAAGAACACCCTCTACGCCTGGCACAGCCGAGGCAAGGGCCCTCGCGCCATCCGCGTCGGCAACACCCTGCGCTACCGGCGCAGCGAGGTCGAGCGCTGGCTCGAAGACCACACCGACGCGGAGCGGTGAACCATGGCCCGACCTGAACTGGCCATGGCACCTCCGGAAAAATCCGGATCGAGAAACTCGGTCCGAAGAGATTCCGGGCACGCGCCCGGTTCCGCGACTACGACGGCATCACCCGCGACATCGAAGCCACCGACACCACAGGACCGGCCGCCGAACGGGCCTTGAAGGTCAAACTCCGCGACCGTGCCACCCCCACCGACGACGAGATCACCCGCGAAACGCGCATCAGTGCCCTCGCCGAACTGTGGGTCGAAGAGATCACCGCCGAGGAACGCATCGCGCCACAAACCATCCACCGATACGCGACCAGCGTCCGCACCTCGATCCTGCCCGCCCTCGGCAACCTCCGAATCCGGGAAGCCAGCGTCGGACGCCTCGACCGGTTCCTGCGCGACATCGCCAAGGACCGCCCTTCAGCCGCCAAAGGCGTGAAGGTCGTCCTCAGTCAGATGTTCGCTCTGGCCGTACGCCACGGCGCCATCCCCACCAACCCGGTCCGCGACACCGGCCGACTCCGCAAACCCCGCCGCACCGTCGTCGTCCTGTCCGCCGAGCAACTCCAAGCCGTCCGTACGGCGATCCGCGAATGGCAGCGACCTATCCCTGGTAAGCCCGGGCCTCGGCACCGCGGCGACCTGGCCGACGTCGTCGACCTCATGCTCGCCACCGGCGCCCGTATCGGCGAGATCCTGGCCCTCCGCTGGGAGGACCTGGACCTCGCCGCCGAACGACCAACCCTGACGATCTGCGGAACGCTGGTCTTCATCAAGAGCCAGGGCTTCTTCCGACAGCCCTGGACCAAGAGCGACGCCGGCTACCGGAGGGTCGTCCTCCCCCGGTTCGCGGTCGGCATGCTCATGGCCCGCAAACTCACCGCCGCGGACAACCCCCACGACGCGATCTTCGCTTCCCGACGAGGCACCTGGCTCTCCCCCAACAACGTCCGCCGTCAGTGGCGCCAGGCCCGCGCCGAAGCCGACCTCGACTGGGTCACCCCGCACACCTTCCGAAAGACCGTCGCCACCCTCATCAAGGAGGAGATCGATACCAAGAGCGCGGCAGCGCAACTCGGGCACTCCAGCGAGGAGGTCACCGACACCTACTACATCGCCAAGCCGGTACAAGCCCCAGACGTGTCCGGCATCCTCGAACGGCTCGGCAGCCACCCGAGCAACCAAGGATCGCCGTCAGGAGAGAACGATGCACACCGATGACGAACTTGGTTGCCGCACCGCGTAAACGGGGGGTTTTCGGGGGGCGGTTCAAATCTCCATCGAAGAAAATCAAAGCCCTGACCAGTGTTCCCGCTGGTCAGGGCTTTTTCTTTGTCGGGACGGCCGGATTCGAACCGACGACCCCTTGACCCCCAGTGAACTAGCAGGCCTACCGGCGGCTGCCGGACGATACCGCCTCCTGCCGAATATGCAGCTCATCGGCAGGAGGCGGTCCGAGGCAGGCCGGGCTCTACCGGGCCGTCCCGGGCCGTCCGTGAGACGATCGTGAGATCTCACGGCCGGCCCGACTGCGCAGCAGCGCTGGAGAACTGCACCAGCGACCCTCCGCCGCCGAACGCTCGTTCATCGACTACCACCCGTCATCTCAGTGAACGCTCGCAGATGCAGCCGTGCCGCAGCTCTGTCGGCAAACCAGGCGAGGAAGTCGTTGTCCGCATCAACTCCGGCGCGAACGGCGTCACACCAGTCCTATCGATCGACCAGCGGCAGGCCGCGCAGATGCTGCTCGACATCGTCGACCGGCTGCACGCCCTGCGTCCCGGGGCCGGTGCACTGGCGGCAGACACTCTCGGTCAAGTGGCGTTACACCGTGACCGCACTGGTCGAGACGCTGCCCGCCGACGACCGCCGACAGCTGACCGAGCACCTGCTAGGGCGCTGGTGGCCGACGCGCTGGTGGCTGCGGTGACCCGGGCGCAGGTAGTGGCCCTGCGGTCCTTCCTCGCCGAGCTGGACTGGGTCCGTGGCGTCGACCCACCGGTGTCGCTGAGAGCGCGAGATCCTGACCGTCTTGCAGGCTCTGGCTGACGCGTCAGGGCACGGTGTCGTCGTGACCCTTCAGCAACCGTGAACTGGGCGGAAGTCACGCATTGCTGCACGTCATGTCGGCCCGGCGTCCCACGCGGCGTTCCCGCCATGCGGCGTGTTGGTCAACGCATGTCTCCGAGTGTCTGATGCATGTGCATCGACGGAACCACTATCCTACGGTCGTGACCTCCACTGTGGCCGTTAATCAGTCCTTCGCCGCCTTTGATCCGCTGCAGGTAAAGGGCCGGCTAGAAAACAGCCTGGCAGCGCAGCGGGCCCTGAGGCGTGAGATCGAGAACATTTTAAGCTCGTACGTAGGATGGTACGACCCATTCTGCGAGCTAGTCCAAAATGGGCTAGACGCTCTGGAGAAACGGGCACGCGACGAAGAGTTGGCGGGAACAAGCGGCAACTACTCACAACAGCTGCGCATTATTGTTGACCTGGACGAGAATCAGTTGACAGTCTCCGACAACGGATGCGGCATGACCTATGAAGAGTTTCAGCGTTTCCTAGCGCCGAACTTCTCATTCAAAGAGGAAGCCACATCGCGTGGCCATAAAGGTGTCGGAGCGACGTACCTTGCCTACGGGTTCAATTATCTCCGAGTGCACACCCGAGGGCTTGGAAATGAGTCTTGCGGACGGATCCTAGGCGGCCGCGCATGGCTGAAAGGGCCGAGCAGCAGCGATGCTCCGCTCGTTGAACCCGATCCAAATCCCGACATCGATGACAGCTTCCGAGAGATGGATCGAGGCACATCTGTAACCGTTCGCTTCGACGGGCAAACGCAGCCGAGAAAACTAAGTTGGCTGTCTGCCAGAAACGCAGAAACATGGCTTACTATCCTGAGGGTGAAGACCGGGATCGGCTCTGTAGAACCGGCGTCGGACAAGAAGGTCGAAGTGGTTTGCATCGCCGGTGGGGAAATCTCGACTTCAACCACTGGCGGCATTTCTTATCTCTGGCTGCACGAGGAGAAGAGCAAGTCCGCTCGCATCAGAGATGTAGAGCAGAAGGCATCTGAGTTCTTCGAGAAATATGGGCCTTCAAAGCCGTTGCCGAACGCATATCGGCAGCTTGACTTCATATATGATGAGTATGACCCAATCGACTGCAAGAGAATTCTTGCCCCTGACGTGTTCACAGAGCACCAGGAGGTAATCGAAACACACAAGCCGACCATACGGGTTGAGTATGGCTACACCACCAAGCTCTGGAAGGTGTTCAACGAGAAGTTGGGCGTCCGAGGCAACATGCAGGTGCTGAAGGCAGGAATTCAGCTTGCTGCGAACGGGATGCCGCAGGGCGACGTAATTCAGGTTCCCTTAACCAGGTATACCGGTCGACAGAATCAGGTCCACCTCCTCATCCACTTTAAGAACTATACCCCGGACCTTGGCAGAAAGGGCTTCGCCAAGCCGCTTGTCGATTTCGCCACCGATGTCGCTGTTGCAATTGTCCAAGGGCCAATCACGCGGCTACGCTCCAGCATGAAGCGTGACTCCGGCATCGCCCCCGATCTCGATCGAGAGCTTAAGCTTGACGACTGGAAAGAGGAGATGATCAAACATGAAGCAGCTTCACCCCTCCTTCTTTCTTCTGAACACTTCTTCGCCCCAACGAAGCGAATTAGCATCACCTCCACCCCTACGCGTGAGCAAGATGCGATCGCCCTGTTTCATGAGATCATTTCCGGCGGGGTGGTGCGCGGCCTGTCCATCATGTCGACGAACGAGCGATTCAAGTACGACAGCCTTTTCCGGATCAATTTTCAGCACGATCGCGAGTTACTTGAATTCGACGAGGACAGCAATCCGCTGGGCATCGATGCACAGGTGCTTGATGGACTTCACGGAAAAGTTACTCAGCCCAAGGTGCTGGAATACAAATATTCTGTCGATGGTCTACTCAACGACCTAGATGCACAGGAAAAGAATCTCAAGGACATCGATCTGTGCGTGGCATGGAAGATGGGCGAGCAGTGGCGGGAGAGATTCGCAGTCACTTCCCTTCTGCTGCCGGAAAACGTATCTCAGCGTGAGTACCATGGAGTAACCCACGTTCTTCAAGATCCTGACTCTGGCGCACGTCACTGCGACCTCATTATCCTCGAAGACCTCGTGTCACTTCTCATGGACGCCCCAAGAACGCACGAAGTGCAAAGAGCGAACTACGAGTGAGCGGCGGCGCCCCTCCAAGAGAAACCATGTACTACTAAACGCCAATGTGCGCTGGCGATTGTACAGCCAGACCTTGCTCGTGTCACCGACTCTCCTCAGCATTCGCGCAGCTCGCAGCGCATTGGGTGGAACGGGTGACGCCCGCTGAGGTTATCCCACGTGGCGCAGTCGGTCCGTGCCGGATTGTGACTGACATGGAAAACATATACGGGCTGAGTTCAGCCGTTGGACCGTTCGATGGGTACACCGACTATCTGGCCCATGCTCATGATCACCACGCCCGCTCCGGCGGTCCGGCTCCGATCATTGCTCCGACCGTCTTCGGCGGGCCGGGCGAGTGTCGCAACCGTCAGATAGGTTCTCTCCCGCGCACGAAAGGGAGGCGACTGTGGCGGTGGATGCTGGTCTGCCCAGGGCATGGCTGATGCTTGCTGTCGGTGCGGATCGACAGCACGGCGGGAACGACGGCTACGACGACGACCCGGACGCCCACTACAGCTGGGACAGCACCGTTCCGAACGCCCGGACCGTGGCCGTTGGTGACCGGATCGTCCTGTGGGACAGGGAGGCAGTCATCGGCGCCTCCCTGATCGAGGAGATCGAGACCGGCCACGCTGAGAAGATCCTTTACCGGTGTCCCCGCTGCAACAGGGCGGACATCAAGAGGCGTAAGCGTCAATCACCGCAGTTCAGGTGCTTCCCGTGCTCGGACACCTTTGACGTTGCCACCACCCGCGTGGAACGTGTCGAGACTTTCAGGTCGCGCCACGACGCCAACTGGCTCGACCTCGGCCGCTGCCTGGACGGAAGGACTCTGCGCAGCCTCTGTGTCTCCCCGAAATCCCAGCTGAGCATGCGTCCGCTCGTGTGGGACGCTTTTGTCAAGGCACTGCGCAGTGCCGGCAGGGGAAGGGGTGCAACTTTCCTCGAGGACGCAACCCGGTGGGTCCAGTCACGTCCGGAAGGCCATCGACCGGCGAGAGTGCGCGTCCGCGTGGGTCAGCGTGGGTTCAGGCAACGCCTACTTGCGTCCTTCGGACCGGTATGCGCTTTCACCGGTCCCGGCCCCGTTGCGGCGCTGGAAGCGGCGCACCTGTACAGCTACGCAGCAGTCGGCCAGCATCACGACGATGGCGGGCTGCTCCTGAGACGGGATATTCACCGGCTCTTCGATCAGGGGGACATTGCCGTAGACCCGGGCACCCTCACGATCAGCCTGCGGGATGAACTGGCCAGATACCCGGCCTACACGCCTCTGCAGGGCCGGCCGCTCGCGATCAGGTTGGATCGCGGACAGATCGGCTGGATAGAGAAACACTGGCGGCAGCACCGGTCCGACTTCTCCTGAACAACCGCCGCCCGCACAACTTGGATCGAGGTAGACGTTGCCGGTGTACGTATCTCCTCACCGGGCCGTTCGAGATGCAGACAGGCCACGACCACCAGCACTCAGGGCGTGTATTGCGACAGGTCCAGCAGATGCTTCGGTAAGGCGTCCACGAGCGCCGGCTCACCCACTCCCGAATACATGAAGGTGAGGTGACGCCGCGCCCGTGTGACGAGCACGTACAGGTTCATCCGCATGCTGTCGCTGGCGACGTCGCCGGGAACGGTCTGGAGTTCCGGGACCACCACCGAGTCGAATTCGAGACCCTTCACGCTCTGCCAGGTGATCAGCTTGATCCCAGGGCCGCTGAAGGCGGGATCGGAAAGAGTTCCGGTACGGCGTCCGCTGACGTAACCCTGCAACGGATTGACGGTGCGTTGGTTCAACTGATGGTGGTAGTAGAACAGGTCCCTGCTGCGGTGGGACACCACGCCGATGGTCTCGTTCGGGTGCTGCTTCTCCTGTAGGAGGAGCTGGTCAGCCACGTCGGCCTTGTGCGGCACCCTGATCAGGCGAGGTGCAGGACCGTCCGGCAGCAGGTCCGTGGTCCTGCTGCCGGGGCAGAAGTGTTCAGCGAGGTCGCGGATCTGCCGACTGTTGCGCACAGTGCGTGGAAGGGCCACAGGCGGCTTGGTTCCTGCCGCGGCGACGATCTCTCGGAGGGTGCTCTGACGGAGCCCGATGCGTTGGTTCTCGTCGGCGAACACGGTCACCGACGAGGACAGGGCTCCGAGGGCGAGGTAGAAGTCAGCCGGCATGTCCTGGCCCTCGTCGACGACGAGGTACGGCCGTTGTTCCATGACCGGCGGATCGCTGACGATCTTGGTCAGGCAGGCCATCCAGTCGATGTCGTACCGGTCGAGCTTCGGCGGGCTCCGGCGGTAGTGCTTCTGCCAGAAGGCGTGGAGCCATTTGTGGTAGGTGGTCGCGACATCAGCCGCTCCGATCTGCGCCACTGCGGCGCGCGTGTAGGCAGACAGCACCTTGCTGTACATGAGCATGACGGTCGGTCTGCCTGATCGGTGCAGGGCCGCTGCCCGGTAGATCGCCGTGATGGTCTTGCCGGCCCCGGGACTACCGGTGACGAGGTGTGACTCCTCGAACGGCAGAGCGAGAACCTCCCGTTGAGCGGGACTAAGGTCCAGCAACGGCGGCAGTAGCAGAGTCACGTCGTGGCCGCCTGCACGGCGATGAGCTCGGCGAGGGGGTCACGCATGAACCCGTATTCGTCGTCGATCACGAGAGTCCGGTCCAGGAGCACGTTGCCCATGGTGCAACTGGTCTCGGGGACGAGCGCGCAGGCGTGGCAGGCCGCCATCGAGAGTCCGGCCGGGCCCTGGGCTTTCGACTCCCGGCACACCGGATCGAGCGAGCACCATCGGGCGGCGGCGAGGGTGGCGGCGAGGGTGGTGACGAGCCGCTCAGCCTGGCCGGATCGGGCGAGCCCACCGAGAGTGCCTTCGGCATCGCCGGCAGCGGTGTAGATCAGTACTCCGGCCATCGATGTGTCGGCATCCGGAGTGCTCGCGTAGATGCGTTCGCGCAGCGACGAGGAGGGATAGCCGGCGTCGAACGTCAGTTGCCGCATCAGAATATGGGCGATGGTGTGCAGAAGGATGAGTCGGGGTGTGGGTGTGCTCTCGATCCACCTGGCGTGCATGCTGCCGGCGAACCGCTTGTGGAGTGTGGCGGCGTTGCGCACCACCGGGGTCTGCAGTTCCCACCGCCGGAGGTTGTCCTCGTCGAAGACGATGAAGATGCCCTCGCCGTACACCTCTACGGCGGGTAGGGACGCACTGCGTGTTCCGAGGTCGGCCGGAATACGGACATCCATGGTGTGACGGCGGAAGCCCTTCAGAACCCTGACCTCGCGCAGGCGGTCGACGAGAACGATGTCGGAGATGGCCGACTTCATCTGATCGACGACGGGGTCCAACCGGCCGTGCCCCTCCGACGCCGGGAACGGGGTGCGCCGCGTGATGAAGCGGTCGTCCGGGTGGTGTCCGCCCCTGGGGTTGGTCAACGCATGCCACTCGCGCTCCGCCAGCTCCTCGGAGGTGCCCGAGCCGGCCTGGGCGCCGGTGACGCCGAGCCGGTCGTTCAGGATGGCGGTGACCTGTTGCTCCTTGACGTTCTCCTGCTCGGCGATCATGCGGATCAGGTGTTCACGGATACCGCTCTCGGGTTCCTTGTGGAGTAGAAGGAAGTACTGGTTCTGTTCGACCCGCGCAGCCGTGCCGCCCCAGGTGACCCAGTCGGAATCGGGCGGAAGGTCGATCGCGGATCCGGTATCCGGGAAGTAAACGCTCGATGCACCCCGCTGCAGGACCACGGGTGTCTGATCGCAGGTCACCGCCTCGGTATCACGCTGCCAGGGCTGCCGCCCGCGGCACTGGATGTTGATGCGTCCGAGGGCGCCGGGCGACGTGAGGTCCGCGAGGTTCCTGTCGGCCCGGCAGGTCCGGCACCGGACCCGGAGTGACTCCAGTCCGCCGCCCACGGTCGTCAGGTGATCGAACTGCAGCTCGGCGCGCCCGCACTGGCGTTGCTCGCGTCCCCGGCCGCCCCCGGAGTGGGCCCACCGCACCCAGGGGACGTCGTCGAGATGGCCGTTGCCGCACACCGCCACAAACCTCATAGGTACCAGCTGGGGATTACGTTTGCAGTGCTGGCAGCGGGGTATTCTCCCCGGCTGCTCCCGGCGGACGCTCCACTGCGTCATCGTGCGGCACGTGCCGCAGAACAGCCACTGCGGGAAGCGGTAGTAGGGTAGCCCACCGTCGCGCGGCGCCGGGGGAAGGCGTAGCTCCTCGACGCCGAAGTGTGCCGCGATGCGTGGGGCGGCCAGAGTCATCCGCCGCCCCTTCCAACGGGTTACGTCCTCCGCGACGAAGGATTCACCCAGCATGTCCACGATGGCGCCGACGCCGAACGGTGAGAGAGCCTGCATACGCCGCAACCGACGGTCCGTCACTGCCCCTCCCCCCGCACCAGCACCCGGGCGTCCGTGTCGACGTTGCGCATGGAGTCGAGTGTCGGCCATCCCGGCCCGGGCTTGTCGAACTGCCTCAGCAGCTGGATACGTTCACGCCCGCCGTCGGTATATCGGAGCCCTCCCAGCGGATGTGCCCGGTCGACGAGGCCGGCCCAGTGTTCCTCTAGCTGTTCCACGTGTCGTGCGACGTCGGCGGCCTCGTCCGGATCCGCGGCCCGCGCGCGCGTGATGAACTCCTCCACCAGGGCCCGCCAGGCGGGATCCTCCGGGTCGAAGGCGGCGGCAGAGCGGTCGTCACGCCAGATGTGCACATGGCGGGCCAGGATCACAAGTCCCGCATGCAACGCGCGGGTGCGGGCCGGCACCGAGAACGGTGTCACCGACGTGGGTTCGACAACCCGGTAGAGGGAGGTGTGGTACGGGATGAACGACTCGTAGTGTGAGCGGTCGCGGGGCTTGGACGGCGAGTAGAGGGTGACCACAAGGCCGGGGTGGCGACGCCCGACCCGGCTCGTGGCCTGGATGTACTCGGCGGTCGTCTTCGGCTGGCCGACGACCAGCATGAGGCCCAGTCGCGGGACATCGACACCGACGGAGATCATGTTCGTACTGGGCACAAACGACACCGCACCTGGCTGTCCGCGCTCCACGAATAGCCGCTGAAGGTGACGCGGGATGTCCGCCGGGGGAATGTTGCTGGTCAGTTCCATGATCTCGGCATCGTCGAGGTCACGTCGGTCGTCCTCGGCAGGTGCGATGACGCCGAGCCGCGCGGGGATGTCGTCGTGTGCCAGGGTGACCGTCTTGCCGAGTTCGCGGAGGCTGTTGTGATAGGCGACAAGGGTCCAGTAGGCATCCGCGGACCGCGGTCCGAGCGGTAGTTCGATGGGAGCGTTGAGCATCGCCGCCGAGAGGTGGACCATCGCGGTCAGAGGTGTGTGCCCCTGGGGCATGACCCCGGCGTAGAGCCGGCCGGGTCGGCCGTGGTCCGATCGGACGAAGTACGAGTCCTCCGCGTCGAGGCCGGAGGGCGGAAACAGGGCGATGGGGCGTCCGAAGACGCCGCGGGACTGGGCATCGGCGCGACGGATGGTGGCGGTGGAGGCGACGATCTTGGGGCGGGCGCCGTGACGGGTCATCGCCACGTCGAAGGCAGCCTCGTAGAGCCCGACGATGGTGCCGAGCGGCCCGGAGATGAGATGGAACTCGTCCTGGATTATCAGCGCCGGACCGGGATCGGCGCCGGCGCCGATGAACACGCCCGCCCGCGGTTCGCGGGTGAACCGGGCGAACTTGTCCACGGTGGCGACGAGCAGCGTCGGCGGATCCGCGTAGAGCGCGTCATCGACGGACGCGACCGGCAGCGATCTGTGGAAGTCGCAGTCGACGTTGGGGCAATTGATCCGGAAGCTGTTGTTGTCGGCGCGCACTCCCCACGCGTCCTCCGGGGCATCACCGGTCGGAAGGATCTGGGTGCCGCACCAGGGACAGCGTTCGACCTGGAAGCTTTTGGTCGTCGGCTCGCGATTCCTCACGGTCTGCAGCAGGTCGGCCGCGTCGGCGAAACTGTTCGGACTGTTGTTACCGCCGACCCAGATCCCGATAGAGACCGGCCGGGTCCCCAGTTCTTCGACGCGCTCCTGCCGGATCAGCTCACAGGCACAGATCAGGGTCGCTGCCCTCTGGAACTGCTGGGCCGTTAGTAGTCGCAGTGTGTAACGGGTGATGACAGTGGTCCCGGCGCCGGCGTCCCCGAGCGTCAGGCGCCGGTGGAAGACGGTGAAGGCGACCAGGCCGAGATACGCCTCGGTCTTGCCACCACCGGTGGGAAACCAGATCAGGTCGACGAGTTCGCGATCATCATGCTCCGTGTCGACGATGGAGGGCAGGGACAGGAGCACGAAGGCCAGCTGGAACGGTCGCCAGCGGCGCTGCGGGTCGTCGTACTCGGGCGCGGCGGGGAGACGGTCGTTCCAGGCGCGGCCCGTGCCGGCGAATTCAGGCCCGCCCCGGATCATCTGCATCAGCATGGCCCTGTTCGCAAGGACGAAGGCACGCCGGGCGGTGGGATCCCGCTGGAGCAGCTCCACACCCTCACGCATCCGGCCCCGGGCGCGATCGACGCGTTCGAGGAGCCGGTCAGCCGCCGCAACGAGGGGCTGCGCGAGCTTGTCCCGGCGTGTGTGGTTGCTCCGGGCCCAGACGTCGTAGTCGTCCACGAAGTTGTACAGCCTGCTGATGATTCCTTCCGTGTCCCGCTCGAGCCCGGTGAGGAGATTCAGACTCAGTACCTCCTGGTCACCCGGCAGTTCGAACGCGACATCGGGGACGACGTGGCTGGGCACGAAGGTCGTCTGCACCGACGTAGCGAGGTCACCTTCCGCATGCCAACTGGCGGCGGCGCCGTGGCCCAGGGCGAACACAGGAACCTTGCGGTAGAGGAGCGCGAGTTCCTCTTCCTCAGGGTCCGAATGGAGTCGCAGTGTCGACGGATACGGGGTTATGGCGCCCTCGACCGGGCTGCACCCTAGCGTCACCTGCAGCAGACAGTCAGCGGGGTCGAGTTTCCCCTGCTCCGACAGCTTCCGTTCATTGACGAGCGATACCGTGACCAGTACGCCGTCGCCGAACTCCCGCCAGACGACCACAACGGAGGCGTCCCCGTCGAACAGGTGGTGCTCGGTCCGCCGTCCCCTTGACGGCGGCTCGACGTACAGGGCGGCGCTGCCGGTTGCAGCCATCGGCTGACGTCGCCACGTCTGCCGGTCCTCACGCAGGTAGCGGGCGGCTGTCACCTCGATCCGGAGGGTCGACCTTCTGGAGATGACGAAGCTCAGTCCTACCGAGCTCGGCATCAGTTGCCCGGCCAGCGCCACGGGATCCTCGTCGCTCTCGGCCTCGTCGTTCGATCCGACGGCTGGATTGTCGTCCACGATGTCGTCATCGTGCGTGTCGAGGGGTACTTCACCGGGAAAGAGAATGCCGGCCAGGTAACGGCGGTCCGGTCGCTCGGCGAGAACCTCGTCCTCGCCGTACCAGGGACCGACAAGCTGCCGGCGGAGGTAGTCCAGGACCGAAGCCCGGTCCTCCGAGCCACTCTGAACGGGCGTCGATGTCACCGGTCGTCCTCCTGCCCCTGCTCCTGCCCACCGGCAGCCATCCAGAGTCCCACTCTCGCGCGTGTCATTCCTACGTAGAGGTTGCTGATCCGACGGGGATCGACCGGGCCGATGTCGGCCAGGAGGATGAACCGGCTCTCCAGTCCCTTGAAGTCCTCGATCCTGGCGAAGGCGATCCGGCCCCGTGCAGGTTTCCGCAGCGTGTGCAGGTCCAGCACGTCGATGCGGTGTCGCCAGCGGGCCGGCAGGTCGGCGAACAGGGAATCCGCCAGGGGCAGCGGTGACAACAGAATGATGTCCGTGTTCGGGATCCCGTTGTCGTGGAGCCGTTCGAGCTCTGCGGCGGCTGCCGCGGCCCGACGGGAGCGGTCCGGTTCCTCGACCACCACCACCGCGGGTCCTTCCCCCGCCGATGAGACACCGGTGTCCGCTCCGGTCATCTGCTGAGTCGACGTGACGATCTGCCGCGTGTTGCGGCAGTTGTCCTGCAGCCGCACCTGCGTGGGCCGTAGGGATCTGAGATATTCCAGTGCCTCGTCGTCGCAGGAGCCGACGAGACCACGCTGGTTGTTGCTGTCGAGCAGCATGTACCAACTGCCGTCGGCGAGGCCGCCGGCAAGCCTGCTGTCCAGGTACGACAGGTCGGCGAAGTTGATCAGGTCCTGTGCCTCGTCGACGACGACGGTATCGAAGGTCCCCTCGCTGCCGCCCGCGAGGTTGGCGAAGGGCACGACATGGACGTCCTGCATTCCGGGTTGGTGTCGCACGAACCCGGCGACCACCTGGCTGCGGCAGGTGAACAGGGTCCGTTTGCCGCTCGCGGCCGATCTACGGGACATCTCGGCTGCGAGCATCGTCTTGCCCGTGCCCGCGCCGCCCTCGACCAGTAGCCGCGGGTTGTCTCCCACGTAGTCGAGCGTGCGGTACTGGCTGGCGGTCAGGGCGACGAGGTCGGCCTCCGCGTCGGTGACGATCTGGCGCAGCGTGGGAACGGCGTCGAAGTCCGGCCGCAGGGCCTGCAGTACCTCCCGCAGGAGAGGTTCCTCGAGCACGGCCCGACGTCCTCCGGGCTTGGCCCGCCAGTAGTCCGCCATCCGGCCCAGGCTGCGTTGCAGGCCGTCGGTGCGGTCGAGCTGCCGACGGTCGATCAGGGTCTCCTCGTCCCACTCGACCGAGGGCTGCTCAGGTAGTCGGCAGTCCGGGCAGACGACGGCGAAACCGATGGGGATGTCACGCATCGTCTCGCGGCCGAGGCGGTCCTCGAGACGGCGCTGCAGGGTGAACATGGCGCCTGTCGCCTGCGCGAAAGGGCTCTCCCTCCGCCGTCGCTCCGTGCCGGTGCGGTCGCGGTAGGTCCAGACACCGTTGGCGCAGCCGACGTAGCCGCCCTTGACCTCGATGACGTACACACCGCGTCGTCCCGCCACCACGAAGTCGATCTCGCTGACGCGCTTCCATCCGTGCTCGGGAAGATTGAGGCTGTGCAGGGCGAAGCTCCATCCAGCATCCACAAGTTTGAGACGTCTGTAGATCTCGGCCTCGGCGGCACTCTTCATCGACGGGGAGATCGGCTCAGGAACCATCCGCACCCGCAGGATTGTGCACGATGAGGGAGCCTCCCGCCGAACCTCTCTGTTGTCCGTGGGGGCCACAATGGCCGGTGTGACTTGTTCAGCCGATCAGGAGGTTGTCGACACGTGCGTACAACTGATATTGGCGCACGTACGGGACAGGTCGGTCGGGGACTGGGAGGTCGACAGCGTTCTCGAGCTGGTCGGCGACCCACGTGCGACGGTGCGGCAGCAGGTCCTTGAAAGGCTGGTCAAGCTCGGTATCGCCGTCGTCCCACCGGGTGGCGACGAGCTCGATGGCCGTGGGCCGGCTCGACTGGTCGACCCGTCCCACAGGGAACGCTTCCTTTCCGACGCCCGGAGGCTCCTATGTAGGGACAGGACGTCGTCCCGGCCATGGGACCGCCTGCTCACGGCCTCCGAGGAGGTCGGCTTGGCGCTGCTGCTCCGTGGGGAACAGTACCGGCCGGACGAGGAGGTTCCGCACGGCTACCGCGCAGGTCTCGAGCTCCCGGACGAACGGGCGCGGGCATTCGACGCCATGGTGCTGCACAACCGGCGGCTCGTTGCTTCGGTCGCCGGCAGCCTTGTCGGACAGGGGGTGGAGAGCGAGGACCTGGACCAGCACGGCGTTGTCGGCCTGATGCGGGCGGTCGAAAGGTTCGATCCCACCCGCGGTCTGAAGTTCTCCACCTATGCGGTCTGGTGGATCCGCCAGGCCGTGACGAGAGCAGTCGCCAACGAGAGCCGCTTGATCCGCCTGCCGGTCTACAAGTCCGATCAGGTACGTCAGGTGGTTGCGAGCCGGAACCGGCTCTTGACGCATTCCGGCAGGGCGACGGTGTCGGAAATCTGTCACGAGCTCAGCCTGGAACCGGGCACGGTAATCGAATGCCTCAGGCTGCATGCCGGAGTGGTGTCGCTGGATCTGCTGATCGGGGACGGCAATGCGTCGCTGGCCGAATTCGTGACCCCGGACCGCGACACACTGCGACCCGACGTGGTTGCACAGCGTCAGGAGACACTTACTCTTCTCCGGGCCTCGCTGGCGGACCTCCCCGAACGCTCGGCGGCAATCCTGGCCTGGCGGGCCGGTGTCGGAACCGGCGTCCCCATGACCCTCGACGAGATCGGACGCCGACTCGGAATCACCCGCGAGCGTGTCCGCCAGTTGGAGCAGAAGGCACTGCCACAGCTCCGTGAGCGGATGAGGGCGCGCCTGGGTGGCGCAGCGCCGGACGCCGACGATCTGATGAACTGATGTCCGTTCTGCCACACATCCGAGGCGGGAGACAGCGCCCCGGCACCTCGCCGTGGGTTCGACGCCATCTCGTCGGTCGATCCCCCGGGGCCCGGCGCCCCACCGCCGTCCGCCGCAGGCATTCACGTGGGCGGAACGGGACGGGCAGTAAGCCCGGACCCGGAACATCCGAACGCGGCGGTACCACCGTGAAGGCCCTCCGGCCCGGGAACCACCGGCGGCGGGCGTGCCGCGTTGGGGTAGGTTGTCGGCAATGACGGGACGTCCCACCGCTCTCAACGCCGCCGTGTCGGCGCAGATGAGCCGGATGCCGCGGTCGCGGACGAAGCCTGAGATGTCGGTACGACGTGAGCTGCACCGACGGGGGCTACGGTTCAGGGCGAACCATCCCGGTCTGCCCGGCCGACCGGACATCGCCTTCACACGGGCACGTCTGGCCGTGTTCGTCGACGGATGCTTCTGGCACCTGTGCCCCGAGCATGCGGTGCTGCCGAAGAACAACGCCACGTGGTGGCGGGAGAAACTGGAACGTAACGTGCTGCGTGACCGCGAGAAGGACGAGGCCCTGACAGCACTCGGCTGGACGGTGCTGCACTTCTGGGAGCACGAGTATCCCGTGGCCGTTGCGGATGTCGTCGAGCAGCTCTGGCGGGAACGGTGCCGATCCCGGACCACAGCGTGGGCGGTCGGGTGAGGCAGGGTGGGTGTGGCATCCTGGTCCTCACGGACGACGTGAGCGGAGGTGCCGATGCCGGGTAGAGCGTGGTACGACGTGGCGCCCTCGGCCGCACGACTGACCGGGTCGCTGCGGGACATCGGGTACGAGTTCCCCACCGCTGTGGCGGACATCGTCGACAACAGCGTCGCTGCCGGGGCCACCCGCATCGACGTCACGGTCGAGTTCGACGGGGAGGACTCCCGTGTCGTTATCGCCGACGACGGCCACGGGATGTCAGCCGGCCAGCTCACGGAGGCTCTCCGGTTCGGCACCAGACGTTCGTACCGTCGCGGCGAGCTGGGGCGGTACGGCCTCGGCCTCAAGACCGCGTCGCTCTCCCAGTGCCGGACACTCACCGTGATCAGTCGCAGCAGCCGAACGGTTGCGCGGACGAGCGCACGGCAGTTGGACCTCGACCTTGTGGAGGAATGGGACCAGTGGGTCGTCGTGGACCCGTCCCCGCAGGATCCGGTGGTCGGCAGAGCCCGGCAATGGCTGGCCGAGGGAACCGGCACCGTGGTCGTCTGGCAGGCGCTCGATCGCGTACTGCCCGAGAAGCGCCCGGCGGGCGGCTGGGCCCGACGGCGTCTGGAATCCCTGGCAGCGCGCACGTCGGACCACCTGAGCATGGTCTTCCACCGCTTCCTGGAGGGGTCCGACGGACTCGCCCCGATCGTGATCTCGGTCAATGGACAGAAACTGCGCCCGTGGAACCCGTTCGCTCTGCAGGAGCCGCACACCTCCGAGCTGCCCCGGCAGCAGTTCGAGATCGAGATGGCGGGCACAGCGGGACTGGTTCAACTCCGACGCTTCGTTCTACCGCCGCGTGACTGCTTCACCTCAGCCGCAGAATTCGAACGGCATTCCGGCCCTCTGAACTGGAACCGGCAGCAGGGCCTGTACGTGTACCGGGCCAACCGACTGGTGCAGTGGGGCGGGTGGGGAGGGATCCGCGGTATCGACGAGCACACCAAATTGGCCAGGGCGGCGCTGGATTTTGACAACGACCTCGACAGCGCATTCAACATCAACGTCGCCAAGATGCGCGTCAGCCTGCCGGCCCAGTTGCGCCACATCCTGGAGGCGCCGGTCAACGAACTGTGCGTTCTCGCAAACGATGCCTACCGCAGAACCTCGCGGCGACAGGGACGACCGTTCCCGACGGACGTGGATGTATCACCTGAGGTGCGTGCAGCCACCCAGGCGGCCACGACCGCCGGCCTCGCTCTGCGGATGGCCGCCATGCAGGCGGATCAGTGGGGAGCATGGCAGCGCATCGAGGAGACTCTCCGCACCCAGTCGCCGGAGGTGGCCCAGCTCCTCGGGCTGGACCGCTGACCCGGACCGGAAGTCAGAACAGCTGAGGTCGGTCGATCCGCGCACCGGCGCACTTCTTCACCAACGGGCATTCCTGGCACAGCGGCTCGACCGGCCGGCACAATGTGTTCGCGAGTTCGATCAGGCCCAGATGCGCGGCGCGCGCATCGCTATCGATCCCGATCATGCGGGCGACTTCCAGCCGGCCGTCCGTCAGGCGGTTGCGTCGGTCGACGGGATGGCCACTGAAGCGGGCTGCCACCCGCAACACACCCTTCGTGACGAGTACCGGCTCCTCCGATTCGTCCTCAGCGCCCGCGGGAACGACCAGCACGGCCAGGTCAGCGATGGACTCGTTGAGACCGGGAACCCGCCGCAGTTCATCGTCGTCCCGCAGTGCCCGGGGATCATCGGCGAGTCGCTGGGCGAGCTCCACCACCGTCCCGGCCCGGTTCGCCCTTGAGATGAATCCGCCGGTGCGACGGAGATTCTCCTCCGCCGCCACCGTGTCCTGTGGCTGGCGCCATGTCCGTAGCAGGGTCCACACCTGGCGCATCACGTCCGGGTGGGCACGGTCGAGCAGTATCTCCGCCTGGATGACCTGCCACCGTGTCTCCGCACGCAGCCATGGAATGCCGCTCACCTGACCGGAGGCGAACCAGGTTGCGAGCGTCGAGGCGACCTCCCGCGTCGACACGTGTGCCGGCCGGGGGTTGTCGAGCGCACCGCGCACGGCCCGGGACAGGTGCTCACCGAGCAGCGGGGGTACAGCGTTGCCGATCTGCTTGAACGCGGCCGACGGCGGACCGGCGAAGCGGAACCAGTCGGGGAAGGTCTGCAGACGGGCTGCCTCACGAACGGTGATGGTGCGGTTCTGCCGCGGGTGGATGTACCAGTAGCCGTCCTTCGCGATGTGCGCCGTGATGGTCCGTGACAGTTCGTTCTCGCCAAGGCGCTTGTACTTGTCGTCGAAGATGTCGTCGCGGTACCGCTTTACCTCGTCCGGTAGATCGGAATACCGGGTCGACGGATCCATCATCTCGAACGCACGCAGGTCGTCCTCACGTACCGGGCGGGTGATGTGGTCGAAGACCTTGTGCGTATCCGGTTCAGCCACACCCTCCCGCATGCGCTTCTGGAAAGTTGTCAAGGGCACGTCGTAGGGGGCCCAACCCTCGGCACCCCCTTCCGGACGCCAGCCCCCCTCCACCTCCGGTAGATCGCCGATCGCGTTCCACACGGTGACCCGCTCCGGCTGCTCCCCTGGCCAGTCGAACGCCAGACCGTCCCGCAGGCCGACCAGAATGAGCCGTTGACGGAACTGCGGAACGCCGTACCGGAAGGTGTCGACCGCCTTCTCCTCCACCGCGTAACCGAGCGATTCCAGCTCGTGCACCATCGTCCGGAGGATGAACATCTCCTTGTCGAGAGCCATGTCCGTCACGTTCTCCATCAGCACCGCCGGGGGACGGGCAAGCCGGATGACCTCGAGGAACGATCGCCACAGATCGCGCCGTTCGTCATAGGGATCACGCAGACCGTGGCGCACCTTGTGGCGGATCATCGACCGGCCGGCTTTGGAGAACGGCTGACAGGGAGGCCCGCCGGCCAGCAACTCGACGCCTGCATGCCGGACGAGCTCGGCGACCTCCCGGATGCGCGCGGGGTCACCCAGGTCCCAGTCCACGCTCAGACCACCGTGGTGGTGGCGGTGGGTCTCGACCGCCTCCGAGTAGTGGTCCACCGCGAGGACCACGCGGTAGCCGGCGTTCTGCATACCGAGACTCAGACCACCCGCTCCGCTGAACAGGTCGACCGCCAACCGGTGCCCTCCCCTACGGGACGCCTGTGCGTACCGCAGGAGCTGGTCGCTGTCGGTGACGGCGTCGGGGTGGGGCGCCAGCTGCACGAACGGCCCACGTACCAGTCTGACCTTGTACTTGCCGCGACGGGCGGTGGGATCGGGTGCGTTGGGCTCGGCGGCGCGGTCGGTCACGTGCACGAACGTTACCGGTGACGGCGCCCGCAGCCCAGCACGCCCCGGCGCGGACGCCGGCGTCGGAATGCGGCTCTTTCCCTGGCTCGGACAGCGCGGAACCGACGACCGGTGTGGGATCGGATCGCTTCGGCGCGATCCTGCTGGCCGGCCGGACAACCGGACGGTCCCGGAGGAGGGTGACCTGCGCCACCCATGCTGTATACGTGGTTACCGGACAATGCTCCGCCGGGTGTCCCCACTGGAACCACCCCATCGGCACCACGAAGACGGAAGGGCACGGATGCACCGGATCAGCGACGAGGACCTCAACGATCTGGTCGAACAGATCGCCAGTGCCGTGTACGGCAACAGCACGATCCCGGCGATCCGTCGCCAATTGGGCAAATTCGTTCCGGCCGATATCCTCGACGTCGCCATCACGGAGTACCAGGCCCGGGCCGGGCGCCCCCGTGACCTGCACGAGCCCCGCTCCCTGACGGATCCATTGACACAACTGGAACCCTGGTACATCCCCCGGTCCGACGACGTCTTCTGGCCGTCGGTGAGGCGCCGCTTGGAGGGCACGGGTCTCGACGACGAGCCGATCAGACGTATCAACGACTCGTCGAGCAAGATCGTCTCGTTTGTTCCACCGCCCGGGACCGAGCGGTTCAGCAGTCGCGGCCTGGTTCTCGGACACGTCCAGAGCGGCAAGACGACCAACTTCATGTCCGTGGCGGCGAAGCTGTGCGACGCACGCTACCGGTTGGTCGTGGTGCTGTCCGGCATCACCGACAACCTGCGGTCACAGACGCAGCAGCGGATGGAACAGATTCTCGTCGGTGACGACCGCGGCCGTTGGCATCTGCTGACCGATGGCGAAACGGACTTCGACGACAGGCAGGCCCGCAATGCCGCCAACCTGCTCAGCAATCCCGACCAGCGGCTCCTCGCTGTGGTCAAGAAGAACCCGTACCGCCTCCGTAAACTGGCCCGTTTCCTGGAGGCCGCCGGCACCATCCTGCAGGACTGTCCCATCCTCGTCATCGACGACGAGGCCGACCAGGCGAGCATCGACGTGGGCAACAGGGGGCGGCAGTCGACCATCAACTCCCTGATCCGCCGCATCCTGAGCAAACCGAAGGTCGCCTACGTCGCCTACACCGCGACACCGTTCGCGAACCTGCTCGTGGATCCGACCGTGCCCGACGACCTCTACCCCGCCGACTTCATCGTCGACCTTCCCCCTTCCGACGACTACTTCGGTGCCGAGCGGATCTTCGGACGCGACCTGCTGACCTACGAGGCCGGGCCGGTCGACCGGGGCCTGGATGTCGTACGGACGGTCCCTGACGACGAGGTCCCCTCGGTCCGGCCGCCCGGCGCCCGTGCCGGCTTCGGCGACTGGAGGCCGACCGTCACCGGCAGCCTCGGCGACGCTGTCCGCTGGTTCATCCTGGCCACCGCCGCCCGCCGCTGCCGCGACGGTGCACCGGCCGATTCGACCATGCTGATCCACACGTCGATGCGCGCCGTCGCACACCAGCGGACGGCCGAGGTCGTGCAGGCGTACCTGGAAACGCTCCGCGGCGGCTGGTCGACCGCCACCCTCCGCGACCTGTTCCACCAGCAGTGGGAACGGGAGACGGGCCGGGTGCCCGCCGCCGATCTCGGACTTCCGGCCGTACCGTGGCCGCAGGTCTACGACCGGATCCCCGGCGTCATGGCCGACGTCCGGGTGGTGGTCGACAACTACCAGTCCGACGTCCGGCTCAGCTACGGAGAGGAGCCGGTCACCGCCATTGCGATCGGGGGCAACACCCTCTCCCGTGGGTTGACCCTCGCCGGCCTGGTGTGCAGCTATTTCGTCCGGGCGGCCTCGGCCTACGACACGTTGCTGCAGATGGGTCGCTGGTTCGGCTACCGCCACGGTTACGAGGACCTGCCCCGGATATGGATGACAGGCGAGCTCGCAGCATGGTTCGTGGACCTGGCGACCGTGGAGGCCGAGATCCGGCAGCAGATCCGCCGCTACGAGACGGAGCACAAGACGCCACGAGAGTTGGCGGTGATGATCCGTAAACACCCGGCCATGGCAGTGACGTCGGCCGCCAAGATGCGCGCGGGCGTCACGGTCCGCTACAGCTTCGGCTCCCAGGTCATGCAGACGATCAAATTCCACCATCGGGACGAGGGGTGGCTGCGACACAACATCGACGCCGGCGACCGTCTCCTCACCACCGCCCTTAAGCTTCCCGGAGTACGGGAGGTTCCCGTGCGGGCCGGCCGCACCGCATTGACCGGGGTGCCGGCCGCGAGAGTGATGGCCTTCCTGCGCGACTACCGCTTCCATGAGCGCAGCCCCAGCCTCCGCCCGGAAGCCCTGTGCGAGTACATC
This sequence comes from Micromonospora sp. NPDC048887, assembly GCF_040649715.1. Taxonomy (NCBI): domain Bacteria; kingdom Bacillati; phylum Actinomycetota; class Actinomycetes; order Micromonosporales; family Micromonosporaceae; genus Micromonospora; species Micromonospora sp. NPDC048887. Next base: position 98,727 of record NZ_JBEZGA010000018.1, on the reverse strand, counting down.
GCCAAGCAGAACGACTACGACGCATTGCGCACCTGGAACATCGTCGTGATCGACCAGGGCAGCGACCGCCTGGGCGGGATGGCGCTGGCGGGCCGCAAGTACCACATGATCAACCGCAGCCGGCTCAAGGTGCCGGAGGACTATGCCGACATCAAGGCACTGGTTTCGACCCTGGACCGCGTCGCCGACCTACCGGCCTCCATCAGAATCAGCGACATGATCGACGGAGACCCCACCGACCGGAGGTTACGGGAGCTGCGTGACGGGCAGCTGGGGGGCACCGGGCTCCTGTGTCTCTATCCCGTGAGCAGGAGGTCCACGGTCGAGCGCAGCAGTGGCAAACGCGGTTATCCGAGAACCGAACTCGCGGCCGTGGAGGACATACTCGGCGTGGGTCTGTTCTTTCCCGAGGCCCGGGGACCCGAGGACCGTGACTACGTCTCGGTCGACCTGTCCAGCCTCGCGCCGGTCGACGAGGAGCTCGAGACCGTCGACATCGACGAGATCGACGCCGCCGACGAACGGGCGGGTGAAGCCTTGACCGACGGCGCCGCGTCATGACAGGCAGCGCCGAGGAGATGTTCCGCCGACTGGAGGCGACCGATCCGCCACGGGAGATGCGCGTGCTGGACAGTGCGGTCGAGGTGGCCGCGGGGCCGGTCGCTGTCGGCGTCGACGCCTCCGGGCGCCGACATCTGCTCATCCCGCTGACCGACCGGCACCCCACAGTGCAGGACACCACCAGCCGCGGCGTCACCGTCACCACCCGGAGCCTGGAGGACGACTCCGGTCACCCGGGACGGTACGCGGATGTGGTCTGCCAGCTACCTGAGCTCAACGACATCTTCGCGGCATTCACCGACGACCTGAGCCGACAGTTGCAGCGCCGCCCCGGCGATCCCGGACGGGTCTGCCTGGAGCTCCTGCACCGGTGGCGCGAGCTGCTCTCCCCCGCACCCGGTCCGATACTCGGACCGGAGGCGCTGCTCGGCCTGCTCGCCGAGCTGCACTTCCTCGAACGGATCTGCGGGCTCGGTGGCCCCGAGCCGCTCCAGCTCTGGACCGGTCCCCACAAGGCACGCGCGGACTTCACCTCCGTCACCGCTGCCGTTGAAGTCAAGGCCACAACGCACCGCGACCGTCTGGTCGTCGGCGTACACGGCGCCGACCAACTGGAGGAACGCCCAGGCACCGATCTCTACCTGTACGTCGAGCAGTTCGAACGTGACAGCGCCGGCGACAGCGTCCCCGACGTCGTCGACAGGCTCCTCGGTACGGGACTGGACAGGCGTATCCTGCTGGACGCCCTGGCCACAACCGGTTACCGCAACGACGACGCCGATGCGTACCGCCGGGACCGGCACCGGGTGAAACGCGCCGCCGCGTACCACGTCAACAGCCCGGGTTTCCCCCGGGTGACGTCCGGGCAGCTCGATGCGTCACTGCAGCAGCACCTGGTCCGCCTGAACTACAGTATCGATCTGTCAGCTTTCGATCACCATCTCACCGACCCCTCCGCGGCAGCCGCCGCGCTTATGGAACAGCCATGACGCGCATCGCCATGTACGCCGAGCCGCTCCCACCATCAGGAGGGATCGACGCGCGGTCGGTACGCCGGACACTCGGCACCTACTCCATGGACTTCTGGGAGCTGTTCCTGCGCGAGACACTGCAGAACAGCTGGGACGCCGCCACAGAGAGCCGACCCGCCGAGTTCTCCGTGGACGGCTGGCCCCTAGATCCCGGGCAACTGCAGAGCCTGCGTCGTCTTCTACCCGGGGCCGACCTGGACAACCCGGGCCTCAGGGTCCTCACGGTCACCGACACCGGTACGAAAGGGCTTACCGGTCCCACCAGGGCGGACCGGGTGGGTGAGGATGATCCACGGAATTTCGTCGACCTCGTCCGGAACATCGGCCGACACCCCGACAAGGGGTTCGGTGGCGGAACCTACGGCTACGGCAAGGCCGTGCTGTTCGAGGCGAGCAGCATCGACACCGTGGTGATATTTACCCGCATCAGGACCAGCGCCGGTATCGAGTGCCGACTGATCGGCATGTCACTCACCGATCCCTACCGGGTCGGGCGACGTCAGTACACCGGACGCCACTGGTGGGGGGTTCCACACAGCGACGTCGGCGTGGAACCGGTGACCGGCCCGACGGCGGAGCACATGGCCCGGGCCATCGGACTGACGCACCTGTCCGGGGACGCAACCGGCACCTCGGTCATGGTCATCGCTCCCCGGACCGGAGAGGAGCACCTGTCCGACGTGGTCGCCGTGATGGCCGACACCGCCACGAGGTACGCGTGGGCCAACACCGTCGGGCAAGTGGGGTCACCTCCCGGGCTCACGTTGCGGTTCACCTGCGACGGGTCACGGATAGAACTTCCCGACCCGGCGACCGATGCACGGCTGCGGTACTTCGTCGAGGCGCACCGGCGCTGCCGCTCGGTCTTCGACGGCGCAGCAGGAGACCATCCATGGCCCTGGGCTGTCCAGGAGATCGTCGGCAGCCGTCCGGAGCAACGTCTCGGCGTACTGGCATGGCGGACGTACAGGGCGGCCGCCTCAGGCAGCCATGCCCGGCCACCCGCGGAGATCGCCCTCATGCGCCGACCGGGCCTCGTTGTCGAGTACCGCAACGTCACTCCGGATCCGTTCGGGCACGCCATCAGCGGCGTGTTCATCGCCGATCCCGAACTCGACGGGGATTTCGCCCGCGCCGAACCACCGACGCACGACAGGTGGCAGCCGAGGCTGGCGCAACGGCAGCGGTACGCCCGTAACCCGGTCAGCCAGGCACTCAACCGCATCGACTGGATTTTCAAGGAACGCCGTACGGACAACGCGACGACCCCCACCACCGAGGCCGCGACGGGGGTTTCACGGCTGGCGAACGTCCTCGGCACACTCCTCGACACACAGGCGGGTGGCACGGACATCCGCATCCCGGCCGGGTCGGACAACCCGGTGCACGATCCACCGACCACTTCGTCGGGAGCACCGGCAGGCCACAACGACACACCGACAGCGCACAACGGCGGCAAAGGACGCCAGCGGAGGCACCACGGGCGGGGGTCGCGCTCCACGACCGGTCCGACACTGCGTTTCCACCCCCGTCCCCGCCAGATCGTGTTGAGGGACGGCGGCCGTGCGGTTGAATTCGACTTCGACCTCACCGGAGCCTCCGGTGCGTCGCTGACCCTCATCGCCCAGCCACTGGTCGCGATCGCTGACGGAGCACCGGAGCCCGCCGACGAGACCACTCCGGTCGAAGTACTGCACTGGCGTGACCGGGACAACGGAGACCTCACGCCCGGTCCGCAACTGACCCTGACCACCGTGACGTCGGAACACTGGACCGTCACTCTCACCCAACCGGCTGATGCAGCCGTCACCGTGCGGATACGCCAGGAGGAGGTGACACCGACGTGAGCGCCCCGATCAGTGCGGGCCACCTGACCCCGGCGGAGGAGCGCATCCAATCCGGAACCGTGACGGTCACCGGTCCTCAGGGCATACCCGTCCCCGAGGGGGAGCCGGTGCCTGACTGGGACTACTTCACCGATCTCACCGCGAACTGGCCCCTGCATGTCGACCTGCCCGGGGTACTGCAGGACTGTGGCCTGTCGCCCGCCGCAGCCGTGCACTGTCTGGTCACCTGGCACAGCAGCAGCACCAACCGCCGCGACAATTCCACCCTGGTCAGACTGGTTGACGGCGAAAACCGACTGACGGTTGCGATCCCTGGCACCGAGATCGGCGGAAACCTCACCCTGACCGCCCGGTTGGTCCTGGCTGCACCTGACCCGACACCGATCTCGCCGCTGGCAGCCTTCCGACCCGGCGCCATCCTCTGGCAGGCCCGGCGGCGCTTCACCCTGGAAGGCAGCGGCAGCCGGTTCCCCGTGGTGGCCACGAGCTTCGCCGAAAGTGGGCTCGCCGAGGGACGCCGCTCGCTGTGGTACCTCTCCTGCGCCCCGGATCTCGACGGGTCGGACACCGGCAGCATCCGGCTGTACCTCAACTCGGACCACCCCGCCGTCACCACGATGCTCAACCAGCCGGAAGCGGAAGGCTCCAGGACACTCGCCGAGGTGCTCCGGCACGATGTCGTCCGTCAGCTCATACAGACGGCGCTACGCTGCGAGGACCTCCAGGACGAGCACGACCACGGCGAAGGCACACTCGGCGAGCTGTTCATCAACCTGATACGCAGGTACTTCCCCGACCGGTCGCTCTCCGACCTACGTAGTCAACACCGCAACGACCCGAGCGAACTGGAGGCGGTCATCCAAGGTCTCGACCGGGTCCTCGCATGAACCGGCTGTACGTCTACCCGCGTCTACCCGCACACGTCGCGGAACGGCTGCTGACCCTCCACACCGGCCGGGACCTCGTCGAACTGCGGAGGCTGTCGGCCACTGCCGATGCGCGCACCACCTGGTACCCGACGGCACCCCACCGCGTAGCGGAGGACGACCTCCGTGCCCTGCAGCAGACCGTCCGCGGGATCGCCGCGGAAGCCAACTGGCCGGCACCTCTGGGCAAGACGAACGGCACAGCCTTCGACCGGCTGCTGGCACCGGCCCTGTACCGGCAGATGACCATCGTGCCCGCCGACGCGGCGAGCGAAGAGGTCTGGTCATTTCTCAGCCTGGTCCTGTTGCCGGACATCGCGCTCTGGCGGTGGCCCAATCCACTACGGCGGCCAGGCTACGAACGCATCATCGGCCGTCCGCGCAACGTGTTCCGACGCCTCTGGACCCGTGTCCACAGCTTGGGCGAGGACCTCGGCGCCCGACTCTACGAGGACGAGGCCGTCGCGATCCTCGAGCGCCCGACGCTCGGTGCGCATCCCCGCGTCGCCCGCGCCATTGCCCATGGCCACCTGACCGTAGCCGGTGAGGCCGGCGCCGCAAGGACCGACATCCTGCGGATCACCGCGCGCAGACTCCGGCGACTTGCGGTATTGGTCAGCCTCGAATCGCTCGACGATGTACAACTCTCAAAGCTGGTGGACGACTACACGAAAGAGGCCATCGAGCAATTGCAGGCGAAGACAACTGGGAGCACGCCCGACCACGATCTGCCGAAGCAGGTGCGGGCGAGGTCAGGGGCCAGCCTGTAACGGCTGATGTTCCGACGGCCCTGTCGACGCGGGTGCCGCCTGCACGGGCACCGGTAGGGCCGGGCCCTTACCGGTAACGACACCAGGTCGCCTTCAGATCACCGGAAAAGAGTGACCTGAGTCGGTGGGCAAGCTGCTTGGCCACGTCTGGGCGGCCAGCGAGAGCATCAATCGTGCTCGTGACAAGTTGCAGCTCCCGAACGCCTCGTAGGACCGGCCAGCCCGTCCAGGTGGTGAGGTCCACCCCGTAGGCATCGACGAAATCCTCATAGTCGATCCGGGATCGCCCGAATCGGGTGGCGCCATGGGCGGTGGGCACGAGATCCCATTCCCGCGGACCGAGGCACACCCCGTCCAGGTCGCAGAGCAGAGGTGTTGGACTGCTCGCCCCTTGGCCCGGCAGAGGCAGGAGGATGTTCCCGGTGTGAGCATCGCCGTGGATCACACCCGGAGGCAACTGCCAAGCCACCCGATCGAGATCCTCTTCGGCACGGTCGCAGCGCCAGCGGAGATCACGCAACAGATCCTGGGCGCTGAGCCCCAACTCAGTCCTCGACCATCCCTCCAGGTCGTCAGCCTCGCGTGGCGGCAGCGATGCGGCGGCGTCCAGACGGCGGCGGAACTTCGGGATCGGCGACCAGCGCGGCAACGGCACATTGAGCTGTTCAAGACCGTGTAGGGCGCGCAACGGCATGGCCAGGTCGACAGGCCTGGGCTCATCGCGAACCGTGGGAACGTACTGCCAGGCCGTCGCGACCCACTCCCCGCTGAAGATCGGTTGGCAGGCGACGCCGGAAGAGATCCGCACAGTCGGCATCCCCGCCTTCTCCAAGCACTGAGCGACCGGGACCACGCGTTCCGCCAGCGTGAAGGCGTGGGGGCCGGCAGCAAGTCGGATCACGAACGGCGGCGCCTCGAACACCGCGTTCATCGTGTACTTCACGAGCCTGGCGCTATCCGGCTCAATGCCGAGCTGCGCACAAACGTCGGCCAGATGGACACGAAGCTCTGAAGCGACAGCGTCGCTGAGCGCGGTGGTCATCAGCCCGCCCGCAACTCCGTTAGCCGACTGCCGAGAGCGGCGAGCGCCGGCTCCCGCTCGGCCTTTGGCGCAGCAAGCGTCCAGAGCGCGTCCAGACGATCGTTGACACGGGCCGACCGCATTCCGTCCGCCACCAGCCCCACCGCCTTCGTGCCGTACTCGCCAGCGGTTGCGAGATCACCGGCAAGGATACCCGCTGTGGCGACGGAGATCGTGTCGAAGATGAACGATCGTCGGTCCTGGGGCCGGCGAAGCTGCACCGCCTGGTAGGAGTGCTCGGCGGCACGATCCACGTATCGAACGTGTTCCGGATGACGGGCGAGGGCGGAGTAGACGACGGCTGAGATCCCGTGTGCGTCAGCTTCGGTAAGCGCAAAGTGGGTCCAGGCGGGCGCCGTGTCCGGGTCGGCCCGGTCGAGCTCCCGCCGTGCCCGGGAAAGGCTGTCGACGACCTGGTGGTCGGCTCCGAGGAGGGCGTAGGCCCAGGCGGAGTTGGCGTGCAGTATGCCGACGCTGGCATGGCACCCGGCCTGCTGTGCGGCGAGCTGACCGAGGCCGAACAGCTGGAGCGCCTCCGCCGGTTGCCCTTGGTGGAGACTGACCCTACCCAGGCGGTACAGCGTGTTGGCCAGCAGCGGGAGCGAGTCGGTCTGTCGCGCGAGGACGAGGCTCTGGGTGAGGTGCCGGCGGGCCATGTCGTGATCGTCGAAGTCGTGCGCCACCCAGCCGACGAGGTTGTGCAGTTCGGCAAGCGCTGTACGGAGGTCGACAGCGACGGCATCGGCGCACTTCACCTGCAGGAGCTGAGTCGCCCATGCCACGTAGCCGCACGCGGATTGCAGGCACCGGCCGCCTCCGGCGGCGGCGTCGAGCCGGCGGTGGAAGGCGGTAACGGCGCGAACGGTAGCTACCTCGTCCGGACCGACGGTGGCCGGGAGGGCGGTCTTCTGGGAGTTGGGCAGCCAGCGTTCCACGCCTTCGGGTATCGCTCCTACCGCGATGCTGGCGACGACTCCGAGCAACTCGTGGGGGTCGAGGGGCCCAGCGCTTCGGGCCGGCTCAGGAGCGTCACCCCGCCGATGGTGGAGTGCCTGTTCGTCGAGAGCAAGCCCCATGAAGTGACGCGGGATGGACAGCCCCTCGGCGATCCGCTCCAGCACCGTGTAGTCGGTGACGATACGGCGCCCAGCTGCGATCTCTGAGACCCGGCTGGCGCCCAGCCCGGTCGCCGTCGCGATCGCAGACCAGCTGAAGCCCCGTTCCTTGAGGAAGCCGAAGACCGCCGCCATGTCGTGACGCGCGAGGTGTACGCGTATCGCCGCGCCGCGAAACGTGCCCTCGTGCCACCACTGCGGCCTGACGACCCGCTGCATGGATGGTCACTCCCTCCGACCGCGACTACTGCGCACAGTAGTCGCCCGCGGGTGAGATGTCCGGCCTGCCGCAGTTGACGCTGGCCGTCGTCTCACGGTGAGAGCCCCACCGTGGGGCGCTCACCGTTGGCTAGCTGAGCGACACAGCATCGACCAAGGTCATGCTGTGCAAGCCAGACGCCACCCCGATCCGAGGGTCCTCAGTCCGGGCTCCGTCGCCGACGGCGGGCAGGTTCCAACACTGGACCTCGTCGCCGACGTGGTTTCTCAGGTCGTAGATGGGCGCCGGCTTGGGGTGAGGGCTGCACGGAGCAGCATCGGCCGAGCGCGCGCCCACGACGGCCTACGCGCGTGCTCCGAATCCGAGACTGCTCATGTACATGAGCCGGGTGCGCGGTCGATGTCGGGTAGGGCCCGGCCGCGCACCTTGATGAGGAGGTGTCCGGATGACCCGCTTCGCATGGCCCGCCCCTCCGAAGCACTGCCAGTCGTACGAGTCGATCAGGAGCCGCGGCGGCGGAGCATCGTCCGCCGGAGTGACTGTAAAGGCGGTGACTCACATCCTCGTCCGGCCGCGCCGGGGATCGCCGCCGCAACGGCCAGGCCACACTCCCGCGCCGTGACTGGGGTCGAGGAGAGCGACCGGGCCGTCGACCGCTTCGACTCAGCCCGCAGGACGCTGCTTCAGCACGTCGCCGGTCGGATGTGTTTCCAGTGCCACGACGGCCGGTGCCTCCAGTACGAGTGGGCGGTGGCGGAGCTTTCCCGTCATCCCGCTGGCCTTCGCCTCCTCGTACAGCTCCAGCTTCTCGACCCCGTAGACGACACGATTCAGGAAGGCCGGCCGCGGTGAATCCAGCCCTCGGCGCCGCTGACGAGCACGCCGCCTCGTATGTCCGTTCCGAGCCTGTCCCGGTCCCCCGTCCGGTGCCCGCCGGCGCCGCCTCCGAGCGGACCAGCCGGATCGCGGACGAGTTCTTCTTCATGTGCCACGACGACCGGACCGGTCGCCCTCGGTTGTTCGACTCGGCGGTGGCGCACGGCCTGGCCGCTGGGCTGCTCGTCGAGCTCTACTACGGCGGGCGGATCACGTTCGAGCGCGGGCACGTGCGCGTCAAGGACATCCGGCCGCCGCAGGATTGGCTCCAGCACCTGGTCCTGGACCGGATCGCGGCCGAGCAGCAGCACACCGCGACACGGGTGTGGCTGGCCTTCCTCGGCTCGTCCGCCTACGAGCAGGTCGCCCAGCGGATGTGGCAGTCGGGTCTGGTGCGGCCGCAGCAGGCGGGCCCGTTCTGGCGGCAACGCACCCTGTACGTGCCGACCGACGTCAACACCGCGGCCTGGTCGTGGGCGCGGCTGTCCCAGCACCTGCGCAACGGCCGGAGCCTGAACGGCGTGGACCTCGCCCTGGCCGGCCTGGCGCTGCACACCCAGCTGGACACGACGCTGCTCGACGGCGCCTCGCTGGCGGTTCGCTCGCATCTGCGGCGGTTGGTCGAGCAGTCGTGGCCGCCGTTGCGGGATCTACTCGCCGATCTCGGCAGCGTCGTCGGCGGCGCGGTCCTGAGCCACCGCACCTCCTGACGGCAACACCCCATCCACTCTTCGTGAAAGAGACCTGATGTCGCATTCGACTACTGACACTGTTTCCGAGGTCCTGGCGCGCGGCCGGCTCGGGATCCCCTCGGTGGTGTTCTTCGTCATCGCCGCCGCCGCGCCGCTGACGGTGGTCGCCGGCGGTGCGACCACCGGCTACGCGGTCACCGGCGTGGCGGGTATTCCGGTGGCGTACCTTGTCGTCGCCGCCGTGCTGGCGCTGTTCTCGGTCGGGTTCGTGGCCATGTCCCGGCGGATCGTCAACGCCGGCGCGTTCTACACCTACGTCACCCGAGGACTCGGCCGTCCGGCCGGTGTCGGCGCGGCGATGGTCGCGCTGGTGGCGTACAACGCGATGCAGATCGGTCTGTACGGCGGGTTCGGCGCGGTCCTCGCGACGTTCCTGCGCGATCAGTACGGCCTGCACGTCACCTGGTGGGTGCCGGCGCTGATCGGGTGGGCCGTGGTGGCCGTGCTCGGCGTGCTGCGCATCGACCTCAACGGCAAGATCCTGGCGGTCATGCTCGTCGCCGAGTGCGCGGTCGCGCTGGTCTTCGACGCGGTGATGGTCGGGCACCCCGCCGGCGGGACGGTCACCTTCGACACCCTCGCCCCGTCGCACATCCTCGCCGCGGGTATCGGCGCCGCACTGGTCACGGCCATCACGGGTTTCGTCGGCTTCGAGGGCACTGTGGTGTTCTCCGAGGAGACCCGCGACCCACGTCGGACGGTCGCGCGGGCCACCTACATCGCGGTGGCCGCCACCGGCCTGCTCTACGGCCTGTCCGCCTGGGCGATGTCCGTCGCCACCGGCCCGGACAGGATCGTCGACGCGGCCCGCACCGACGGCACCGACCTCATCTTCAATCTCGTCTCACCGCACCTCGGGTCCAGCATCGTGACCGTCGGGCGGGTCCTGTTCATCACCAGTTTGTTCGCCGCGCTGCTGAGCTTCCACCACACCGTGGCCCGGTACCTGTTCGCTCTCGGCCGGGAGCGGGTCCTGCCCGGCGTACTGGGCCGGACCAGCCGCCGCACCGGCGCCCCGAAGGCCGGGTCGATCCTGCAGAGCATTCTCGCGGTGGTCGTCCTCATCGCCTACGCCACTGCCGGCGCGGACCCGATCGTGCACCTGTTCTTCTGGGTCACGGTGACCGGTGGCCTCGGCGTCCTGATCCTGATGACCGTCACCTCCGCCGCCGTGATCGGCTTCTTCGCCCGCATCGCCCACGGCGAGGGCTGGTGGCCGGCGTTCGTCGCGCCGCTGCTCGCCACGCTCACGCTGACCGGGTTCCTCGCCGCGACGCTACGGGAGTTCGACATCCTCCTCGGCGTCAGCGCGCACTCACCGCTGCGCTGGCTCTTCCCGGCCACCTACGCCATTGCCGCCCTCGCCGGCATCGCCTGGGCGTTGGTCCTGCGCGCAGTGCGACCGCAGGTCTATGACGCCATCGGACTCGGCGCCGACAGCGCCACCGCGCCCCTGCGCCGCACCGACAGCTTCCGCCTGCCGGTCTGAACAAGGAGCTCACCATGACCGTCCCCAGCACCGGCGTCAGCATCCGTCGCGCCACTCCCGCCGACACCGACCCCTTGGTCTCCGTACTCGTCGACGCGTTCTTCGACGGGCCGGTCGCCGACTGGCTGGTCCCCGACCACGACGACCGTCGCGCCGTCTACCGCCGGTACTTCACCCTCGTCCTGCGTCACGGTCTCACCCACGGCCACGTCGACACCACCACCGACCGGTCCGCCGTCGCGATCTGGTACGCCCGGCCCGAACCCCCACCCGCGGCGCCGCCGGAGCACCAGGCGGCGGTGGAAGCCGCCACCGGACCGTACGCGCCGAAGTTCACCCTCCTCGAGGCCATGTTCGACGTGTTCCACCCCCGCGAACCGCACCACTACCTCGCGTACGTGGCGGTCAGCCCCGACCAACAGAGCTCCGGCGTCGGAACCGCCCTGCTCGACAGCTACCACCGCCGGCTCGACGCGCTGGGGCTGCCCGCCTACCTGGAGGCCAGCAACATGCGCAACCGCAGGCTGTACCTGCGGCTCGGCTACCGGGCTGGACCGCCGCTGATCCTGCCCATCAGCGGACCCACGATCTGGCGAATGTGGCGCGGGCCGGCCGGAGCCGCCGGCACGGCGGCGTTTCCCGACACCGAGCAACGACCACGTCGGCGAACCCGGCCGACTGCCGCTTCAACCTCCGTCCGCATCGGGCGGTAGGGGTGACGCGTCACCGGGACGCGGCCACCCGGCACCACCTCGGGTCACCGCGGCCCGGGGAAATCTCGAGATTGGAGGAAGACATGTCCACCAGCACCGCGGAGCAGACCACGGCCACCGACGGCGGGGACTTCGACCTGGACGTCAACCTGCTGGAGGTGGCGGACGTCGCCGGCCTGGTCAACCTGACCGACGACGGCTGCGGCAGCACCTGCACCGCCTGCACCACAAACGTCGCCTGACCGACGAACCCTCCCCCAGGAAGGCCGGCCGGCGCGGCAACATGCCCCCATTCTCCGCGCCGGCCGGCACCCCGACCGACATCCACCCGAGGTGCAGCGTGCGCTCTCCCACAGGCTCTCCGGCATACCGGTCGACCGGTGCCGCGCTCGTCCGCGCGGCCGCCCACCCCGACATCGACCTGCCGCCGTGGCCCGACCTGACCGAACCACGCGACGCTCTCGTCCCCGGCTGGGTGGCATGGCTGCGGCAGGTGTGGACGAACGAAACCCTCGTCGACGCGATCAGCCACGCCAGCCCGGTACTCGCCGCGCAGGTCGCCAGGCTGTGCGCCGGCGAGGCCCTCACCGTCCGGGAGACCCGGCGGGTTATCCAGGCGGTCGCCCGCTACACGCAGCGCCTACGCGGCCGACCGACCCCGTTCGGTCTCCTCGCCGGGGTGGCACCCGCCGTGTTCGGGTCACGCTCGCCCACCCGATGGGGCACCGCACACCAGGCCATCGCCCGGGCGGGCGCCGCGTGGCTCGCCGACGTGATCACCCACCTGGAACGATGCCCGGACCTGGTCGCCCGGCTCCCGGTGGTCGCGAACAACACCATGACGGTACGCGACGACCGGCTCGTCCTGCCCTACCAGCCGCACGCTCGACCGCAGGGCACGACGGCTGTGGAGGTGTCGCTGCGGTACACCGCGCCGGTCCGCGCCGCGATCACCGCCGCCCACGCCCCGATCCGGGTGGAAGCACTGTCCGCGCGGCTGTGTGCCGCGTTCCCGCACGCCGCAACGGCGACCGTTGAGGGGATGCTCGCCGAGCTGATCACCCGCGGCGCGCTGATCACCAGCCTGCGCGCGCCCGGCACGGAACCCGACGCCCTGGCGTACCTGCTGCTCCAGCTCGACGACGTCGATGCCGGCGGCATCGCGGCGGTCGCCGACCTGGTCCGCGCCCTGCGCGACATGCACACCGCGCTGCGACGCCACCGCACCGCCCACGGCGCGGACGGCCGCGAGGCCCGCGCCCAGGTGACCTCCCGGATGCGCGCCCTCGGCGTCTCCGTCCACGAGCCTCTCGCGGTGGATCTCCGGCTGGACGCGTCGGTCACGCTGCCCGATCAGGTGGCGCGGGAGGTGGAACGCGCCGCCCTGGCGTTGACCCGGCTCAGCGCCCACCCCTACGGCACCGCGGCCTGGCGCGCCTACCACCAGCGCTTCTACGAACGGTACGGGATCGGCTCGCTGGTGCCGGTACGCGACGTCGTCGACCCGGACAGCGGTATCGGCTTCCCCGACGGATACCCCGGCACCCCAGCAGACGAGCCACGATCACCCCTGTCCCGCCGCGACGAGCTGCTCCTCGCCCTCGCCCAGCGCGCCGCCCTGGACGGCGCGGACGAGGTGCTGCTCGACGAGGAGCTGATCGCACAACTGGAGCTGGGGCCGCCACGGCTCCGGCTGCCGGCACACCTGGAGACGAGCGTCCGCGTGCACGCCGCCGACGAAGCCGCCCTGGCGCGCGGCAGGTTCACCGTCGAGGTGACCTCCGTATCCCGGGGCGCCGGCGGACTCACCGGCCGGTTCCTCAGCGTGCTGCGGGCGGTCGACGCGGCGAAGCTGGCCGCCGGCCTGACCGACCTGCCCACCGCCGATCACGGCACGGTGCCCGCCCAGATGTCGTTCCCGCCGCTGGATCCCGCGACCGCCCACGTCACCCGCGCCACGCAGATCCTGCCCACTGTCATCAGCCTGGCCGAGCACCGGCGCCCGAACCGGTCGGTACTCACCGTCGACGACCTGGCGGTGGGCTGCGACGGCCGACGCATGTACCTCGCCGCACCCGACCAGGGCCACCGCATCGAAGCCGTCGGCATGCACGCGCTCAACCTGCGCACCCACACCCCACCACTGGCCCGGTTCCTCATCGAACTCGGCCGCGCCCAGTGCGCCCAGGTCACCGCTTTCGACTGGGGCGCCGCCGCCCGGGCCAAGCTGCCGTTCCTTACCCGCATCCGCTACGGTCGCGCAATCCTCGCCCCCGCCACCTGGCGGCTGGAAGCTACCGAGCTACCCGACCGGCGGCAGCCCTGGTACGCCTGGGACGACGCCCTCGACCAGTGGCGGGCCCGCCGGCGCCTGCCCCGCCTGGTGCAGCTGGTCGAAGCCGACCGGCGCCTGCCGCTGGACCTCGACGAGTCCGCGCACCGCGTCCTGCTGCGCACCCACCTGCTCACCGCACCGCGAGCGGTCCTCGTGGAAGCACCCACCCCACAGGAACTCGGCTGGTCCGGCGGCCGCCCACACGAGGTCATCCTGACGCTGCACGCCACCGAGCGACCACCCTGGCCACCCTTGCCCACACCGATCCCGGCCCGCGTCATCGGACGAGACCAGTGCCTGAGCCCCGCCACCTCCCCGCTGCTGCTCGCGAAACTCTACGGAGACATCCGCCGACAAGACCTCCTCCTCGCCGAGCACCTGCCCCGACTGCTCACTGAGTGGGAGGTGCCGCCGGACTGGTGGTTCCTCCGGTTCCGCGACCCCGACCAGCATCTCCGCCTCCGCATCGCCCTGCCCGACCCGTCGGCATTCGGACCGGCCGCCGGACGTGTCAGCGCATGGGCCGACGATCTACGCCGACGTGGCCTGCTGCGGGAGATCCAGTACGCCACCTCCTACCCCGAGACCGGGCGGTGGGGATCCGGCGCGGCCATGCAGGCCGCCGAGGCGGTCTTCATCGCCGACTCCCACGCCGTCCTCACACAGCTACACCAGCCCGTCCGCCCGCGCCGACAGGCACTCGTCGCCGCGCAGATCGCCGCTATCGCCGTCGCCTACACCGGCAACGTCGACGCCGGCATGCGCTGGCTCATCGACCACGTACCCCCGACCGCGCCGCAGCCGATCGAGCGGCCGCTGTTCCGCGAAGCCGTACGACTCGCCCACCCCGGCGACGACTGGGCAGCACTGCGCGCTGTCCCCGGCGGCACCGCCATCGTCGAAGCCTGGAAGAACCGCGATATCGCCCTCGCCGTCTACCGGACCCACCTACCCGGACCGCACACCGACGGCATCAACAGCGACGACGTTCTCGGCTCCCTCATGCACGCCCACCACATCCGCGCGGTCGGCATCGACTTCGACGACGAAGACCAATGCCGCCACCTCGCCCGCGCCGCCGCCCTGGCCTACTTCGCCCGGAGCCGGCCATGACCCTTCCATACGAGAGCCACGACCTCGCTGTCGCAGTCGCCGACCTGCTCGCCCATCCCGACGACCCACGGCTGCCGATCCGGCAACCCTGGTGGCAGCAGTCACTCGCCCTCGGCGTACCCGGCATCGCCCTGCTCCACGTCGAGCTGGCAGCGGCAGGGCTAAGACCCTGGCAACGCGCCCACCAGTGGCTCACCGCCGCTACCAGCCGACCGGTAACGGCGGGCCCCGACAGCCACCCCTTCCACGGCGCACCCGCGCTCGCCCACGTCCTCGCCTGCGCCGCCACCCACCGGCCCGGCGCCTACGCCCGCGCGCTCGACGACCTCAACCGGGCGATAGCCGCGGACGCCCGGCGCCGCGTGACCGCCGCGCACGCCCGCATCGACGTCGGGGAACTACCGGCGCTCGCCGAGTTCGACGCCATCCGAGGATTGGCCGGGGTCGGGGCGTACCTGCTCCGCCGAGCACCCGACGGCGAGGCACTGGCCATGGTGCTCGGATATCTGGTCCGGCTGACGCAGCCACTCCGCGCCGGCAGCGAGGTGTTACCAGGCTGGTGGACCGGCAGCGGGCCCTCCGGCCGCGCCGACTCCCGATTCCCCGGCGGACACGGCAACAACGGCACGGCCCACGGCATCGCCGGACCCATGGCGCTACTGGCGCTCGCGGCCCTGCACGGCACTGTCGTCGACGGTCAGACCGCTGCCATCGCAACGATCTGCACCTGGCTCGACCGATGGCGCCACGACTCCACGACCGGTCCGCTCTGGCCGTACTGGATCACCAGAACGCAACTCCGGTCGGACCGCGCCGAGGTCCACCGCGTTCAGCGGCCGTCCTGGTGCTACGGCACGGCCGGGCTGGCGCGCGCCCAGCAGCTCGCCGCCCTGGCCCTGAACGATCCCGTCCGCCGCGCCGCCGCCGAAGACGCACTCGTCCGCGCTCTCGCTGACCCGTGCCAGCTCGCGGCGACCACCGACCCGTCGCTCTGCCACGGCCACGCCGGCCTGGCCCACATCGCGCACCGGATGACCGCCGACACCCTGCCCGACACCGCCGGGACGCTTGGCGTGCTGGTCCCTCGGCTTCTCGGCGCGCTCGACCCGGACGGCGCCGGGCCCCGGCGTACCGCAGCTGCCCTGGTCGCCGCGAACCCTGGCCTGCTCGAAGGCGCCGCCGGCGTCGCACTGGCGGCGCTCAGCTGCAGCAGCGCGGGCGCGCACACCAGCTCCTGGGACGCCTGCCTGCTCACCGCCCCATCGCCCATCCCCTGACGTGAGGACGCCGAATGCCAACGCCCGCCTGGCGGCAGTACACCATCGAGTTCCCCGACCCCACCGCAGCCGAGGACATCGCCGCCTCCGTCCTGGCCCCGGCGCTGGCCGCCGCACAGGACGAGGGCGTGCTGCACGGGTGGTGGTACGTCCGGAAGTACCCCACCTGGCGGTGGCGCTACCTTGCCGACGACCCGACCTCCCACCGCGTCGAGGATCTGCTGGAGACACTTGCGGGCCAGGACCGAATCACCAACTGGACCCGAGGCGTCTACGAACCGGAGACCCTGGCCTTCGGCGGGTCGGCCGGCATGCAGATAGCCCACGAGCTGTTTCATCAGGACAGCCGGCACCTGCTGCTCGACCTTTCTCCCGCCACCACGCTGGGAAGGCGAGAGCTCGCCGTGCTGCTGTGCAGCGTCCTGATGCGCGGCGCCGGTCTGGACTGGTACGAGCAGGGCGACACCTGGGCGAAGATCGCCGACCTGCGGCCCTCCCCCAGCCTCGCAGTGCCAGAGCAGGCCGCCGAACTGGCCCGAGCGATCAACCGGCTCATGACAGTCGACGCCCACAGCCTCGCGAAGACAGGCGGACCGCTCGTGGGGCTCGGCCCGTGGCTCGACGCCTTCGCAACCGCCGGCCAGGCGCTCGCCGACCTCGCTCGACACGGCCACCTTCGACGGGGGCTACGCGCCGTCATCGCACACCACGTCATCTTCCACGCCAACCGATGTGGCTTGTCCGTTCAGGACCAGTCCACCCTCGCCGCGCTCGCGGTCCGCAACGTCTTCCACCACACCACGAGGAGCACCGTGTCGATCGCAGAACCCACGCCCACGAGCACTAGCGTCGATCGAGTGACCAGCGACCCCGCCGACCTGCGCGCCGCGCTCACCGACGCACTGCGCGCCGGGAACATCATCCGCACGCCCGGCGTCGAGGCCGCCATCCGCGCCACCCCGCGGCACCTGTTCCTACCCGGCGTACCGCTGGAGCAGGCCTACGCCGATGCTCCCGTCTACACCAAGACCGACGGCCGAGGCGCCTCCATCAGCGCCGCCTCACAGCCACGAATCGTGGCAATGATGCTCGAACAACTCGACGTACGCCCCGGCCACCGGGTCATGGAAGCCGGCGCCGGCACCGGCTACAACGCCGCCCTGCTCGCCGCCCTCACCGGCGACAACGGACGCGTCGTCACCCTCGACGTCGACGAGGACCTCGTCGACGGGGCCCGCAAACACCTTGCCACCGCGGGCGTCACGAACGTGGACGTCATCCTCGGCGACGGAGCGCTCGGCTGCCCCGACGGCGCACCCTACGACCGGATCATCGCCACAGTCGGCGCCTACGAAACCCCGACAGCGTGGCTGGAGCAGCTCGCCCCGCACGGGCGACTCGTCGTACCGCTGCGCCTGCGTGGCGCCGCCTCCCGCTCGATCATCTTCGAGCGGTACGACGGCGGGTGGCGCGACCAGGGCAGCGAGCTGGCCGTCTTCATACCGCTGCGCGGCATCGGCGACGACGCCCGCCGGCAGGTGCCGATCACGCCCGAGCAGGACGTGATCCTCCAGGTGCACAAGGAACAGGACGTCGACACCGCGGCACTGGCCGGCGTGCTGGACACCGAGCGGCGCAAGATCTGGACAGACGTGTTCTTCCCACCGATGGTGCCGTACGAGTGGATGGACCTCTGGCTGGCCTGCCGGCTCGACAACGCCATCATGCGCATGAACGTCCAACCCGCAGCCATCGAACGCGGCGCCGTCACCCCGATGTTCCCGTGGGGCGCGATGGCCACCACCCGCGGCGCCGACCTTGCCTACCTCACCATCAGGCCAACGCCGACCAGACCCGGCGACAGCAGAATGTACGAGGTAGGCGTCATCGGTCACGGCCCGGACGGCGCAGGTCTCGCGGCTCTCGTCAGCGAGGAGATCCGCGTCTGGAATGCCACCTATCGCTCCCGGCGCGTCCGCTTCGAGATCCCCGACGCTCCCGTCGAGGCGGACCCCTCGGCCGGACGCTTCGTCCTTCCCCGGCCGCAGCACCCCATCACCGTCACCTGGCAGTGACCGTGGAGTCGGACAGCGCGCTGTTTCGGCGCTTCCCACTGGTCGCGCGACCACGGCCCATCGCCGGACCGTTGGCCGCCCGCATCGACGATCTGTGCGAGTTGGCGGAACGTGCCGCCCGAGAGGACGACCGAGCCGCGGCCTCGGCCGTCTACAACCAGGCCGCTCTCCTCGCCTCGGACTGCGGCCAGCCGAATCTGGCCCGTCGGTGGTGCCACGAGCATGCCGCCGCATACCTGCAGGCCGTTCCTCTGGATGCGCAGGCGGCACGCCACGCGTTGGAGCCCTTGCTCAATCTCGCCCGGCTGCACATTCGCGACCGCGACGGCGACGCCGCCCTTCGACTCCTCAAGACTCTTTTCGAGGCGGTGTCGTCACGGACGGACGTGGTGATCGACGGCCAGGCCCTGCCGGCGAGCCGGCTGACCCGCGGTGAGGACGACCACCGCGAGGTCAGGCGATGGCTGTGGAGCGTGCTCGTCGCGGAGGGTGCCCGCGCGTTGGCCGGCACGGGTCGATGGAACGAGGCGCATGAACATCTCCGGCGACATCACGGCATCGGCCGACGAATGCTCGACGGACGTCAAGTGGCGGTCATCGCGCGCTTGACGACCGGCGACATCGCGTCGGCCCGCTCGATGGTCGCGGCGACCGCCCCTGGCGAGCCCTGGGAGGACGCAGTCACCGCATGCCTGGCCTACCTGTGTGACACGTCTTCCCAGAAACACCTGAGACTCGCGATGGACGGTTACCTCAGACTGCAGCGAGCGAGGCCTCTCGCCATCTTCCAGGCCCGCCTCGGCATGACGCTCATCGACGCGGCCGGCGGAACAGCGGATGCACCGCTGCTGCGTCTCGCTGCGGCTCTGGTCGCAAACTGCGCCGCCTGGGGCGATGCTCGAGTCGCTCGGGAGATCCTCCGCCACCAGGGTATGGCGGCAGGCATCAGCCACCGCCAGGCAGTGCAGCTTGCGGGGATCGTGCTGAACAGCGGCCTCGGCCTCGGAGAGCTCCCGATCTTGGTGGAGGAGCGTCTCTCGAAGTCTCTCGCCCTGTGCTACGCGGCCTTGCGGAGCAGCTGTCAGCAAGAGGCTGAGAATCCCTCTGACGTCGAGATCTGACTACAGCTCGGGCCCTTTAAAGGGTTGTGCCGACTCGCCACACTGAGCATGGTCAATGTCTTCCGAGATTGGATCCGGCATGCGCTTGTTCCTGCTGCAATTGCCCGCCCTTATCGGTGTACTCATCGGTGTGCTGGCCACATACATCACAACGACAGTCCAGGAGCGGAGTCGTTGGCGCCGTCAGCAGGCGGCTCGCTGGGATGAGCGGCGGATAGCCGCGTACACGGACTACGCCCATGCCGTCAAGCGGGTCATCTCCGTCGCGGTGCGCCTCGCGGCCAAACGGGGTGTCTATGAGGACGACTTCTGGTTCGGTGGAGAGATCACCGAAGCGGATCTCCTCATGGCGGAGGAGGAACGGACGACCCGGTGGGAGGCGGTGTTGATGCTGGGCGACGATGCGGTGGTCGCAGCTGCTCGCGAATGGCACGATGTGGCATTCCGCCTCATGCGACTGGCGCTGGGCCAGACCAGCGACCTGACGTGGAACGAGGCGGTTCGGGCTACCGGCCAAGCACGGGGCCGCTTCTACACCGCCGCTCGCCGGGATCTGGGTGTGAAGTTCGACGAGTCCTCGGCGCCATACGAGTGGCAGATGTCCAAGTGGCTGACTGAGAGGCCTGAGGACAGGAACACGGCGGTCGCTGGTGATCCGGTCACCTGAGCTACCGGCAAGTTGTGCCTGCCCAAGGCACTCATCTTCGTCGTTGTACTCCCAGCGCGGTTCGGGTGCCGCCTGCCAGAGAAGGATCCGGTAGCGCTCCACTCCGCCAGCGCTTCCACGATGGCGTCGATGTCCGCGTAGGCGCCCGGCTCCACACCCTCATCCCGCATTCGCCCGTCCCGGGCGCGGCCGCAGCCACCCACCCGCACCCCATACGTGTCCGGGCCGCTCGAAAGAGCCACGCCGCGCTGGAACGTCTCGTCGAGCGAATACAGCACGCTTAACAGTCCGCCCGGAAACTCGAGACGGCCGTCCCGCTGCAGGTCAGCCAAGTCGTCCACACCCGGCGCCTCGTCGACCACCTCGATCCACAGGTCGATGCCGACCAGGCCGGCTGCCACCTCCACCATAACCGCATTCGCCGCCCAGCCCACCAGCTCCCGGCTAGCACCTGAGGATGCGGCAGCGAGGTTCTCCGACTCCTCGCAGGCCGGATCGTGCAGCCAGAACAACCGGTAGTTGGCACCGACCGTCGTTTGCCAGACCGGCCGGTAAGGTCGCACAGGGGAGCCTCGATCACGGAAGCGGCACCGCCTTCCACTCCGGGTGGCCCTCCCAGCGCACCCAAAGCTCATTCGGCTTTGGCCCCCCATACATGGGGATGAGAAAGATCTCGGTCGAGGCATCCGGTGGAATTTCGTCAACCTTCGTTGCACTCCTGACAACACACTGGATGCGCGACTGGTCAATCTCCACTTCGCGCGCAATGTCCGTGCCGATGTTACGGAGAACGTAGGTGTTCTTCGACCGTTGCTCGACCCACCAGGCTACGTACGGGAGGACAGCGGCTTCCATGCTGCCGCCCTCGGTCCAGGAGTCCGGCCGCTTGCCTGGAGGTGATACGCCTGAATCGGCGGCCTCGGCGGCGGCCTCGGCAAGCTCAACCTGGCGTTCGGCGGCAGCGGCCTGCCGAACCGCTGCCTTCGCTGAGATCTCGGATGCCTGCGCGGAGGTCTTCGCGTACTTGAGGGCGATTAGGGCAATGGCACCGGATCCTAAGGAGATGAGGAACGCCGCCCAGGCTGGGGCGTCGCCCCAGTCGACACCAGCCTGTGCGTTGAGGATCCAGACCACGGCGGTAAGGGTTAGAACTCCGCTGGCCGTGAGCCAAAGGGCCAGCCGGCCGACGATCCAGTCCAAGAGCTTGGTCATCCGGCTATTTTGACGACCGCCGTCCAGGGTGGCACGCCCACCCAACCCCTCGCGGACATGGGCCCGTCTCTAGTGCCTTGACCACGAAGGTTCGCGGTGTTGGGGTCAGGCTGCGCGGGCGGCGGGTTGGCCCCAGCGTCGTTGTCGTTCGCTGCGGATGCGGGCGCGTTCGCGGCGTTGGGCGGCCAGGACGTCGGGGTGGCGGGCGTTGGCGTTGCGCCAGCGCAGGTAGGCCTGCAACCGTCGGGTCAGCACGTGGTGGTTCGGGTGGTTCGACCCGGCGATGACGAAGGTGCGCAGCGGCCCGAACTGGGCCTCGATCGGGTTGGCCCAGGAGGCGTAGGTCGGGGTGAAGCAGAGCTCGACCTTGTTGCGGGCCGCCCATGCCCGGATCTTGATGCCTTTGTGTGCCGACAGGTTGTCCAGGATGACGTAGATCGGTGCCCCGTCCGGGCGGGCGGCGCGGATCGACTTGAGTGCGGCGAGGGTGTTCGCGGTGCTCTTGCGGCGCCGGACGACGCCCCAGAGTTGGTCGTCGCCGACGGAGTACCAGCCGTGGAACTGCCGGACGCCGTGCAGCTTGTGGTAGTTCGCGGGCAGCCGGTGCGGATGGCCCGCGGGCGCCCACCCGGCGCCGGCCTGGGGGCGGATCACGAGGGGGCCGAACTCATCGAAGGCGAACACCCGCTGCGGGAAGTGGGCGCTGACGTACTCGATCCGGGCGAGTTTGGCGTCGCGGTGCGGGTCGGTGGACTCCTTCCACGTCTTGGTCCGCTGGAAGCTGATCTGGTGCCGGTGCAGGATCTGCCGCAGCCGTTCCCGCCCAATCCGGACCCGGCGGGTGGCATGCAGGCGCAGGTGGTCGGCGAGCTTGCGGATGCTCCACCGGGTGAACGGTCGCCCCAGCGTCTCGGGGCGGGTGTTGGCCGTCTCGACGATGAACTGCTCTTCGTCGCTACTGATCTGGCGGGGACGGCCACCCGCCCACTGAGGGTCCAGGCTGGCCATTCCCATCTCGTTGAACCGGTGGATGACCTGCCGGATCGTGTCCTCGTCGGCTTGGACGAGACGGGCGATCGCCGGCACCGTGTTCCCGCCGGCCGAGGCGAGCACGACCATCGCCCGTCGCAGTCGGATCGGGGAACCGGTTCCCCGGCGAGTGATTCTGAGCAGCTGCTGACCTTCCTGATCACTCAGCCGCCGCACGCGTACAGGATCTGCCACCGCCACAGCCTGACCGGCACAACGCCGCCCGGCCGACAGGCCGCGCGGCGTGTCCACCAACACCGTGAACGTTCGTGGTCACGGCACTAGGCGTCTACAGAGGCTACGACCAGCCGGCGCGGGCGTGCCACGTGACCTCGGACCCGGCCAAGTCTCTCGGGCGCGCGACCTGACCGGGCGGTGTGCACAGCCTACGTGCGATTACTTCAGTGACTCCATCCACGCCCTGGCCAACTGACCTATGAACTCCCGAGCCTGCCCAATGGTCATCTGCCTCTTTGGCGGGGGGCCGCTCATGCGGGCATGTCGTGCATCTGCTCCGCTGACGTCCGGCCTGTTGGCCGAGCCGGTGAACGCGCTGATCTCGTCCTTCGTCGCCAAGCCCGACCTGTCCAGCGGCGTCGGCTTTAGCGAGTCACGGATAACTTCAAAAATCTTGTATAGCTCGATCCAGTTCAACGGCTCGGGTTTACCAAGAAGTGCGAGCGTCTCAGCGACCTCCGCGTGCATCTTTGACAAGTTGAGTAGGGCCGGGCCAGGAGGGGGCGGCGCTGGTGCTGAGGCGCCACCGGTTACAACAGCGACGAGACCGGCTTCGATGCGCAACGCGGCTGATGCTACAGTGACAAAACGGACGGGTTCCTCGTCAGCTTCTTGGTAGGCGCCCGCGAGCTTCACAGGCTCGAAGTTCGGCTTCAGCGTCCGCGCTATGCCGTTCAAGCGCTCAAGTACCGCCGGGGCTACGTCATGACACGTCTCCCCGTCGGGCGGGCTGTCGATCTCGGGAGACGTTAGGTAGTAAATATCGCCCTGCCGGACTACCCGGGTGCCCCCCTCGGGAAAGAATCGAGCCAGCGCCTCAAGGTCGAACTGGTGGCCCTCAAGCCAAGCCTTCATGGTGTCAGCCTAAACGAAGTGGCCCGAAGCCTCACCTATCGATCTTCGCGGGCCAGGCATGCGACATGGCCCGCTGCGCGTAAAGGTGTCGCCCATAGTTGACGAGATGGACCGCCGCGCGGGTTCCCGCCTCCAGTAGGGCCGACGGGGCGGTTAGTTCGACAATCGATACACCAGGCTCAGCGGATCCCATGACTTCGTGTTCAAGGAAACCGAGAATGCCGCTGTCTCCGTCTCAACCGCTGGCCCGCAGCGGGGGCAAGTCGTGAACCCCTGCCAGTCGGCCACTCAGGCATCCTGCGCGACGAGGTTGCCTGGTCAGGTCGCGGGCCGGTCTGCCTTGGGGGTCCACCCGCCACCGTTCAGCCAGGCGGTGCCGCCCACCTCGGCCTTGGGGAACGGCGTCGTGCTGTGGCCGCGGGTGCCGAGGTCGGGCCGTTCCTTGCGTTCCTGCTCGTCGACCTTGATCAGGTCTGCCATCGCTTCGACGTACTGGCGTTCCGCGACCAACAGGAAGGTGACGAACTCCTGCACCGCCTTCTGCACCGCGGCCTCCGGGTTCGAGCACGACGAGAAGAGCCCGTTGACGGCCTCGATGTAGCCCTTCAGGACGTCGATGAGCGTCCCGATGTGCTGATAGCCCAGACTCGCGTACGCGTTGCGCAGTCCTTCCAGCATGCTGGCGGCCTTCTTGCCCTCCTCGGCAAGCCACCGCGCCTGGGTCTCGAGCTGGAGCAGGTAGGCGGAAGCACGGTCGGCGTACTGGCCGAACGCCTGCGCGGCGCTGCCGTCCCAGTAGAGCTTGAGGTTTTTCAGCTCAGCGTCCATCTCGGCCCGCAGCTCGGCGTAGGTGCCGGCGGCCGAGTGCACGAGGTCGGCCCGGTTCCAGATCACCTTCGGCGCTGAACGCCACGCGTGGACCATCAGATCGGTCAGGGGAAGGCGGTCGCCGGTGCCGAGCTCGATCAGGATCGCCTCCAGCTGGAGCAGCGTGTCGCGGTGCTCGTGGATGAAGGTGTCGAGGCGGTCACCCTCACCGTTCTCGTAGTAGGTGGTCCGGCCCCCGGTGAAGCCGAGGTTGTTGCCGTCGGTGCTGCCGATGGTGATCGGCTCCTCCACCTCCCGGGTCCGCGGCAGCCGCTCGTTGCGGGTGGCCCCGAGCCGGTCGTTGCCCTCGGGGATCACCAACACCGGCTGGTCGTCGGGAAGCCTGCGGTCGTGGGGCTGGGAGAGGATGCCGGCGCCGCCCGCGCGCACACGGACGCTGTTGCCGTACCCGTCGCCGAGCGGCAGGTACGGGCCCAGGTCCCGGTTGAATACGTCGAAGTCAGTGGAGATGTCCAGATCGGTGCCCTCGTAGTCGGCGGCGATCTGCATCAGTCCATCGGCGATGCGCTCCATCTCGTTACGGGCGATGTTCGCTTCGGACAACCGGCTACCCAAGGCGGTCGCCCAATCCCGGTTGAGCTTGTCGGAGATGCCCTCGAGCGTGCCCCAGGCCGCGCTCGGGATGGCTCCGATGTCGCCGAGGTAGCGGCGCACGGCGCTGTAGGTGACGGCATCCTCGTACCGCTCTTTACCGAAGGCCACCAGCGCCCGGGACTCGACCCGCAGAGCCGACGTGTCCGTGGTCATGGTCTGCTTCTCTCCCCGTGCGGTGACTCGGCCGGCGTGAAAAGCTCCACCCCCATGGGCGAGCCGAAGTAGTCGACGCGCAACTGCCGGTACTGCCGGCGGTGATCAGCCACCGCGGCCAGCAGGGCCGTGCGGATCTCCGATGCCACCTCGTCCGGGCTGCACCGGCGCAGCATGCCGGGCCGAATGTCGACCTTGAGATCCCCGTCGTGGCCGCGGACGACCGTCACCCAACCGTTGGTGGAGACACCTTCGGCCCTGATCCGCGCCACGTCATCGAAGTAGCGCTCCAGCTTGCCCACAGCCTGCTCCTAGTCGGTGGCGTTGAGGGTCATAGCCCGGTCGGCGATGCGCTGCGCGCTGGTGTTCGTGTACGCGATGACCTGCTCGAGCGGACGATCAGGGCTGCTGAAGTCCGCGAGGATGTGGGCGTAGCGCCGGTCGGAGGCCAGGAGCACACTCGTAAAGATCTTGTCGTTGATCCGCTGTGCGCAGGAGCGGGCTACCTCGTACCGGGGCGCGCTCGGGTTCGGGACCGCCTCACCGTCACACGGGCCCGACGTGGCCGTGCTGCGGAGAAACGCCTCGTCGTCGCTCTCGATCAGGCTCAGCAGGATCCTGCCCCGGTAGGCCTGGTCGGCCGACGTGAAGTCGTACTCGCATCGCACCCGGGACCGGTCGACATCGCGCTTCGGTTCGGTACGTGTCAGCGTCCACGACCCGGACACCATCTCCGGTAGGGCGTCGGCCACATCACCGCACGACGGAACGGCTGCGTCGTCGCCGAGCGGGCCCCAGCGCCACAGACCGACCAGGCCGAGCGCCACGACGGCAACGGCAGCCGCGGCGATCAGCGCCTTCTTGCTCATGGGGCCGCTCACCAACCGGACCGCTGGTCGCGTACCGGCGCGTCCACCTCACGTACCGGCCGCTGCAGCGACGCCAATGCGACCCTGGCGGCGGCTCTCACCTGGCGGGCCAACGACTCGTCAGTGTGCCGGTGCAGACCGTCGACCTCGACCGCGATGTCGCCCCGCCTTGAAGCAGCGATGCGAACGGACCGGTCAGGCGAATGTACATCCACGTCATGCCAATGGTTCGTGGCCTCGGGAGCAGAGGGCTCTCGCGACCCGGAAATCATCGGGTTCGTCCTCTCTGCCCGGTCGTGTCAGCCGTTGCGCTCAGGTTGTGCGCACGCCCGACGGATGCGTCCTTCCGTCGCAACGCCATCATGGCGACGACCCTATCAACGCGTGTCACCGCCTCGCCGCCCTGAGTGATCGCCGCAGATCGGACTTCCAGCGCCCGCAAAGGCCCCGCCCGAAGATGACGGATCAATGCGACTGGCGAGAGAATCCCGCGGAGGGCACCTCGTCAGCCAGGTCGTGGCGTACAGCTTCCTCGGCCCTGTGGCGTCGGCGGTTCCGGATGAGGAAGATCGTCAACATCAGCAGGATGAGAACCACCAGGCCGGCGCCACCAGCGATCACGGCAACCTGCTGGTCGCTCGGGCCACCCTGGTCGCCATACCTGGTGACGTCGAAGTTGTCGTCCCCGGCTGCCTGGTCTGCACCGGTAGCCGGGGGCGTCGGGCCGAGCAGGGGATTCTCGGAGACCGCCGGCACGTCGGCGGTCAACGCGGCCACTGGGTCGATACGACCGAAGCCGTACTGGGGATCACGACCTGCCGGGCCGGCGTCACGGGCCGTGCGGATGATCCTGTTGATCACATTCGCCGCGTCGAGATCCGGGAACTTCGACCGGATCAACGCCACAACACCGGAGACAATGGCGGCGGAGTCCGAGGTGCCGTCGCCCCAGCCGTAGCCGTGGTTCGGGCCGATGTTGAAGATGCCGTCGCCAGGGGCCGATACCGCGGCCTCCGGGCCCTGTACAGAGCCGGACCAGAAGGCTCCCCCACGGGTCGTGCCGGTCACCGCGATGACGCCGGGAATGTTGGCCGGCGAGGTGACGGCCTTCTCGCCCTTGGCGATGTTGCCGGCGGAGACGACCACGACGACGTCCTTCGCGAGGGCGTACGTGATGGCCTCCTTCTCCCCCGGCGAGGCTGCAGCCGTCCCGCCGACGGACACGTTGACCACCGTGGCTCCGCCATCGACAGCCATCCGGATGCCCTGGGCCACCGCTTGACTGCTGGCCAGTCCCTTACCCTTCTTAATCTTGATGGGGAGAATCCTGGCGCCTGGTGCGATCCCGTCCACACCGTCGGCGGCAGCGTTCGTCGCCGCGATGATGCCGGCCATATGGGTGCCATGACCGTCCTCGTCGGCGCGGCCGTCCCCGGTCGCGCCGTAGCTGCGACCGCCGGGAAGCACCCGGCCCCGGATGTCCGGGTGGGTGGCGTCGACGCCGCTGTCCACCACCCCGACGATCACGCCGCGACCGGTCGACAGCTTGCGCACCTGGTCGATGCGAAGCTCGTCCAGGTACCACTGCTCCGCCCGCTGCGGCGCGGCGACAGCAGGCTGGGCGGCGGCACCGAGAAGCAGCACGCTCAGCAGGCCGGCCGCGACCGGCCGGAGCATGCCGGCATTCACGCTCATCCGTCCGTCCTCATCGCAGAATGCCGGGGGAACCGGTGTCATCACGGCCCCACGGATCGCCGTCCTCAGTCAACCACAACGACTCGGGACCGGCCTCGTCGTCCTCGGTGCCGCTCTCCCGTCCGACGCCACCGATCATTCCGCCGGCGCTGCCACGCGAACCGCCCGCACCGGTGCCGGCACGACCACCACCGGAGGCGTTACGCAGGGCGCTGGCGGCGCTGGTCATCGGCGGGACTCGACCGTTGCCACCGCCGACCATGCCGGGGAGGCCGACCGGGCTGATCTGACCGCCGACGACGGGACCACCCCCACCGACGCCGAGCCCGCCCCCGGAACCGAAGCCGGCGCCGCCGATCCCGCTCGGCGAACCGAGCCCGGGTCCGGCTCCGATACCAAGCGGGCTGTGGCCGCCGAGACCCGGGATCGGCGAACCGCCGGGGCCACCGCCGAGGGCGATCGGTCCGCCGGCACCGGCCAGGCTGGTGCCGAGACCCAGATCCGCGATCGGATCGCCGCTCCGAGGCGAGGGAGCGGGGTACGAGCCCGCGCTACCGCCGGTGAGGTCACTACCGGAGCTGCCACCGGCCGACGGCACTGAGACCGAATGGCTACCACCGGAGGAGGCGCCACCGCTGATGCCCGTAGCGCCGAGGGAAGCCCCACCGCCACCGTACCCGGAACCACCACCGATTGCGGGGGCGCCGCCTGCCCCGACGCCGCCGTCCAATCCGGCAGGGGTGTCGCCAGACGGAGGAGTGCGAGGACGGAACCCGTCAGAGTTGCCACGCTCGTCGAACTCCGGTACGTCGAGCCGCGGCCGCTCGGTCTCCAGTGCCTGCGGCAGCGGGGCCATTGCGCTGTTGGCCACCTGCTGGTTGTCCCGGTACCAGTTGTTCAAGTGCGAACTGGTATCCCACAGGCCGCCCCGCTTCTGGTCACCGGCCCGGCCGTCGACCGTCATCGTCGCCTCCAGGTCGTCGGCTTTCTCCCGGAAGGCGCCGTCGGCGTACGACGAAGGATTGGTCCGGTAGTCCGCCCGCAGCGCAGCCAAAAAGCCGGAGGCGTTCTCGCCGTCGTTGGCGTCGTCGAGCTCAACGCCGTTGGGCAGGCTCCACTCGTTGACACCGAAATCGTCCATCAGGGGAATCGGGATGCTCGCAACCGCCTTACGGATGTCACCCTCGATCCGCGACAGCGCGCCACCGACGTTGCTCGCGATGGTGATCAGGTCCTCGATGCTGCGGCCGATGTCGCTCAGGTGCTCGCGGTACGCGTCGCCTCCGCTGCCGGTCCAGCCGGCGAGCAGGCCGGGCAGACCATCGGTGTGTGGACGCACGGCGCCCGGCGCGATCGGGCCGACGAAGGAACGTCCGACCAACGCATCCCGTAGGTATCCCAAGGTGGTGGAGAGGTTGTTCCAGCCGACGCCCACCTCACCGACCAGGTCCGGGTCCGCCGACAGCGTCACCTCACGTACGCACTGCTCCCAGGTGCCCATGGCCGACCCCCTCAGGCTGGGAGGAGGCCGGGCGCATGACCCAGCACCGTCGACTGCAGAGGGACGATCTGAATCGGGTTGTCTCCTAGACCGACGGCGATGCACGGCCGCGGCACGAGCTGGAATTGCACCACTGAACGCCCTCCCCCGAGATGACGAGAGCCTACAGTAGTCGACCCAATCCAGAGAGCAGCCACAGGCACGGTCCGTTACCGGCCGGGCTCAGCGTGACCGCCCACGACCTCGACTCGGCGTCGCCTCGACCGTCGGCGGGTTCGAGGACTGGTCGATCGGAGACCGAGGGCGGGGTGGGCGAGGGAAAGCACGCGCCGCAGCCCTCCCGAGATCGTCGGCGTTCTCCAGGTCACGACGCTCCAGCAGTCCTCGGCCGAGATCCTGGACCAGATCATCGTGGCTCCTGGCGGGTCGCCACCGCTCGACGGCACGGAAGACGAGTGAGCCGGCCGGACGCGTCAGGGTGCCCTCGGCCTTGATGAACAGATCACCACGGCGCACCGCTGCGGACAGCCCTCTGTGCAGGGTCGCAGCCAGGAACGGCAGCTCGGCATGCAGACGCATGAGCTCCCGGGTTTTCCCGTCGGACCCGTCTGTCAGGTGCGACCGTGTCCACCGCAACGCCTCCGCCAGTTCCCCGGCAGCGTCGCGGGCCGGACCGACCGGTGGGGTGGCCCGCAACTCGGCAGCGGCAATGGCGGCACGCCGCCAACCGTCCACCTTCGTCGGGGCGCTGGTGGCGACGCGCACGGCCAAGCCGAGCTGAGTGCCGAGTTGCAGGTGAGCTCCGGCGACTTGCTGCGGGTGCTGCCACAGCCAGCTACGCGCGGCCGCGACGGCCGCGACGGCGTCGTCAACGGTACGGATGTCGGGTGCCGGATCCAGCGGCGAACGCGCGACACCAAGCCCGTGCAGGGACGGCTGCCCTCTACCCGCAACGACCAGAGCTCGTGCTGTCCGGGCGAGACCGCTGTTCGCCGTCCACCGGGCGGCCTCCGCCACCGGGCGGTAGATCTCGGTCAGATGACCCTGTCCGTGGTCGAGCCATCCGGGCAACGCCACGTCGAGCACCACGAGGCCCGACGTGAGCCTGGCGACGTCAGCGAGGCCCGACGAGACTCCGCCTCCTCGCCGGATCGCGAACCCCTCCGGGGTCGGAGGCCGCTGCCCCGGGGGCACGTGGCAGGCGAGGATGTCACCGATCACGCCGACGGCGTCCGCGGCACGGCGCAGCGACCGCGCCGGTTCAGCGCCCACCCAGCTGCCGGACGGTGGAAACTGCCGGTCGACAAGTGCGGCCGCGCGGAGGCCCGCGTAGAACTGGGTAAGTCGCTGTCCGCGCCTGGTCATCAATGCCGTGGCACCGGCCCGATCCAGTTCCTCCACCGCCGGACGGCCACCGGCCAGCAGCTCGGTTGCCCGGATCAGCTGCGCGTAGACAGCGGACCGGGCGTTGACCATCGCGTTGATGTCTGCTGCGGATCCCGGCGGTTGCTGACGCATCGCCGTGGCCGCGGCGCGCAGTGCTCGGTCGGCCCTACTGTGCCAGTGGCCGATCGTCATGCCAGAGCCGCCGCCGCGCGTCGTAGCTGCTGGGCGGCGGCGTCGTGGTCGAGCCGCCGGGCAAGGTCATCACCGCCGCTGGCAGCGAGGTGTTCGTGATAGCGGGCAAGGTGCTCCACCAGCGTCGCGACCGCGTGGCGGGTTTCGATGTCGTCGCGCGCCGGCGCCGCGGCGTCGACCACCACGTCATCGTGGTCGGCGTACAGCCGCGCACGGATGTCGAGCATCTCCAGGCCGAAGTGGTCCCAGGCGATGTCGGTTCCGGAGAGGCGCTTCCATGCCTCGATCGCAAGCTGGACGGCACCGGCTGCGGTGGTGTCGTCCCAAGCATGCGCACTGTCGGCGCACAGCTCCTTCGTCGCCTCGATGTAGTCCATGCCGTGGGCTTGATTCGATGTCAGCAAGGTCGTCCACTCCAATCGGTCGGTCAGATGGGGTCGTTTGCAAGCCTCGCGTCATCCGCTGCTGGTGCTGGCTGTAAGCAGATCGGGCAGAAGCTTGCGCAGCAGGGCGTACGTGGCAGGGGTCAGGTCTTCCGGCACCTCGGCCTCGCGGACCCGCATCAGCTCGCCCAGCAGATTCCGCAGCTCAGCGGTGTGTCCCTCGGCGTGGGCGGCCCGCATGATGTCGTGCCACGGTCCGTCGTCGCCGCGCTCCGGGTCGGCCAGCCAGGCCTGCTGTACGGCCCACCGAGCACCGGTCGGGTCACCGGCATCGAGGTACAGCTCGGCGAGTTCGTGCGCGGTGTCCACGATCGCGGAGGTGAGGTGACCCGGGTAGATGTCGGACTCGGGCAGCCAGGTGAACGGGTTGCGGGTGCCCACGGCGTAGGCGCGCTCGGCGCCGTCGAGCGGTGCGCCTCGGACGAGCTCCAACGCGGCACGTAGGTCCTTGACGCCGGCCACTCCGCGGCTCTCGCCGCGACTGCGCAGTCGGCGGAACAGATGCCAGTCCAGCAGGTAGCCGTCGCGCAGTCGATAGAGCCGATCGGAGCCCATCTCGGGCAGCCAGGAAGTGCCGTCAGGCGCTTCGCCCAGCCAGCGGCGGGCTCGCGTGATGGCCACCCGGCGGCTGGCGTCCTTGACCTGCTGGTCGGGCCACAGCGCGTCGGTGAGCTGCTCGGCGGAGGCTCCACGGGCTCCTCGCTGGGCGAGGTAGACGATGAGCTCGCCGTGG
This sequence comes from Micromonospora sp. NPDC048887, assembly GCF_040649715.1. Classification (NCBI taxonomy): domain Bacteria; kingdom Bacillati; phylum Actinomycetota; class Actinomycetes; order Micromonosporales; family Micromonosporaceae; genus Micromonospora; species Micromonospora sp. NPDC048887. The sequence continues at coordinate 66,971 of NZ_JBEZGA010000018.1, read as the reverse complement.
AAGCGCCGACGCTGGTCTGGAACCGGGCCGGGCGCGTCAACGACGACAGGCCCGAGCACGCCGATGCGCGGGCGAGTCGGGTCCTGCTCGCGCCAGGACCGCAGATCAGTGTCGAGATCCGGGTCGGCCTGGCGGCGTCGTTGGCGGATCGCAGCGGTGACCTCTCGGCGCGGGGTGACGCCGGCTGTGCGAGGTCGGTCCAGGGTAGGTATGGCGACGATGGGATCCGCCGGTGCCGACAGGCGGGTTTCGGCCGGGGCCGTTCTCGGGGTCGATGGCTCGCCACCGGTGAGGAGGTCGAGCACTGAACCGGCGGCGTCGCTGTCCTGCGCCCACTCCTCCGGCTCCGGGGCCCGCGGGGTCGATTCGTCAGTCGCGGCCCGTGCCTGCGCCATGATCTCGACGAGCGGCTCCAGTTCGCGTACAGGTAGGCCGGCTGGTGCCCCCTCGACCTGGAGGTATGGCAAGGCGAGGTGGAGGCGGCCGTCCCCGTCGAGAACGACGGTGTTCGAGGCGGTAGCAGCGCGGGCGGCGGTGGTGCTGACGACGGCGACGGCGCATCTGCCGACGCCGCGCAGCGCCTTTCCGAATTCGTGGAGCACGTCGAGGTCGTCCTCGTCGGGCTCGGCGACGAGCAGCACCTGGGGCGCCCAGGCCTCGCCGACGTCGGTGAGGCGACCGGCGAGGGTGTCGGGCGCCCCGGACGCGTGCAGGCCGGCCGTCACCGCGGCGGCCCGCCGTCGCAGCCGTGGGACGGCCTCGTGAACCGACGACGCCGCGCGGACCCGGTCGGGGTTGAGGGCGACGAGCAGTTCGGTCTCCGGCGCAGGGAAGCCGGCGATGATGACCTCGACATCGTCTGACCAGGTGTTGCAGGCGAGTTCGCAAGCCAGGTAGCGCAGCAGGGCAGCGGTCTGTTCACCGTCGCCGGCGATGGTCAGCTCGCCGAGCCGTTCGAGGTCGAGCAGCAGATGCCGACCGGGCTGCGATCCGACCGCAACAAGTGTGGGCAGCGGTGCGAGCTGCTCTGCGACGGCCGGCACAGCCGCGTCCCCGGGAAGCGTCCAGTGAGCGCCGTCCTCGACCCACGGTGAGGGTGGCTGAGGGCAGGGCTCGACGATCACGAGCGTGACGGCCTGGTCGACGATCCAGGCTGCGGCGATGTCCGGCACTGGCTGTTCCCGCTCCGCCAGCGCCGCGGCGAGGCTACGCAGGGCGAGGTCGAGCCGGTCGACGTCGGCGGGTTGCTCGGCCACGCGCAGGATGCGTTCCGTGGCGCCACCGCGAGGGTGCGGTAGTCGGCGGCCGGGCCGGCGGTGCTGCCTCTGACTGCGTCGACGGCGGAACACTGCGGTTAGCAACAGCGCTGAGAGCAGACCCGCTCCGGCGAGTGATCCCAACACGATGGCGTCGCTGGCGCTGTCCTCGCCCGCCGGCCCGGGCTCGCGTGCCGGATCTGCCGCCCCGGACTCGACGCTTGGACGTGCAGTCGTCGAGGACGAGCTGGCTGAAGTGGGTGGCGTCGGAGCATCGCTCGGTCGAGCCTGCGCGGATGAAGTTGGGGGGATCGGCTCGCTCCCGCCGCGGTCCGGCGAACGGGAGGAGGGCGGCTCACCCTCGGCCTCGGTCTCCGGAACGCTCGGCGCCGGCTCGCTGCCGGCTTCGGGAGCACTCGGGGTGGGCCGGGTGCGGCTATCGACAACGACCCGGCCCCGGGCGTGGTCGCCGGCGCCGCGATCGCGAGCCTCCGCCGGCAGCGTGATCCGCCACCCGCGTTCAATATGGTCAGGGAACCGGTAGTCACGCCGCTCAAGGTCGGAGTTGATGGCCACGAGTTCCGGGTAGCGGTCGGCGTCACCGAGGAAACGCTCGGCGACACCGGCCAGCCAGTCGCCGCGCGCCACCTCGTAGACGAGCCGTTCCGGTGCCTGCATGGTCTTGGCCACCAGGGACGAGACGATCGGGATCCGGAGCGTCCAGCCGGCGTACACCCGGGTGTTGCCGGGCTGGAGGCTGCGGCCGTCCGGCTGCGCGAGGCCGTGGTTGGCCTCGGCCAGGCGTTGCCAGGGCACGTTGTGCGCCTCAGCGATGTCGAGCAGGCTCTCCCCGCGCTCGACCGGATGTTCCACATACCCGGTGGTGGTCGTGGCCTCCACCGGCGCGGTGGGTTTGGCCACTACGTGGTCGGAGCGGGGTGCTGCCACCGCCGGGGTGGTGAGGGCGGCCGGCGCGGCGGCAGAGGCCAGGGTCGGCGCGGCGATGGCGCCGAGAATGGCCGCGATCAACGCGGCGGCCACGCGTTGCTGGAACCGTGCCCCCGGGATCCGGGCGGCGTTGCGCGGCACCTGTCCCCGACGGCGTGCGCGCAATTGCGCGACAGTCTCCACCACCAGGGCGACCAAGAAGGTGACCCAGGTCCACGCGGCCAGGAGCGCTGCGATCCAGCCGATCAGCGTCAACGTCTGCAGGAACAGGTCCCCGTCGTCCCGGCTGCTGAGCGCCTGCCAGATCTGGCCGGCGGCAGCACCCGGATCGTTCGTGAGCGTCGAGAGCCATGTGCCCAGTCGGGGCAGCGGGTTGCCGGCGGCCCAGATGAGCAGTGCGGGCAGGGCAGCGGTCACCGCGACCACGGCGAGCGCGCCGACGCCGGCGAGCACTTGCTGGCCGCGGCCGGTGGCGGGTGTGGTGCGTGCCACTGTTGCTCCTTCGCGGGCTGCTATTGCGCGATCAAGGTGGCGGTCGCGCGGCCGGTCACGGTCGTGCCTGCTCCCCCGGCAAACAGGTCGAGCAGGATCGGGTTGTAGGTGACCGTGACGGTCACGGTGAGCTGCTGCGCGCCGTCGACGGTGACCGAGCCGGTGACCCCGTCGAGGTCGTCGAGGTACGCCTGTACGGCGTCGGCGGCGACTGAGGGCTCGATCTCCTTGTTGCCGCCGTCGATGGCCTGGCCGGCCTTGATCGCCTGCCCGCCGGCGCGGGCCGCCTCGGCGGCGATGTTGTCGGCGCGCTGGTAGGCCCGCACCTTGGCGCCGCCGTCGACGACGAGGCCGATCAGGGCGAGGAAGGCGGGCACGAGGACGGCGAACCAGACCGTGACCCGGCCGTCGTCGCCGCGCAGGCGTCGGCGGAGGGCGGTCACGTTCTGCTCCGGTACGTGTCGAGTGGGCTGGTGAAGGAGGCCTCGAGTGGCACAGTGCCGGGCATGCCGGGTAGCGCCACATCCGAGAACGTCGCGGTGCAGCTGACCGTGGCGGTCACTGTGGCGGCCTGCCCGACCGGCACGTCGAACCCGGAGGTGGAGATGGTGACCTCCAGGCTGGTGCAGCTCAGTCCCTGGGCGTCGAGCGTCGAGCCCGCGGCGGCCAAGGCCTGCGCGTTCGCCTCACCGGCGGTACGTGCCAGCGACGCGGTGCGTGCGGCGTCGTACGCGGCCGCTTCGAGCGCCTGGCGGGCGATGTTGACCCTGCCGCCGATGACGGCGCCGGCGAACAGCGCCAGGATGGCCGGTGCGACCACGGCCATCTCGATGCTCACCGAGCCGCGCTGCGCGCGGTTCCGCCGGGTGCTCATGGCGCGGTCGGCCGCTCGACGGGACCGTGCGCGGTCTTGCTGATCGTCCAGTTGAGCCCGGGAAACACGGTGATTGCCTTACCGGTGACGGTGACCCGCACCTCCGACCCAGTGCGGGTGACGACGACCTGCTGGTTGTCCAGCCCAGCACCGGCGGTCGAGAGGAAGGCGGCGGCACGTGCCTCACCGGCCGCGGCCGTCGACTGGTAACCCCGTGCGGCGTTCACGCCCTGGGTGGCTGCGCCCAGCGCGATCGACTGGGCGAAGTAGACCAGCCCGGTCTGCACGACGGCGAAGGTCAGCAGGAGCATCGGCAGCGCGATGACGGCGAACTCGACCGGCGAGCCGCCCCGATCGTGGTGCCACCGGGCGGCCCGCCCGCGCCGGGTGGGACGCGGACGGGCGGTGGCGAGGGGCTGCGTCACGGCTGCGTCGGGATGAGCGCGACCCAGCCGTTGGCGACGGCAACGATCGCCCCGGCGACGACAACGGCACCGGCGACGAGGATCGCGGTGATGACGGCGGTGCCGACCGGGCTGTCACCGCGCTCGGCCTCGGCCGGGTCGGTCATGCGCTGCCAGTTTGTGGCCAGCTGCGCGAGGAAGTCGTGGATGGTGTGCATGGCGGTTCCCTCCGTGTGGGTGGTGCCGGTGTCAGCGGACGAACAGGCGGGCCATGAACGGGTAGCCGATGAGGACGAGGAGCACGAGGATCAGCGCGGCGGCGGGGATGTCGAGCTTGTTGGTGCGTAGCTCCGCCTGGGCGAGGGCCTCGGTGCGGATCCGGTCCCGCATCGAGTCGGCCCGGGCGCGCAGCGTCTGGTGGACGCTGGCGCCTTCGTTGCCGGCGGTGCGCATGATGTCGGCCAGGTCGCCGAGCTCGATGACCTCGATGTCCCGGCCGAGGGCCTTCAGCTCGTCCCACGGCGGCCGGAGCTGCAGCTGGGCGCCGAGCAGGGCCTCCCGGATGCGGGCGAAGACCCAGCCGTGGCAGACGCTGGCGGCGCGGTCGAGCGACTCGACCGGGCCGTGTCCGCCGAGGACCTGGTGGGCGGCGAGGTCCAGGTAGGTGCACATGGCGCGGCTGAACTCGGCGCGGGCGACGGCGGCTTTGGCGACGACCTCCCGGTGGGCCAGCGCCGCGCCGGCCAGCGCGGCGGCGACAGTCCCGCCCGCCGGGATTACGACCGGAATCGGTACGCGTAGCGCCGCGACCGCGATGGTGATGAGCGCCGGCAGGATGAGGCAGAACAGCGCCGACAGCCCGAGCGTGAGGAAGTACTGGTCAGTGCTGCGGCCCAGCAGCCGCAGGTCGGCGTGCGGCACGGTGAGTCGGCGCCGCAGCCAGTTGACGCCGGTCGGTGCAGTGTTCGTCGCGGTCAGCGGCTGGAGGCGCCGAAGCGCCGGGCCGAGCGCCGGTGGGGCGGGGATCAGTTGCACGACCAGCAGGAACACCCCGAGGCCGGTCATCGCGCCGGCGATGACCATGGCGGTGACGTAGCCGTTGGTCATGCCGCCGCTCCGAGCGTCTGGACCTCGGCCGGCGGAAGCAGCCGCTCCCGCCGGGGCGGCAGGCTGAGCTTGCGTACCGAGGTCATGAGCACGACGTAGAGGCCGGCGAGGAACAGCAGCACGAGCTGGCCGAGCACGCTGCCGTACGGCTGGAGGTAGTGCGGGTTGATCACCCCGTACGCCAGCACCAGGACGGTCATGCCGGTCAGGAACCGCACGGCGAAGCGTGGGCCCTCGCGCTTGGCGTCGACGGTCGAGCGCATCTCGATCTCGGCGGCGATGGACCGGCTGATCGCGTTCAACACCTCATGCAGGCCTTCGCCGCGGTCCGTGACGTGAAGCATCAACGGCGCGATGACCTGATCGGCGGTGTAGTCGTTGAGGTCGTCGGCCATCTGTTGCAGCGCGGCGATCGGATCGCCGCTGCCCTGCAGACGCCCGGCCAGGTCACGGACCTCCTGCTCGATGAGCTGCGGCGCGGTCGCGGCGGTCGCAACGACGGCCTGCTGCAGGCCGATGCCACGGGCCACGATGTCGGCCAGGCGGCGGGTCCAGGCCTCGACGGCTTCCAGGCGGGCGACGGCCTGTTTCTCGGCACGACCGGCGGCGAACAGCCACGGTACGCCGGGAACGGCGACGCCGATGATCACGCCGGCGGCGGGCCAACCGGTCAGCAGCCAGGTCAGCGCGCCGGCAACGACCGACGTCACCACCTTGATCTGGTGGGCGCGTTGTTCCCGGCGGGTGCGTCCCGACCCGGTCCACCAGCGGCGTGCCTGCTGGTGCAGCGCCGATGGCGGCCGGGGTGGCCGGGTGGTCCCGACGACGCCGAGGACGCCGACGACCGCGCCGGAGACGGCGAGCATGCCCGCCAGCACGGCGGCGAGGTCGAGCGGGCTCATGGCCGCCTCGCCAGGGTGTCGAGCTGGCTGCTCCAGGCGCCGTAGTTGTGCTCGCCCTGCTGGATGTAGCCGGTGAGCTGGCGGGGGTCGTAGCCGACCCGCAGCAGCGGTTCGCGTAGCCGTTCCGGCAGGTGCCGTGGCACGCCGCGTCCGTCCGGGCCCGGGCCGAAGATCTGGGTGGTGACGAGCTGGTCGCCGCTCATTCCGCCCACCTCGAGCACGTCGGAGACGTACCGGTGCTTGCGGCCGCCGAGCTTGGTTTCGTCCTCGACGCTGACGTACACGATCAGGTCGATCGCGCCGGCAGCCATCCGCCGCGCCAGCTCGGCGGTCATCTCGGGCCCGTGCTGCAGGGCCAGCTCGATGACGCGGTCCATCACGGCGCGGGGGTGCCGGGCGTGGATGGTGCAGAGGGAGCCTTTGCTGGTGGCCATGGCCTGCAGCATCGGCACGATTTCACGGGAGCGGACCTCGCCGACGATGATCCGTTGCACGGACATCCGCAGCGTCAGCGGGATCATGTCCATGATCGTGACCTCGCCGGCGGGCCGACCGTCGGCGCCTCGGGAGCCGTGGCCCTCCCGGGATTCGAGGCTCATCGCCCAGCGGTGCCGCCCGGTGGTGTGCAGACCGAGCTCGCGGGACTCCTCCAGGGTGACGAACTGCTCGCGGTCGGGGATCTCCTGGGCCAGGCCGCGTAGCAGGGTGGTCTTCCCTGCGTCGGCCAGCCCGGCGACCATGATGTTGAGACCGGCGGCCATGGCGGCCTTGAGGAACCGGCAGATCAGGTCGTCGACGGCGCCGTACCGGTCGCGGAGGTCCTCCAGGCTGACGTCCATCAGCGTGTGGCGACGGATGGCCGCGTAGGGACGCACCGACACCTGCATGAGGACGGTGAGCCGGCTGCCGTCGGGCAGTTGCATGTCCAGCCACGGCTTGGTCGAGGACAGCGAGCGCTCGGTCGCGCCGGCGCGCATGGCCAGGACCTGGAACATGTCGACGAGTTCCTTGTCGGTCTCCGCGACCGGCTCGCCGACCGTGATCCGCCCGTCGGTGTGCTCGATCCGGACGTTGTCGCAGCCGAGGATGTGAATGTTCACGATGTCCGGCCGGTCCAGCAGCTGCTGTAGTCGGCCGAGGCCGAACATGTCCGCGGCGACCGCGTCGAGCAGCGCATGTTCCTCCGCCTGCGAGATTGGTTGGCCGGCCTGGTGCAGCGTGTCCACGTGCTCCCGGACGAGACGGGCCGCGATGCGCTCCGCCTCGGCCTGGCGGTGCTCGGTGGAGACATTGGGCGTCTCCCGAAGCGCCGCGGTCAGCTCCGCGCTGACCCGGGCGCGCAGCATTCGCACCGCCGCGTAGTCGATGGTCTGCGGCTGATCGACGGCCGGCAGCCGAGGTGCTTCCGGGGACGTGCCGTTGGTCGGCCAGCGGTGGCCGTTGGCGGCGACGCGGTCGACCGCTGCCGGCCGGGCCGGGCGGCTGTGTCGGCGCTCGTCAGGCACGGCCACTCCCCCTCGATGCTGTCGGAGCCAGGTGTACGCGCCGCCGCGCGATCACCTCGCGTACGGCCGACTCGGCGCTCGCCGCGGCGCGCAGCAGCTGCTGGCTGCCGCGCAGCCGGCCGCCGCCGTCGCTCAGAACCTCAGCCGTACGCCGGTCGTCGGGCAGCTCGACCACCGTCGGCAGTTGCAGCCGCTGCTCGATCTCCCGCCGGCCGTAGGGGCCGTCACCGATCAGCGCCAAGGCGAGCGCTCCCGTCCCCTGGCCGTGCTGCGTCAGCTCCCGCCGCAGCAACTCCGCCGCGCCGACGGCCGGCGCGATGGTGCGCAGGGTCGCCGCGCGTACGACGAGCAGCACGAGGTCGGCGCGGAACAGCAGCGGCCACGGCGGCGCGTTGGTGGCCAGCCGCCCGCAGTCGGCGATGACGTCATAGCCGGGGTCACTGCGCTCCAGACCGGCGAAGTACTCGCCCAGCATCTCCCAGGTGGGCCGCAGCGTTCCGGCCTGGACCGCGTCGTTGATGCCGGGCAGGAGGAGTCGTCGGCCCGGATCCCGTGCGTCGAGGTCGACGAGCTGGTCGGCGAACGTCTCGGCGAGCTGGTCGCGGAGGGCAGCCGCGGCAAGCGGCAGTAGCCCGACGGGTGGGATCTCGAGGCGGGACAGGTAGCCGCTGAGGACGCTGCCGCCGGCGGGATCACACTCGGCCAGCACCGTGCGTTCTCTCCAGGCAAGCGTGCAGGCGAGTGCCGTGGTGGTGACGCCGGGCGAGCCCTTAGCCGAAACCATCGCGATGATCGCCACGTCAGCCCCCCGTGGTCAGGGCGACGACGATCCGACCGGCCGCCGCGCGTGAGGCGACGAGCGGCCCGTCGCGTTCGGCCACGGCGACGTTGAGCAGCGTCGTGCCTTCCCTGATGCCGGCGTGCACGTCCACGACAGTGGCGTTGATGCTGATCGGCGCGGTGGCGTTCGGCTGCTGGTTCGGGACTGGGCCGCTGTCAGCGGTCACGACGAGCAGCACCGCGGCGCCGGGCTTGACGCGATCGGCGGGCAGGCGCTCCGGCGGCAGACTGAGGCCCACCAGCTGCTTGCCCTCCCCAGGTACAGCTCGGTCGGTGAGCTGGGCCCGCGTCAACAGGGTGCCGGGCACCAGCGCGACGGCCGCGAACTTGCCGACGATCTGGTCGGCGGCGCTCGCCTCGATCGGCTTGAGCGTCGGGTCGACGGTGATCCGTACGGTGCTGAGATCGGACCGCTCGATGGTCGAGCCGACCTCCACGGTGGCGCTCACCGCCAGGTACTCCGCTGTGGTGCCGACCTTGCGCAGCACGGCGACCGCGATCAGCCCGCCGGCGGCGACCAGCGCCACGGCCAGCCAGACCAGCGCCGGACGCCAACGACGCTGCGGCGCGACGCGGGGCACGGCGTAAGGGGCATTGACCGGCGAGGCGGTGCGGCCAGCCTTGGGCGGCGCACTGGTCATGACGTGATCACCTGCAGTTCGTCGATGTCGATCGTGGTGCTGGAGGACAGGTCGATGGACTGGGAGCCGGTGCTGCCGCCGCCGCTCCAGGTGACGAGCCACGTCGTTGTGGCCGTGACGGTGTAGCGGCCGCCCGCGAAGGTGCTGCTGGGCTGGCGGTAGCCGTCGTATCCACAGTCCGGCGACCGCCTGTTGCCGAACGAGGGCTGGTACGGGGTGCCGGGCTTGGTGCAGGTGACGGACTGCCCGTCGCCCATGTCCCACACGACCATCTGCGCCCGCGCGGTCGCGGTAACCGACCGTCCCGGCACTGCGGCCGTACGGGTAACGGGTCCCCAGGTGCTCGGGCTCACCCGGTTCCAGAGCCAGATCGGCAGCCCGACGAGGCCGGCGCCGTCGATGCGCGGGGCGATCCCGATGTCGGGACCGTCGAGGTTCATCTGGGCGATGGCTCGCTGCGCCAGCTCCTGGTAGCTGGGCAGGATGCCGGCGGGCGGCTCCGGCGACCAGGCCGTCGTCTGCGAGGCGATGCCGCCGTAGACGCCACAGGTGCGGATGCTCCAGTAGCCATCGGTCCGACCGCCGGATGGTGGCGGAACCCGCCTGACGTAGCAGGACCCGTCCCACACCCCGAAACTGTCGACCACGCACGGCACGGTCCGTCCCTCGTAGCGGCAGCCCTGCCCGGCGCCGCCGCTGTCACCACCGCCGTCGTTACCGCCGCCTCCGGTGCCCGGCTTCTCCACCACCCAGTAGCAGTTGCCCAGCGCGTCGCAGTGCTCGTAGTCGGCGTGTGCGACGTCGGGCGCCAGCAGCGCGCCGGCGCCGACCGCCAGGAGCAGCGCCACGAGCCTCCGGATCAGCATGGCCGTTCCCGTTGGGCGTTGACCTCCCGGATGCGCCACTGACCGTCGTCGAACAGCTCCGCCTTGGCGGTCACCACGTACCTCGTGGCCTGACCGTCGGTGCGTACCGATCTGCCGGTCTTCTTGGAGACCACGTCCCACGTGCCGGTGTCGAAGCAGTCCTCGATCTCGGCGGTGAAGGGACGGCGGCTCGTGTCGACACTGCGTACGGTGGGCGTCGAGGACGGTTCGCCTTCCGTGATGAGTCCCTGCTGGAACTTGATCAGCAGGTCCTGGCGCACGGTCGGCAACGCCGGGTCGGCCACGAACCTGTCGAGCTTGGCGTTGTAGTCACCCTTGTTCGACGCGGTGACGTAGGCCCGAACGTAGTTCCGGTAGGCCGCCAACGCGGCCGCGCTGGCTGCGGTGTTCTCGGCGCCGGCCGTCGAAGAGGGCGCTGCAGACGACGATGACGTCGTGGGGCTCGGCGTCGCGTCCGGCTTGTCGTTACCGCAGCCAGCAACGCCGGCGACGATGACGGCGAGCCAGGCGGTAACGCGGACGTCAGCCCGCCGGATCCTGCTTACCGTTGCGGTCAACGTGATGCCTCCCGTTGGTGACGGACGCGCGGCTCGGGCTCCTGTCGCGGCTACGCTGCCGGCAGATGCGGAGAAGCGGCTCGTTGCCGCGAGCGCGGCGACTGACTCTGGGGTGCCCGGTCCGGATCGTTGACCGGCCCGAGCAGCCCAGCGTCCCCCTCCGAGCATCGGCGTCGGGCAAGGCCGGCTTCCCGACATCGATGAACCTCCCCCTGGCGAGTTGGCCGATCACAACCCTGACCAGCCAACGCAACGGGTGTTGAGCAGATTGCATCGCCACTCAACGTCCGTTGCTCCAAACAGGAGCGAGCATACGCTCACGTTCCGTGCATGTGTCAACATCTGTTTTGTTGGCGCTTGCATCTGCGACACTGTCGTTTAGTCGCTGGAGGGTGATGAGTCATGGTCGACGATCGGCATGTGGGGCAGCAGCTGCCATCCCTCGACACACTGGCCGCCCGGCTGGAGTACCTGTTCGACCGGATCCGGCCGGCCCCGGAGGAACTCGGCGAGTCCGACGAGCCCGGCCGCCGGTACACCAACAAGGAGATCGCCGACAAGATCAACGCGAATGCCGCCTCGACTGGTGTCTCGATCAGCGCGGCCTACATCGGAGAGTTGCGGCGCGGCGTGGCCAGCGATCCTCGCACCTCCCACGTACGCGCCCTGGCTGCCGCCTTTGGTGTGAGCTCCGGCTACTTCGTCGACGACGCGGCGGCACGACGCATACAGGAACAGATCACGCTGCTCAGCGAGCTGCGTCGGATGGACGTCAAGCAGGTGGCGCTGCGCCAGGTACTCGCCGACAACGGATTGTCCGCGCGGGACACGCAGCTCATCGAGCAGATGGTCGCCCGATTGCGCGCCGTCGCCGAAGCGGCCAGCCCGGACGAGACCAACACCGCGCCAGACGATCGCAGATAGCCGTGTTGATCCTTCGGTGGCAGTACGCCGATGAGCGGGGGAACCCTGACGTGAACTTGCACCGTCTACGCAAACGCTGCGAGCAGATAGCCGCGGAGGTGGAGATACCGAAGCCGTTCGACATCCAGCGGCTGTGCGACCTGCTCGGAGAGCGGCGTGGCAGACCCATCCATCTGGTGCCGATCCGGCTCCCCGCCCTCACGGTCTGCGGCATGTGCGTACCGACCGGCGACTTCGACGCCATCTTCTTCGAGCAGGACACCTCTCCCCTGCATCAACTGCTGATCATCGGTCACGAGCTGGGGCATCTGCTCGCCGGCCACCAGACGACCGAGATCCTGGACCCGGAAGCCTCCCGACTGCTCCTGCCCGACCTGGACCCGCAACTGGTCCAGCGCAGCCTCGGCCGGAGCAACTACGCAGCCGCCGAGGAACGCGAGGCCGAGATGATCGGCTCACTGCTGCTGCGCCGGGCACGCGCCGGCCGCGTCGTCGAGCCCGACTCGCCGCTGGACAGCCGGCACACCGAGTTGTACGGCCGACTCCGGCACTCTCTGGAACACCCCGACTGGTAGACGAGATGGACACCATCCTGTACGCCGTGTGCGCGGTCGCCGGCTGGTTCGCCTTCGGTTACATGCTGCGGCTCCAGCGACGGCAGCCGAGTCAGGTCCGCGGCGCGATCTGCGTGGCGCTCGGCGCCTTCGCCGCCGGCATCACGCTCGCCATCCCACCCATCGCGGCCGGCATCGACGACGCGTCCGGGCTACCGAACCTAGCCAAGGTGATGTCCCACGGCTGTGCCATGACGATCGCCGCGAGCGCCGAGAACATGCTCCTTCACCTGTCCCTACCGCCGGCGAAGGCAGCAGCCCGCAGCCGGATCTGGGTATGGGTCACCGGCAGCGCCTTCCTCGCCATGGTCGCCCTGTTCACCTACACGCTCACCTACGACAAGCCGGTGCTCCTGACCGTCGAGTACGCCAGAGACCCGGCCGTTACCGCCTATCTGCTGATCTTCATGCTGGTCGGCTTCTTCGCCTACTGCACCGACATCGCCCGGCTGTGCTGGCGATTCGCTCGCATCTGCGGGCGGCCGTGGCTGCGTCGTGGTCTCCGCCTCACCGCCGTCGGCGCCGCCTTCGCGCTGCTCTACAGCACCAACAAGATCGTCTACCTCATCGCCTACTGGTTCGGCCACCAACCAGCTGGCGAACGGGAGATCGCCGCCGTCCTTGTCACCATCGGCGCGCTGCTCATGATGATCGGTCTCACCATGCCGGCATGGGGCCCGATCTTCACCATCACCCGACGCTGGGACGACTACCGCTCGTACCGCCAGCTCGAACCGCTGTGGCGGGACCTCGTCGCCGCCCTGCCGGAGCTCGAACTCGACCCCAGCCTGCGGCGTCCGCTCGGCGCCGTCCGCGACATCGACTACGCCCTGACCCGCCGGGTGGCCGAGATCCGCGACAGCCGCCTGGCCCTTCGCCCGTACATGGACGTCAAGGTGACGGAGCTGGCCGAGCAGTTCGCCGAGCAGGCCGGCATGAGTGCTGACGAGCAGCGAGCCAACGTCGAGGCAGCCCACCTTGCCTGCGCCCTACGTCGGCACCGGGCCGGGCTCATGGCTGCAGTCCCCCAGCCGGCCGACCAGCTGTACCGCCCGGAAGGCGGCTACGCCGGCGAGATCGGATGGCTGGCGCAGGTCACCACTGCCTACACCCGATCCCCCGTGGTGGCCCGGACGCTCGTCGCGGCCCGGCTCGCGGCCGCCCAGGATGCCGCGAACCCCCGGGTTGGAGATGCAGCACGATGAGAAAGCGCTACGCCAACCTGGCCCGCATCCGCACGCTGGACCCCGAGCGCGACTGGCTGGAGATTTACCAGACCATGCTGCGGCTGGAGTTCCCCTGGGACATGAAGCTGGGGCTGAACCTCGCGTTCAACCGGTCGTTCTCCATCCCGGCCATCGCCGCGGTGCACACCGCCACCGGCGAGCTGACCGAGCGCACGCAGAAGCGCATCGACGACACCGGCCTGCTGATGTACGAGATGGTGCTCAACGGCTTCGACCAGCCGCGTGGTCGGGAGGCGCTGCGCCGGGTCAACCAGATCCACCGCCCGTACAACATCCCAAACGAGGACTACCTGTACGTGCTCGGCTGCCTGGTGGTCATTCCGACGCGGTGGCTCGAACGGTACGGCTGGCGTCGGCCTTGCTGCCACGAGCGGCGGGCGACCTTCCTGTTCTACCGGGAGTTGGGCCGGCGGATGGGGATCAGCGACATCCCCGACTCCTACGAGGAACTCGAGGTCTGGTTCGACGCGTACGACGCTGCTCACCTGACGCCCAACGACGACGCTGCAGCGATCGAGCGCGCGACCCGGTCGCTGCTGCTTGGCCGGATCCCCCGGCTTCTCGCGCCGCTGGGCGACGAGCTGGTCAGTGCGATGTACGACGTACGCCTGCGGGAGGCAATCCAGGTAGCTGCACCCTCCTGGCCAGTCAGGGTTGGCCTAGCCGTCGCACTGAAGGGGCGCTCCTGGCTCCAGCGCTGGCTTGGCAAGCCTCGAGCGGAAGGGCTCTTCACCAATGGAATCGCGACCAAGAGCTATCCCAACGGGTATGAGATCGGGCAACTTGGCCCAGTCCACCCCACGTTTCGTTGGACTACACCCACCGATGATCAGGCCTCTTGAGCGGCACCTTCGGTCGATGTAGAACCAAGACAATCCTGAAACCCTCTGCACAGGCGAAGTAACTTGGAGTGTGGCGGCTTGTCTCAGAGCGTTCCCCCACCAGACGGCATCGAATCGGCCGAGATGGCTGAGGCCGGGGCATCCCTCAGGAAGAGCTCGCGGCTTAACCTGAGCCGGGGATGGTGGCAAGGAGTTGGCGCCTTGGTCGGCTTAGCTGGCGTGATCGTGAGCGTCATCGGCATAGCAGCGGCATGCAACACGGACAAACAATCCACTGCGCCATCCAATAGCACAGTGGTGCAAAATCAGGAGATCACTGGCAACGATAACTGCATCGGACAAGGCACTGGCAACACTATCGTCTGCCCGCCGAAAGCCAGATCTTTCGGTAACGTCACCCTGGAAAGTCACAAGATTATCACGGCCTTTTTTGCTGGCCCACCGGATCAGCTTCCGGTGCCGCCAGCCTACCCAGTCGAAGCCACTCAAGGGCATTGTGACGAATGGCGAGAGTGGCTAGCGAGCGATTCTCGGATTTACATGACGAGCCCCATTTTCGAGATCGGAATGACGGCTGGCCACGACGATTTGGTGGTGGTTAAGGATGTCAGAGTAGAGATATTCAAGCGGACACCGGCGACGCCGGGCACGACAATCAAATGCCTCTACGGCGGCGGCTCGAATGCCGGAGTTAATGTCTACGTCGACACCGCCGCCCAGCGCACGACCTTTCAGCCGTTCGAGAGCGACGAGGTCACAGAGATGCCGCCGGGCTCCCTCACGCTAGGACAGGGAGATGCAGGTTTTTCGAACGCGGCGGTTATGGTCAAATCAATGGATGGCTTCCTTTACGAAGGACGCCTCGTAGTCGAGGCCATCGTGAACAACAAGCCAGAAACTATTAGGTGGGGCAGCCAACAGCAGCCTTTTCGATGGCTGTCCGACGAGAGTGGTCAGTTCACAGCCGAATATGGCAAGGAATGGGACTGGAACCCTGTAACTGCAAGATGGGTGCAAGGGCTAGATCCATTCAACCTCAATAAGTGATCGCCACCAGCCTGCAACTCCGCGATGCGAGACGACGCCGGGCAGCAGTCTCCACCCTTCGGCATGGAGGCCGACCGAATCACCATCTCAAGTAGAACAACGAATCCACGTCGTCGATTGAATTGAGTGGCACACGCTGGCGGCAGAAGGCACTACTGTTGTAGCGGCCTGCGGATGGCAGCGACCTGTCGGCTCCAGCCGCTGACGGCAATCACCTTCACGACGTCGCCGGTCTTCGGTGCCTGAACGAGAT
The DNA here is from genome assembly GCF_040649715.1 of Micromonospora sp. NPDC048887. Lineage (NCBI taxonomy): Bacteria > Bacillati > Actinomycetota > Actinomycetes > Micromonosporales > Micromonosporaceae > Micromonospora > Micromonospora sp. NPDC048887. Next base: position 51,631 of record NZ_JBEZGA010000018.1, on the reverse strand, counting down.
ACTGCCGACCGCTCCGGTCAGCGCCGATGTACATCCCGACATGGCCCGGCCGGGACATCGTGCCGTCGGAGCCCGGGATGAAGATCAGATCACCGGGCTGCATCGCCGCCAGCGACGAGACAGCGAGGCCAGTGTGCACCTGGTCCGCGGTCACCCGAGGGATCCGGACACCGCCCTTGGCCCAGGCAGCCATCATCAGGCCCGAGCAGTCGTAGCTGTCGGGCCCTTCGGCGCCCCAGACGTATGGCTTGCCTCGCTGGGCCAGCGCGAACGCGACAACGGCCCGGAGTTGCGGGTCCGCCGGCAGTATGAAGCCCTCGGGAAGACCCTCGTCGTCCATCGGCGGCATCCCGTCACCGCCGTCACTGGTACAGCCGATGCCCAAGCCGTCGCTGGTCACCGCGACGAGCTGCTCGGCCTCCGTCTGCCATCTCGCGTACGCATCAGGGAACGCCGAACGCTGCACCGCTTGCGCCGCCTGGGGGAGGGGCATGGTCTGCCAGCCGTCGATGTCGAGCAGGCGCTCGTAGAACTTCCGGCTGGCGTATTGCGGATTCAGGATCTGCTCGGGTGTCCCCCAGCCCTGGCTGGGACGCTGCTGGAACAGGCCGAGTGAGTCGTGGTCGTTGTCCGCGCCGAGGTGGCCGAGGTTACGCAGGGTGGATTCCTGCATCGCGGTGGCGACGGCGATTTCCCAGCCGTAGCGCGGCACATTCAGCTCAGCGCCGACGGCGACGATGGCGGCGGCATTGGCGACCTGCTCGGAGGTCCACGAGCCCTGCTCGGGCAAGACCGGCGCCGTGGCTGTCGCATCGGGCGAGGTGCTGGGTGGGCTGATGGTGCAGGCCATTGCGGGGTCTGCGCTCAGGATCGAGACCGGGACCATTACGACCAGCGCCATCGACGCCAGCACAACAGCGACGAGTCCGCCCACAACGATCAGCCAACGGCGGGTCATCGCAGGCCGGCCAGGCGGATCTCGTAGCTGGTGACTCGCCAGCCTGGACCGACAGCGCCGCCGCGGCGCAGGGCGCAGTAGACGACGCTGTGTTCGGTCCGACCGCGCCAGCCACGTTCTCCCACCTGGGTCGCATTCACCTGGCAGGCCCGCCGAGCGGTGATCCCGCCCTCGGTGGCCGGTGGCACGTCGGCGAAGGGCGTCACGAGGGCCTGGATGTAGGCGCGGTGAGCGGTCCAGATCGTCCAACGGCCGTCATGGTCGGCTGCGGCGCTCTGGCCGACCAGGGTGCCGCTGGCGAATCGCATGGCCCGCCGATAGGCGTCGCCCGGTCGCGCGTCGCGGCGGGTGTCGGCGCTGTAGAGGGACATTACGAACCGTTGGCACACCTGGCCCGGGTCTACATACCAGAAGCCGGGCTGTGTGGGCGGCGGCACCGGGACCGCCACGATGGTCGGCCTGGGAACGGACGAGCCGCCAGCGCTCGGTTCGGGCGGTGTCGGCTCGGTCTTGGCAGGGCAGCCGGTAACGGCCAGCGCCATGATCACTTCCGCCGCGACTCGTTGTGGCGCATTCATGGCACGACCCTGTCGGGCCGTCGGGGCCGTTACCGCTGCCGTCGGCTGCAAGCAGCAGCGGTAGCGGAGAAGGCCACTCCGGCATCAACTCTGCCGTCAGCAGCTCCTAGCCAGCGTCCGTGGCAGACGCCCGCCCGGGTGTCCTGACCGTCAGGAGATTGCTGTGCTTGCTCACCACCTCGCCGGCGCCGCGGCCGAGCTGTTGGCCGCTCCGACTCCGGCTCCTCTCCCTCCCCCGGGTCTGGAGAGCGCCGGCAACATGTTCATCGGCTGGATGAAGTGGATCCTCATCGTGGCCGGCGTCGGTGGCCTGCTCATCTGCGGGATCATGATGGCCGTCGGTCGACGCAACCGGTCGGCATTCGCTGCCGACGGCGCCGCCGGCATCCCGTGGGTGCTGGCGGGGTTGACGTGCGGGGCGGTCGCCGCGGTCGTAGTCGGCACGGTTATCCCGGGCTGAGCCATGACCTACGACGTCATCGACCGTGCCCGCCGCGCCACGCGCCGCCGGCTCACCACCATCTGCCTGACCGCGGTGGCACTCAGCGCTGCCGTGGCCGTCGCCGTTGTCGCCACCACGACCCCGAGCCGGCCTGCCGACTCACCCCCGGGTCGCGCGACGTCGACCTTCGCCGTCACCGGCGCGACCCCCGGTAGCGAGACGCAGAGGCTCACCGATCTCGAGTGGTTCGACGTCGCCGGTGTCTCGGTGCCCGTGTCGAGCCGCTCCGGCCCTCGCATCACCGATGGAGGGCAGGCTCGCGGGTTCGCGCACGACCAGGTCGGTGCGCTGCTCGCCGCCGTGCACATCGTCGTACGCATCAACCCGCAGGTCGGCCCGGCCGTCTTCGGACCGACGCTGCGCGACCAGGTGGTCGGGCCGCATGCGGCCGCGATGCGGGTCCAGGTCGCGCAGGCGTACGACGAGCTCCGCGCACAACTGAGCGGACAGCCTCTCGGACGCTTGACCGCCATCCTCCAGGGCTACCGCATCGTCAGCTACCACGATGACGAGGCGGCCGTACGGCTGCTGACTGAGGCGCCGGCCGCCAACGGCGTACCCCTGCTGGTGGTCGCCGAGGTGCGCGTGCGCTGGACCGGCTCCGACTGGGCGCTGCTGGCGCCCGCCGGCGGGACGTTCGAGCAGACCGTGATGACGGCGTCGGACGCCGATACCGCGACGTTCCTTCGCTTCACCGTAGGTGGGTGACCTGATGCCGCTCTGCAATCCGTTCCTGCCCGCCACCTGCTCCGGCGTCATTGTCGGCGGTGTCAACCCGGGCGCCTCGGTCCGCGACTCGATGGTCAACGGGATCCTCGACGGTCTGGCCAACGCAGTCCGGGAGGGGATCGAGTGGGTCGCCGTCCTGCTGACCAGCTGGACGTTGATCCCGTCGAACAACCTGTGCCCGACCACCGGCTCGGATCCAGGGCGATGGGCCTCCGACTGGATGGCCCAGTGCAACTCCGCCGGCGGCCCGGCGCAACAGCTCCGCGGATTCATGCTGCCGATGACGATCCTGGTCCTGGTCGGCGGCCTGGTCTGGCAGGGCATCACCATCGTCGTCAGCCGCCGGGGCGAGCCGCTCCTGCAGGCCGTACGGGGAGTCTGGAACACCGCGCTGTGGGGCAGCATCGGCGTCGCCGGCACCCACCTGGTCCTCAAGGCCGGGGACAGCTATTCCATGTGGCTACTCAACGAGGCGATCTTCAAGGAGTCCAACAAGCCACCCAACGAGGCGATGACCACGGCGCTCGGCGGGGTGTTGCTCCCCGGCGCGGCGGTCGCGCCGTTCGTGATGATCCTCGTCGGCATCGTCGTCATCCTCGCCGCCGTTGTGCAGACCATCCTGATGGTCTTCCGGGAAGGCTCGGTGGTCATCCTGGCTGGACTGCTGCAACTGGCCGCGGCCGGGTCCGTCACCCGGGGCACGAGCCAGTGGCTGCACAAGACCCTCGGCTGGTCGCTGGCGCTCGCGCTGTACAAGCCGGCAGCCGTGTCGGTATACGCCACCTCGTTCGTGATGATGCGCGGCAACGGGCGCGACTGGCTGATGGGCCTCGGCATGCTCGCCTTGTCGGTGATCGCCCTACCCGCGCTGATGAAGTTCTTCACGACCTTCACCGGTGGCGTCGCGTCCGCAGGCGGTGGCCTGGGCATGGCCGGCGCCGGCATGGCAGCCGGCCTGCACGCCACATCGTCGGTGCGCGGTGCGGTCGGTGGCCACAACGCCGGCGACCACGCCCGCTACCTCGACTCGTGGGGACCTGGTAGCGGTGGAGGCAGCGGTCCGAGCGGGGCGGCAACGGTCCCCTCGGCACCCGCACCCACGAGTGGCTCCGGAGGTACGAGCGGTAGCGCGCCGAAGGTCATGAACGGCACCGTCACCGGCAGCTCGACCGGGCCGGCAACGTCCGCAGCCACAGGGCTGGCCAGTAGCGGCACTACCGCTACCGCCAGTGGTAGCGCAGCTACCGGGGGGATGGCCGGAGCCGGGGCGGCGGGAGCGGCAACCGGGCCGGCGGCGCCCGTGGTCATCGGCACCGTGCTGGCCGCTCAGGCCGGGACCGCGGTAGCAAGGGCCGGCGCGAACGCCGCCAGCTCCGCGATGCAGGACGGGAGCTCGCCTTCGTGAGCACCGATCAGGCACAGGTACGCACGTACGGCGGCTGGCGGCGCGCTCGCGGCATGGGTCTGTTCGGGCTCGGGCCGATGCAGACGTTCACGGTCCTCGCGGCGATCACCGCGCTGATCGTCTCCGGCTCGCTCGGCCTGCGGGCGGTGGCCGTTACCGCCGGCCCGTGTGCGCTGCTGGTAGCGCTGCTGGTGCTGCGGTGGGACGGAGTGCCGCTGTCGGCCGGGCTCGCCCAGCGGCTGCGGTGGCTGGTCGGCAGCAGTCGCGGCTACACCTCGTACCGCTCCGGGGTAATGGTGGCCGGTGAGCATGCCTGGCAGCTGCCGGGCGTGCTCGCGCCCACCACCTTGCTGACCGTTGCCGACGAGAGCGGCGGCGGGTACGCGGTGGTCTACAACCGGCGGCTGGGAACCATGACGGTGACGCTGCGCTGCGCGGCCACCTCCACCTGGCTGGCCGACCCGGACGCCAGCGCGGCATGGGTGGCCAACTGGGGCGGATGGCTGGCGAACCTGGGCTACCTGCCGATCGTCGACCACGTCGCGGTCACCGTGGACACCGCGCCGGACCCCGGATCCCGGCTGGCCGACCACGTCAGCCGGCGGATCGTGCCGCACGGGCCGGCCTCGGCCAGGCGGGTGCTGCAACGGCTGGTGGAGGTGTCCCCGGCGGCCGCCGCCGACGTGGAGACCCGGGTGTCGGTGACGTTCAAGCCCGGCTCCTCCCCCAGCAAGCCCAAGAACCTCGACGAGGCCCTGGACGAGATCAGCCGCACCCTGCCGGGTCTGCAGGACTCCCTGGGCAGCTGCGGCCTGACCGTGCTCGACCGCGCCAGCGCCGACACCATCTCGGCCATCGTGCGTACGGCGTTCGACCCGGCCGCCCGCGGCGACATCGCGCGGCTTGCGGCGACGCCCGGGCTCGATCTGGGCCGGTGGGTGGACTGGGACAGCGCCGGACCCGTGATGGCCGAGGAGCACCTCGACCGGTACGTCCACGACTCCGGAACGTCCGTGTCGTGGGCGTGGCACGAGGCGCCACGTCAGCACGTGCACGCCGACGTCCTCGCCCGGCTACTCGCCCCCGGCCCGTACCCGAAGCGGGTGTCGCTGCTCTACCGGCCCTTCCCCGCCGGGGAGGCCGCGCGGATCGTCGAGAGCGAGGTCAACGCCGCGGCGTTCCGGGCGGCGTACCACCGGGCGCAGAAGCGCGACGAGTCCGCCCGCGACCACGCCGACCGGGAACGGGCCCTGCAGACCGCACGCGAGGAGGCGACCGGCTCCGGGGTGGGGCTGATGTCGCTGTTCGTCACCACCACCGTGGTCTCCGCCGAGGATCTGGGGCGGGCCGTAGCCGACGTCGAGTCCCGCGCCGACGTGGCCAAGATCCGGCTACGGCGGCTGCGCGCCAGCCAGGCCGTCGGCTTCGCCACCACCCTGCCCTGCGGCGTGTGCCCACCGCAGCTGGCCCGCCACTGGCCCCACTGACCTCACCACCAGGAGAAACTCGATGACGAGCACCGTTACCGCCCCTGCCTGGGGTGTACGCGCGCCCGGCGCCGGTCGGGCGAGCCACATCGCTCCCGGCATGGAGTACCAGGGCACCACCGTCCAGCTGTGCGGCCTGTTCCCCTTCGTCGCCGGATCCGGAGCACCCACCATCGGCGTGCCCATCGGACGACACATGTTGTGGGGCGAGGTCGTCTGCCTCGACCCCCTCGAATGGCTCCGCGAAGGCCTCATCACCAACCCGGGGGTGTTCGTCCTCGGCCAGCCCGGCGTCGGGAAGTCCACCGTGGTCAAACGGCTCATCACCGGCATGACCGGGTTCGGCACCAGCGCGCTGATCCTCGGCGACACCAAACCCGACTACACCCGGCTCGTCGAGCACCTCGGCGGCCAGGTCATCCGGGTCGGACGCGGCCTGGACCGGCTCAACCCGCTGGACTCCGGCCCGCTGGGCAGCGCACTCGCCCGCATGGGCACCGCCGACGCACGGCAACTGCGGCTGGAGATTCGCGGCCGGCGCATGTCCCTACTGCTGGCACTGTGCGCCCTCGTACGCGGACAGGCGCTCAACAACACCGAGGAGATCATCCTCGGCCGCGCGATCGACGTACTCGCTGATCGTCTCGACCACGACCCGACGGTGCCCGACGTGCTCGGCCTGGTCGAAGCCGGCGCCGACGAGCTGCGGGCCGCGGCCCGGGCACGCACCGACGGCGAGTACCGCCGCCGCGTCGACCAGCTGGTACCCACGTTGGCGCTGCTGTGCGAAGGCAGCTTGCGCGGGGTCTTCGACGGTCCGACCACCAGGCCGCTGGACCTGGACGCACCGGCCGTCAGCGTCGACATCTCCCAGGTCGCCGCCGCCGGCGACCAGCTCGTCGCCGCGGCGATGCTGTGCACCTGGGCGTACGGCTTCGGCATGGTCGACGCCGCCTCCGTGCTCGCAGACCAGGGCCTGGCACCACGCCGCCAGTACCTCGGTGTGATGGACGAGCTGTGGCGGGCGCTGCGGGGTGCGTCCGGACTGGTCGAGCACGCCGACGCGCTCACCCGGCTCAACCGGCAACGCGGCATGGCCAGCGTGATGGTCACCCACTCCCTCGCCGACCTCGACGCCTTACCCACACCCGAGGACCGCGCCAAGGCGCAAGGCTTCATCGAACGCTCCGCCATCAAGATCCTCGCCGGACTGCCGCCGCGTGAGCTGAACCGCGTCAACGACGTCATCAAGCTATCCGGGCCCGAGCGCGAACTGGTGGCGTCATGGGCCGCACCGGAAGCGTGGTTCGTCGGCTCCGTGCATCCCGGCCGGGGCAAATACCTGATCAAGACCGGTGAGCGCAACGGGCTGCCGGTGTCGCTGACCCTCGTCGGCGAGGAGTGGGAGCTCTACGACACCGACGCGGCGATCCGGCAGGTGCAGCCATGAGCACCCGACCGGTCGAGCCCCGCGGCACCGCCGGCGGCCCGCTCACCCCGCTCATGCTGCTCGGCCTGGCGTGGGCGGTGATCGCGCTGATGTGGCTGTCCTGGTTGGCGGGGCGGATCGCCGCTGCCGTGACCGGGCATCCCGCCGGTGGTCCCGGCTTCGGGTCCGCGTACCTGGAACACCTGCTGCATGCCGACTGGGCCGCGCTGTGGCCCGGGGTCTCGCCCACCGCGGTCAGTTTCGTCTACGCGGTGTTGCTGCTGGTGCTGGTCGGCGTGGTCACCGTTGCGGCGGTGTGGTGGCAGGGGCGCAGGCCCGACGCGGAGGATCCGCTGCCGTCGCTGGGTGGCGCCGCCGAGGTACGCGCGATGACGTTGCCGGCGGTCGCCACCAAGGCGCGCCGCCTGCGACCCTGCCTGGCCGGCGTACCAGTGAAGGAGATCTCGGCCGAGGCGGCCGGTGTCGTGCTCGGCGCCCATAGGCGCCGGCGCGGCTCGGGTCCTCGCCTCTACTCCTCCTGGGAAGACGTCGTCCTCGCGGTGATGGCACCCCGCGCCGGAAAGACAACCGCCCTGGCCGTGCAGTCCATCCTCACCGCGCCAGGGGCGGCCCTCGCCACCAGCAACAAACCCGACCTCTGGGCCACCACCGCCAGCGCCCGGGCCGAGCACGGAACGGTGTGGGTGTTCGACCCGCAGTCCATCGCCCACGTACCGCAGAGCTGGTGGTGGAACCCCCTCGCCGCAGTGGAAGACGTCGAGGACGCCCACCGGCTGGCCAACCACTTCGTCCAACAGGTACGCAACTCCCACGGCAGCGACGACTTCTGGATCCAGGGCGCGCTGGACCTGCTCACCTCCCTGATCCTCGCCGCCGCGATCGAAGGCCGCACCCTCACCTCGGTACAGGCGTGGCTGTCGGACTCCACCTCCCGCGAGCCGGCCAACATCCTGAAAAGCCACGGCTTCGGCGCCTCCGCCCGAGCCATGTCCGGCCGACAAGCAGGCGCACCCGAAACACGCGAAGGGCTCTACGAAACCGCCCGCACTGCCGCAGCCTGCCTCGCCAACCCGACCATCATGGCCTGGGTCACCCCGCCCGACCGGCCGCTGCCGGCGCTGGACGTCGAAGCGCTCGTCGAGAGCACCGACACGCTCTACCTGCTGTCCAAGGACGGCGCGGGGGCCGCGGCGCCGCTCGTTGCCGGCCTCACCGATCAGGTGCTGCGCGCTGCGGTCACCGTCGCCGAAGCGCACGGAGGCCGGCTCGACCCGCCGCTGGTCGCCTGCCTCGACGAGGCCGCGAACATCTGCAAAATCAGGGATCTGCCGGAGCTGTACAGCCACTTCGGTAGCCGCGGCATCATCCCGCTCACCATCCTGCAGTCCTACCGCCAAGGCACCCGAGTCTGGGGCGAGCACGGCATGGACGCGCTCTGGTCAGCGGCAACGGTCAAGCTGGTCGGCGCGGGAATCGACGACGCCCGGTTCGCCGAGGACCTGTCCCGACTCGTCGGCGAACACGACATCACCGTCGCCTCCCGCAGCCGCGACGGACAGGGCCGCACCTCGTACCAGACCTCGGTTCGCCGGCAGCGGATCCTCGACCCCGCGCAGATCCGGGCGCTGCCGAAGGGGTCGGCGCTGCTGTTCGCCACCGGCGTCGAGGTCGCCATGCTCAATCTGCTGCCCTGGTACGACGAGTCGAACGCCGAGCGACTCACCGCCGCTGTTGCCGCCTCCACCGCTGAGATGACCCGCCACGCCCAGCGCACCCGCGCCGCACGCCGGGACCGCATGGCGCAGCGCTCCTGGCGGGGACAGACCGACCGAAGCTAGCTTGGACATCGGAGGTTGGCTATGGGCGCACCTCGCATCAGTCCTCCGACATTCCCGGTCCGCGGCACCGGTCTCGATCCCGCGCGGCTGGTGGCGGCCGTCGAGGCCGCGGGGAGCTACTACCGCGCCCAGCTCGAACACGCCGACGGCCCTCGCGCCTATCTCACCGGACGTGGCCTCGGTGTCGTTGCGCAGCGGGAGTGGCCGTGGCGGGTCGGATACGCCCCGCCCGGCTGGAGTTCGCTGACGCGTCACCTGCGCGCTGTTGGCTTCACGACGGAGGAGCTGGTCGGCGCCGGCCTGTCGACCCGTACACGGGCGGACCCGGACCGGCTCGTCGACGTGTTCCGGGACCGGATCATGTTCCCCGTGCGCGACCTGGCCGGGCATGCCGTGGGGTTCCTCGGTCGTGCCGGGCCCGGGGCCGGCTCTGGCGTTCCGAAGTACATGAATAGTCCTGAGACGGCGATCTACGACAAGGGACGGCTGCTTTTCGGTGTTGCGGAGCAGCAGGAGCGCCTGGCGGCACGGTGGACGCCGGTCCTGGTCGAAGGGCCCGCCGACGTTCTCGCGGTGTGGCTGTCCTACTCCCGGTCTCGCCGGTCCGGAGCTGCGGCTGTCGCGCCATGCGGCACTGCGCTGACCTCCATTCAGGCCGCGAGCCTGCGGGAGCTGCCCGGTGCGGCGGAGGGGATGGTGGCGGCGTTTGACGCGGACCCGGCCGGCCGGGGTGCGGTGGATCGGGCTTGGCAGCTGCTTCGGCAGCGGCGTCCGCACGGGCCCTTGTCTGTGGCGGAGTTTCGTGCGGGCGCTGATCCGGCGGACCTACTGTGCCAGCCGAATGGTCGGGCTCAGTTGCGGGCCGCGTTGCGGAGGCGGGCGCGGCCGATGCTCGACGCGGTGGTCGACCACCGGCTCGCCCGGCTCGTTGAGCGGCATCCCCGACTGCTGGAGGACATCGACGGCAGATGCGCTGCGGTGCGCCTGCTGGTGCCGCTCTTGTTCGAAGCGGGGAGCCCGGATGAGGCGATCCGGGTGGCCCGACGCATCGTCGCGAACACCGGGGCCGCGGTCGACACCGTTACGCTTGCCGCGATCGGGCATCTGGAAGACGAACTACAACACCTCAGCCTGACCGTTTGCGATTGGACAGCAGGCAGCTGATCGAGCTGGCGGGCGATCAGCCGACGTTCCACCAAACCGCACTCCAAACCCCCTTTTCCGGAATCAGCGCATCCGCACGCGACGGCGAGGCCGCGGTCAGCGTCGTACTCACGGACCTCGAACCGCCTCGGAGTCGGGCGGGAGATCATGTTCGGCCGCTTGGCGTAGGCTCGCAAAGATCGCGACATCTAGAGTCCACGCAACATGAAGCCGCTGCGGCCAAGATTGGGTGCCTACGCGCCAGTAAAGAATGAGCACCGTTTTTGTCGTTGCGCCACCGCCAGGACCCTTTCGCCAACAAGGTTGCGAGTGTCGCATAATGTAGCACGGTTAGGACATCGCTCCTTTTTCTCGAGCCCTCAAGCAAGCTGGACAACAAGATGGCCGCGCACCTGAGGGCGTGGAAATTTTGTTGACCACCCCGGGGCATTCAGTTTTAGGAATGCGGCAACGAGTCTTTTCGCCGTGTGGTTGATCAAGTCTTTTACGGCAGCAGCCAAAGCCGAAAAAATATGCCCACCCGGGGCGACCGTGCGCTAAGAAAAAGTTCGTTAGACCGAATGCCGAAAGTAGCTCATGATCATCTGGCCGCTGAAACCGATTCCAGTCTGCGAGACCCTGATGCACTGCCCCCCTGCCATCAAACCAAAAAGCAGTAATGTAGGCACTAGAAGTATGAAGTCCCGGCCAGTCGTGCGATGTTCGATTGTTGTGCAACTTCAGAAGTGTTCGGAAGTACGGTGCATCCTCAAAACAACTACAGAGCTCGTCAATATACTGCTCGCTAAACGTTCTAAGTGGTGCCAAGAGAAGTATCCGGGTGACATCCAGGCGTTCCCGCGCTTTCTTTATTTCCCATAGGGTTTGCTTCCCTTCTGCAATGTTGACCACTACAATCACTGCCCGGGTTATCAGGCTTGTAACCTCGGCCCGCCACAACCTGTCCGGTACGTAAATGCGCTTTGCACCGGCGGCGGGCAGCCTATCCGACGGCGACCCCATCGCCACGACATCACCGAACGCCCTGCCGAGCAAAAAGCATAGAATCTCCTCCTCGGTATACCTGCGCAACGCGCGCCAGTGGTCGTACAAAGAGGCGTTGATAATCCTTGCGCCAATCCGATCATTTCGAAAAGGCCGGAGATACAATACGAAGCCATCAAGACCCGCAGTCGAGGAAGGCTCCGGCACCTCAGCCGCCAGGCGGCGACTCAATGTATGCAGCTTGCCGGATATTATTGGTAATGAGAAGCCGCAGAAGAACAAAATGGCCATAATTGCCGTCATGGATACCTTCTCCAGCTCGGCACCCTCTAGTCTCTTGCTGAACACAGATGCAGAGACGACGATTGCCGGAATTGACAGCAAGCTGGCGCAACGAAGGATAGCGGCAATGCTGCGACGGACCCTTTGGCGTTGGAGCAGCGCTGCGCGTACGCAGCCCGTGCGCCTGCGGGAACTCGCCTCAAGGAGAACATCAAGTCGATGAATCCTGACAGCAATAAATATTTGAAACCTAAATGACAGCAGCAAAGGAAGTGTCAAGGCAGCTAGAAATGCGGCGGCACGGATCGGCGTCGCCTCAGCTTGGGTTAACGCCACAGCCGGAATAGCAAAAAACCCGACCACTGACACCGAGTGCGGAAACATGCAAAGAGTCAAGATTACGCGCGTAAAGGCGATTAGCAACCGGTTAGTTCCGGTCAACGCACTCCCTCCGGATCTAGAGTTCGACCTCAAGGTATCGGTCGAGAGATTTGCGAATGAGCGAGCATGGGGACGGATTCGCCACCTGCCTGCAGCCACAACCACCTGCAGTCACAAACTTAATCTTCCCGCCGCCTCCTGGAAGTCGCCATGCTGACACTTCTCACGGCAGACTGCTAGATCAGCCCGCCCGGACTCACCACGTCGCCTGGGTCGAGGTTGCATCGAACCCTGACCTTGGTGCTCATCCGGATCGTCTCGATGGCCGACATGTTCGGTATCGTCGGTGTGGCGCTGGCTGGCTTCCGGGCCGACGGGGTGCCGCACCAGCTGGTCAGCCTGCGAGAGGCTGGCCTTGCTGGCGTCCGTGCGGGAAGATTGAGCTATGACTGCTGCCGTCATTGCTGCCAGCGCGAGCGTACTGGTGGCCGTACTTGTATTCACGCTCAACCAAATAGGACAATTCCGACAAGAGCGTAGGCAAGCCAAATTGTCACGAATCAACAGTCAACTTCGAGATCTTTACGGCCCTCTGAACGCGCTGGTCGATGTGAATGAACGAATCTGGACTGCAATGCGATCGGAAGGGCTGCTACCAGCACAGAGCGAAAGGACTCCCGAAGGGGGGACAGATGTCTGGCGACGATGGAGAGACCATGCTCTTCAACCAGCAAATCGGCGGATGCGCGACTTGATTATCGAACACGCCGACCTTCTAATTGGGGTCGAAGTTCCGCAAGTTTTTCGAGATTTCTGCGCGCACGTCGCCGCTCAAGAAATCGTGATAGAAGGCGAAGACGGACATGTCAAGGAGGCCGCGTTGATTAGGCATCCAGGGGCAAATTTCGTTGCACATGTTCACGAGGCGTTCGCCGCACTAAAGAAAGAGCAAGCAGCTCTCCTGCACGTGACCACCAATTAGCTGTCTGCCCAGGCGACCTCCGCTGCCGCGGGAGCTTCGTCGCCCCAAGATTGGCTGGCCGGAGCCACCGCTTCGGACGCCGAGCGTGCTCATTGCGAATCCGCTCATGCCGCCGACGCGCGTCGCGGAGTGCTGTGTCGGCCGCAGCCGGTGAATCACGGTTTCGTCGATCACTTCGGCTTGGCCGCGGTCTAGGGGTGACGACTGCAACGCCCAGGGCAGCGTCAGTCCCACCACCTCCACCAATCCTCGGGTGCGGGCTGAGCCGGCACCCCAGGCGACGAGCGGTGCTGGTGCTTCCCGAGTTCGCCGCCTGGGGTGCAGTTGCGGAACGGGCCGTCGTCACCGTAGAGGATGGGCAGTTGGTGGTCGAGCTCTCGCAGCCAAGGCAGCATGCCGGTCATCTGCAGGCGGGCCTGTTCCCAGCCGTACCAGAGAGCCGTCAGCCGGGTCACTGCTTCGTCGTGGCGCCACCACTGCTCGCACCAGTGCCAGCGAGTCATGCCGACCTCGCCGACCGGACGCGGAAAGGTCGGCAGCAGGTACGTGGTCACCCAAGCCTCGACGGTCGAGTACAGCGGCAGCTGATCATCCCCGTCGCCAGCGTGGGCGCGCTCGGTCTGAGTCTGCTGCAGGTTGGCGACCTGTGCCGCTAGCCTCGCGACCTCAGCGGCCAGTTCGTCGAGCTGAATAGCCGCGTCCGTGCGGATCGGCATCATCGTGTCCTGCCGCGCATCGGCACCGCGGTGACCGCTGCCGCGGGCTGCTTCCTGGCGACCGCCAGGTTGACCTGGGCCACGCGAAGGTTCGGGAAGGCCTGCGCCCAGGCCGGTATCGCAAGCGTGTCAACATGATGGAACGCAGCTGAGGTGACGACGGAGTGATCAGCAGCGTCGTCGTGGAGCACGATCGCCGACTGCTGGACTACATGCTCGCCTGCCGGAGTGCGGGGGTCATCAACTGTCCCGCCGTCGCGGACCCCCTCACCACGCTCGATAGCCGCTCGGCTCTGCAGGTCGCGACCCAGGGCATCCTCCACGTGGCTGCGGGCCAGGCGGATCGCCTCAACCGGCCGCCCGGTAGCCTCGCGGGCTCTAACGGCCTGACTCATCTCCGCTGCAAGGTCACGAAGGAGTTGTACGGGTTCGCCTGCGGGGAGTTTGCCCGTGGCACGCCATTGGCGTTGTAGCTCGTCGAGGGCTTCGGGCCGTACGTGCTCAGCCAGTCTGATCGCCTCCTGCCGGACAGCAGCGTCGAAGTCGTCGACGACCCCACGACCGCCCGGCGGCAGCGCGACCGGCCCGTCAGGCGTGATCCCCGGCCGGTCGGGGGTGCCGCCGTGAGCGCGGGCCCCACCGTGGCGATGACCGGTACGGGCATCGCTCTCCCACACCTCCCGGGCGGCGGCGCGCATGGCTTCGGGGATCGGGGTTCCGGCCTGCCTGTGGCGTTCGTAGGCGTCCATCAGGTCGGGGCGGAACTGGCGCAGTCGTTGCTCGGCGAATTCCGTAAAGCGGCGGGCGACCGGGTCGCTGCCGGAGTGGAGCGTCGCGGTACGCCAGACGGCGGCGGCCTCGGCGAAGGTGGCCTTGTTGACCAGCCAGCCACCGTCAAGCGATCCCGCCATCCGTTCGCGGTCCACGCGTACCTTGGCGGCCAGTCGGTCGGCTTCGCGGCGGGCTGCCGCGGCGGCCTGGTCGCGGTGGGCTTGGCGTTCGCGGTCGGCGGCCTTGTTCTGGATGCCGACGGCGGCCCAGCGGGCGCCGGCCTCGCCGACGGTTGCCATCGTGGCCAGCCCTTGCAGGAACTGTTGGCGGGTCTCGGCCATCGGGTCCTCGTGTTGCTGCGGGTGCGGCACGTGCACCTCCCTTGCCTGCTCAGCGGCCGCGCGTCACGCGTCGGCCGCCTCCCACTGTCGGTTCGGAGGTGGGCGTGGCAGTGAGCGGCAGCGCTACCGCCGGTTGCCGGCCACCCGCTACCAGCCGCAGCGCATCGGCCGCGGCTCGCGCCGCCTCGGCCTGGTGCAGGCGCTGCTGTGCCGTGCGTAGCTGCTCGAGGGTGTCAGCGAGGCGGGCCAGGTCCATCACCAGCGCGAGCGCGGCGATGGCGTCGTCGTCGCCGGTTATGCGGCCCATCAGCGCTACCAGCCGCGACATGGCGCGCATCTCCTGGCTGCGGCCGGTGGGCCGACGGGCCCGCCCGTACAGGTCGCGGGCCGCCCGGTCGAAGACCTCGGCGGCTCGGTGCAGCGGCCCGCGCCGGTCACCCTCCATCGCGTACGCCAAGCTGGTGAGCACATCTGCCGCGGCGACCGCGGTGGCCTGCGCCCGGCCCGGTTCGGTACGGGCGGCGCGGCGGATGTCGTCGGCGGCTGCGGTGGCGACCTTGGCGGCCTGGCGCATCGCCTCGACACGTTCGCTGCGGCCGACCGTTGGTGCCGTCTGCTGCGGCGTCGGGGTGCCCCAGCGCAGCCGCAGCTTGGGCAGGGTCATGTCGGGCGCCAGCTGGCCTCCGCCGAAGTAGACCGGTTGTCCGCCGGCGGTCCGGGCGCCGGGTAGCGCCACCGCGTACCCGGTGATCTGCTGGGCGTCGGTGCTGCTGTGTCGGAGTCGGACCAGCACTCCTGCTTCGCGGAGCCGGGTGAAGAATTCCTCCTCGGAGCCGGCTGCGGCCACGGCTCTGCGTACGCGCCGGCGCAGCTCGTCGCGGGGCGTCTGGGCGCGGCCGGTGCGGCGGGCCTTGCTGACCTCGACCGGGTGGGGACGGCGGTGGGCGGTCCGGTCCGCCGGCGGGACCTGGCGGTGCAGGTTGTAGCGGCGAGCGACGTTGTAGGTGGCCTTGACGCAGCGCGGGTAGTCGTTGCGCATCCAGTTGGTCCGCCCGTCCTCGCGCACCAGCGTGGCGACGATATGTACGTGGTCATCGGCGTGCCGCATGGCGATCCACCGCAGGCCCGGATCAGTCGCGGTAGTGGCGATCCCGACTTCGGTGAGCATCTGCACCGCCATGCCTGCCCACGTCGAGTCACTGATGGTGCGGTGCCGGTCCTCGGGCGCCAGCCGCATGCTGGCGTGCCACACGAACTTGTTCGGCGGCCGGTAGCCCGCCCGGACCGGCTGCTCGAGCAACGCCGTCAGCGCCCGGAAATCCCGCCTGCCGCCGGCAGTGGCCTTGGGCTCCAGGTCCGTCAGCGGACCCGCGCCGTCCCAGGCGGCCACCAGGTGGGGATTGGTGTGCTCCTCCGCCTTGCCCGGGCCCCACAGGTAGCGCAGCAGTCCGCCGACCCGCGAGCCGCGTCGGTGCACGCGGGTGATCACCGCAGTCTCCGGTGGATCATGGAGATCATCTCGTCGAGCCGAGCCACCGCTGCGGCACAAAGGCGGACGGCGTCGGTTGTCCAGTCCGGTAGCTGGCCGGTGGCGTGGAAGGCCGCGGCGGCCTGGTTGACGTTGTTGCCAAACATCGCCACGGCGCGGCGGGCAGCGAACAGCTCATGCTGCAGGCCTCGCAGGTCACCGATCGCGTCGCTGGGAGCTTGGCCGGCGGTCGTGGCGGCGACGGCCGCCTTGGCCGCGTATCCCGTGGGGGTCAGGTCTGCGGCTGCGGCTGCCGCGTCGATCGCAGCCTTTTCCTCGTCCGATAGTCGGAGCAGCATCGCGTGCGGGCGGGCCGGCCGCTGGTGGGCACGGTGCCGGGCCTTCCGGGGTGGGGCGGGCTGATCGTTTTCCATCACCCGCCACTGTGCGCCCCGGGCGCTGCCGGCAAGTGAGCGTCCGGGGCTACCAGCGCCGCTGGGCTGTCGGCGTACGAGGTCTCGGCCACGTATGCCTGAGTGGGGTCCGTCCGCGTACCCACCGACTGCCCTCGGTATAGGCCAGCTCGGGCGCGGTCTGCCGCGCTGGTCTGGGACGGCCAAGCTTGCGCCTGCCGACCTGCTGGCGTCGTTGCGGTCGCCGGCGGGCGCTGCGGTAGTCATTCGAGAGCAAGCCGACCCGCACCGCAGCCGCGCAGCGGCGAGGAGCGGAAGCGGCGCGGTAGCAGGTGTAGTCCTGCGATTCCACCCCACCGCCGTTCGTCAAGCTACGCCTGGGCGTGGGCCGGAGACTGGTCCCGATCGTCCGCACCTACCTGGCCGCACTCAACCGAACGTCTGCACGGGGCCGGCGCGGGGTGTGCGGGCCTGCCTCCATTGCCGATCTGCGACCGCGCACGGTCGCAGATCGATAAGCAATGGCCATATCTTGCTCCGACAGCAGAGCAAGGGCGACGCCGCCGCACTAGTCATCTCAACGGCCGAGCGGTGCCGGCCGGAGCCGTTATGCGGCTCGCGGCTCACTCGCGGGCGTTCGCTTGTCGGGATCGGCCTGAGGTCTCACCTTCATCGAGCTGGACTCACAGGCGTACCAGGGCCTACTGGGCTTCGCTGGGTCGGCACTCGATGGCGTCGGCTAGCGCGCGGAGGCGCCTCGCTCCCGCTAGAGCATCGCCGAGAACGTACGTCGCGAATCTTGGGTCGTCGGCTGGATCGACCAGCCGCAGGGCACCAGCGTGCAAGCCTGACATGACGTCAATCGCATTGACGATCTCTTCTACACTCGGACGGAGTTCCGTTCTTCGCCCGTCCCGAGAAATATCTCGGGCAGAAATCGCCTCGCCCGCCTCTCTCTCCTCCTCAGCGAGCTTGGCAAGCAGGAACGACACGATTTGCAACTCCCGCCGGCGGTCCGCGATCAAATCGTCGAGATCCGAAAGTCCGTTCGGAACGAGGAACAACTGGCCTATTTCGTACGGCCGAAGCCCCAAGGCGATCGAGGCCTCCGCGAGCGTTCCCAACCGGTCGGCGTCTAGCAGCACCCACTTCTTCTGCGACGCCATGTTCTTAATGGTGTCACCGCTGAAGCCGGGACCAACGATTGCGATGAAACTGGCATGCTGGCGCCCTTTGTGCGTTTCGATCGCTACATCGCTCACGTCGGTGTGGGTAACATGGCCGGACGATCGCGCCTTCGCTTCGATGATCGCCGTCGCTTGTGAACCGTCGCCGTTACGCCATCGGACAAGGATGTCCGTGTCGCCAGATCTGCCGATCGCGCGAGCCTCGAACCCCATAGCGAGAAAAGAGTCACAGATGGCTTTCTCAAAAGCCCGGCCGGCACCTTCGCCTCCGGCCAGAGGGTCCCTGGAGAGGCGGGCTAGGTCCTGCTTCACCTGAAGCGGCTGAGTTCCATCCGGCACCCGTCGAGTGTCCTGCGTCTGAGCTGAACGCCCATGCGGAGTGCTCGGCACGTCGGCTAAAGGCAACTCAGCCGCCAGCGCGGCCCCTCGCGGCGTGGCCCGGAGACTCCCGTAGCGCGGCTCCTCGATTAGTCCGGTGTTGAGCAGGAAGCTAGCAATCCAGCGGCACTTATCAATGTTCAACCCGAATTGGGCAGCTTCAGAGTACATCTCATTTCGAGTGACGTCATTTTCCACCGCACGGATCATCTCACCGACGAATCGCATGTGGGCGTGCAAGATTCGTAAGAAGTTTACGTCCTCACCCGACTCGACCCATGCTCTCGCCGCTGGCGTGGCCTCAAAAACCCCGCGACCCACCTCGATGAGAAGACCTGACGCCCGCAAGAACGGCAGCATCGACTCCACGCTGCTGCGCCTCAGGTCGAACGTCTCGCTAATGAACGAAAAGAGCTCTCTTCGTTCGATCCGCCCCAGGGTCGCGTTCATGATGGTTCTGAGATTTTCGACCTTATTGGGATTCGACGGCGGACTCGGCACCCAAATGTTGTAGGTGTTGCGCGACTCATGCGTGCGCGCCGACGTCGAGAATTCCTCCAGAAGAGCAGCAATCTCGGCCGGAGCCTCAGGAAGCTCGGCCACGCTAACAGCTGCTGCACGGAAAGCCTCCGGCCCTACCAGCACACGACCTACGAGCACAGTCCGCCCAGCTGGCGTGATGCCCCACCGCCGGTTGCCGACTGCCTCGATCAGGCCGAGAACCTCCTGCCAGTCCATCCGGATACGAGTGTTCCCCTTGCTTTTCCAAGACTGCTTATATCGCGCTCGAATACGCTCATCAACCTCGTCGACGGTTAGCGGCTCCACGGCGATCAGCGATAGTACCTCCGCGAACAGCCTGATGCGGTCGGCCAGGATCGTCGCCAGACGTGCAGGCGTCGGATCGGACTGAAGCTGCAAGCCGGTCGCGGTTAGGTGAAGCTCGTCCGCGGCGTTTCCGACGAGCTGGAGGCCGCGAAGGAAGCCGTAGTAGGCCCGCCATGTCGCGGGCTCCATCCTGGGAGCTGCGCCGCCTTGACGTCGTTCGACGCTCTCGATGTCAAACGACAACTCCGGCTTCATGTCAAGGCCGACCGCGCGACCTTCGCCAACCTGCTTAACGAGCTCAAGGACCAGCCGAAGCCACACGGCCTTACCGCCGAGCAGCCCTGGGATCGCGCTGGCCTGCTTGCGCCAGAGCGCCCTCTGTTCGGCAAGATCTTGGGGACGGCCGAAGGTGTCACTCTGCGCCATGGTCGCCATAGTAAAAGTTTTTAAAAAAGTAATCAATATCATTGCGGAGTTCTCTGGCTCATTCACGATTGCACGAGCACGCATCCACGACGGTCGCGTTGCACCCGGGCTATCAGGGCGCCCGGGAGGCATCAGACCCCCTGTTCCTCGGCCAACCGTTCTCCTGCTGGTCGCGTCTCTAGCCGCGCGATCGCCTCATCGCTGCCGGGCCACGTCGCGGGGATCAGCGTCGACCACCCCGACTTCATGTCGAAGATGCGCCGAATCTCCGACCTCTACGGCCATCCATCCGCCGATGGGCGGGTCCTGCGTGTGGACAAGTTCGAGCCGCTGAACCTGCGACCCCGCCGGGACTGGCGACATCAGGGACGCCAGGTCCGGCTGCGGGCCAACGACACAACGCGACCGGGGCCTGCGACACATGATCGCCGCACTGGACCTGGCCAGGAAAACGGCGCTACCACATCCGGGACAGCAAACGCTGGCGCGAGTCTCACAGCTTCCTCAAGACCCCGCACTGCCGCTGCCCGACCAACGACTCTGCCTGATCCTGAGCAACTTCTCCCCGCGCAAACACCCGAGGGCGCCTGGCACACCGAACTTCCGCCCCGCAGATCTGCGATCCCGCTGGTTGCGGTGCCGTCAGCGCCTTCAGCGGTAGCCGGTGCCGGATGAACGAGGCGCTACCGACGCTCCGACTTGGGCAGCCGAAGGAGAGGTAGCGCCACAAGCAACGCCCGAACCGGATGGTCGTGTCGAGGCATGTCAGACCATGCCTCTCCAGCCGGACGCCCAGGCGTCCGCTCCCCTCGACCTAAGGAGCAGGGTGATGACCGTCAGCACTCTCAACCGGGACGAGCTACTCCAACTACCGGCGATGGTCGATCTCGCGACCGCCGCTCGCGCTCTCGGCGTGGGCCGCACGAAGGCTTATGAACTGGCGAAGAGCGGCGCCTTCCCCTGCCCGGTGCTTCGGATCGGAACCACCTACCGCGTACGTACGGCGGACCTGCTTAGGCTCGTTGGCATCGAACGGCAGCAGTCCGGCCGCGAGGATCCTCTAGTGCGAACGGACACCTGAGTCTACGTCTCTCGCTGATGGCCGGCCTCGTCGGGCGCAGCGGCCGCCCACGCCGGCCGGTACCGCCCGGCGAGCACGTCGTCGACGAGCAGCGCGAGAATGCCGGACGGCGTGAGATCAGGCCGCATCGCCGTCAGCCTCTCCATCTCCGAGGGTGTGAGGCGGATCTTGACCTGCTGATCCCGCCTTTCCCGCGTCGGCAGCGGCGGCAGGTTCTCGGCGACAGGACGCTGTCGCGGCATGCCTCAACTCCTCGAACTGTCAGAACGGCTAGGTGACGAGTCGAGGTTGCCACATCCCACACCGCCTATCACCAATCACCAACTCACGAGTCCGACGGGACCGCGAATAGGTACCTCTTCTAGGTACCATCGGGTCAAGTGCGCGGTAGCTTCACGCACGAGACCAGGGCGGCAGCCCATCCCTCATGGAAGGAACAGGACGCACGTGAGCGCCTCGGACCCGATCAAGAAGGTCACCCTTCGCAGCGGCAAGACCCGCTACCGGTTCGTCCTCGACGTCGGGCGCAAGCCGGACGGACGTCGCGACCAACGCACCTACACGTTCGACACCAGGAAGGAGGCCAAGGCGGAGTACGCCCGGATCAAGCACGAGACCGACCGCGGCACGTACGTCAAGCCCGGCAGGATCACCGTCGATGAGTTCCTCGACGAGTGGCTGGCGTCCGCCACTCGCGATGTCGAGAAGGCCACCACCGCGAACTACCGCGACGCGCTCCTGCCTGTCCGCGCCCGCCTCGGCATCAAGGCGCTCCAGGACCTCACCGAGGCCGACATCGAGGCGCTGATCGACTGGATGCTCACGGAGGGACGGCGCCGGGGCGGCAAGCCGGGAACGGGGTTGGGCGTCCGGTCAGTCCGCCTGACCCTCGGCCGACTCCGGACCGCGTTGAACGTCGCGGTTCGCCGTCAGCTCGTGGTGCGGAACGTCGCGGCATTCGTGACCATCCCCCGGGCAGCGGCGAAGGCCGCCGCTGAGGAGAAGGCGAGGCACAAGCCCTGGACCCAGGACGAGGTGAAGGCGTTCCTGGCCGGCATCGCCGGCGAGCGTCTGCATGCTCCCTGCCTGCTGTCGCTCATGGGTCTGCGGCCCGCTGAGGTGTGCGGGCTGCGGTGGTCCGATGTCGACTTCGAGGCCGGGACGATCGCCGCCGGCGACAACACCCGGACGCTCGTTGACGGCGAGGTCGAGGAAAAGGAGGCCAAGTCCGCGGCCGGCAAGCGCGGGCTACCGATGCCGGCCACGGTCGCGAAGGCGCTGAAGGACTTCCAGACCCTGCAGAAGAAGGAACGACTGCAGACGGGCGAGGCATACGTCGACAGCGGCTACGTCCTGGTCGACGAGCTCGGCCGCCCCCAACGCACCGACTGGCTGCGCCGCCGGGTCTACAAGCTGATGGAGAAGGTCGGCGTGCGGAAGGTCCGGCCCTACGATGCCCGCCACGCCTGCCTGACCTACCTCGCCGGCGCCGGGGTGCCCGACGTCGTGCTGGCGGCCTGGGCCGGTCACGCGGACGGCGGCACGCTGGCCAAGCGGGTCTACGTCCACCCGGACAACAGCCACCTCAAGGTCGCCGCCGAGCACCTGGAATCGGGCCTGTTCGGGTGACTCCCGTGACACGAAATTCAGCAGTACGCGCGTACGTGATGAATTGTGAGACGAAACAGCAAGAAGGCCTCGACCCACCAAAGTGAATCAAGGCCCTGACCTGCTCTTTTGCTGTCGGGACGGCCGGATTCGAACCGACGACCCCTTGACCCCCAGTCAAGTGCGCTACCAAGCTGCGCCACGTCCCGATGCCCCCGCCAGGTCTCCCCCGCGGCAGCCGGTACAGCTTAGCGCAGGATCTTCGCACCGCGCGCAGAGGCCCCTCCCGCGCCGCGCGCCACACCCCCTAGAGCATCCTAGGAGGGTGTGGCGCGGCAAAACGGCGGCGCCCGAAGCGTCAGCCGTGGGCCTTGCCCCGGCCTCCGGGGCCGAGCTTCTTGCGCGGGCGTACCGAGATCTCGATCGGGCTGCCCTCGAAGCCGAACTCCTCGCGGAGCTTGCGCTCCACGAAGCGCTGGTAGCCGGCGTCCAGCGGCCCGGTGGTGAACAGCACGAAGCGCGGCGGCGCCGCCCCGGCCTGGGTGGCGAACAGGATGCGCGGCGCGCGTCCGCCGCGTACCGGGTGCGGGGTGGCCTGGACCAGCGCGGTGAGCCACTGGTTGAGCTGCGCGGTGGGGATGCGCGTCTCCCAGCTCGCCAGCGCCTTGTGCAGCGCGGGCGCGAGCTTGTCGACCGCGCGGCCGGTCTTCGCGGACAGGTTCAGCCGGATCGCCCAGGGGATGCGCCGCAGCTCCCGGTCGATCTCCTTGTCCAGGTAGTAGCGGCGGTCGCCGTCGACCAGGTCCCACTTGTTGAACGCGATGACCAGCGCCCGGCCGGACTCGACGACCATGGTGAGGATCCGCTGGTCCTGCTCGCTGATCACCTCGCTGGAGTCGAGCAGCACCACGGCGACCTCGGCCGCCTCGATCGCCGAGGCGGTACGCAGGCTGGCGTAGTACTCGGTGCCGCTGGCCTTGCCGACCCGCTTGCGCAGGCCGGCGGTGTCGACCAGCTGCCAGGTCTCGCCGCCGATCTCGACCAGGCTGTCGACCGGGTCGACTGTGGTGCCGGCGACCGAGTCGACCACCGCGCGCTCCTCGCCGGAGAAGCGGTTGAGCAGGCTGGACTTG
Source organism: Micromonospora sp. NPDC048887 (assembly GCF_040649715.1). Classification (NCBI taxonomy): domain Bacteria; kingdom Bacillati; phylum Actinomycetota; class Actinomycetes; order Micromonosporales; family Micromonosporaceae; genus Micromonospora; species Micromonospora sp. NPDC048887. The sequence continues at coordinate 28,541 of NZ_JBEZGA010000018.1, read as the reverse complement.
CCGACGTTGGGGCGGCCCACCAGCGCCACCCGGCGGGGGCCGCGCGGCCGGTCCTCCACGATCTTCGGCGCCTCGGGCAGCGCGTCCATGATCGCGTCGAGCAGGTCGCCGGAGCCCCGGCCGTGCAGTGCCGAGATCGGGAACGGCTCACCGAGGCCGAGCGACCACAGCGAGGTCGCCTCCATCTCGATGGTGGCGTTGTCGGCCTTGTTCGCGATGAGGATCACCGGCTTGGCGCTGCGGCGCAGCATCTTCACCGCTGCCTCGTCCACGTCGGTCGCGCCGACCATGGCGTCCACCACGAACAGCACCACGTCGGCGGTCGCCACAGCGGTCTCGGCCTGCGCGGCGATGGCCGCGGCCCGGTCCTTGGCGTCGGGCTCCCAGCCGCCGGTGTCCACCACCGTGAACGCCCGGCCGTTCCACTGCGCGTCGTAGGGCACCCGGTCCCGGGTCACGCCGGGGATGTCCTCCACGACCGCCTGCCGGCGGCCGATGATGCGGTTGACCAGCGTGGACTTGCCGACGTTCGGACGGCCGACCACTGCCACCACGGGCTGCGGGCCGGTCGGCTCACCGGAGTCGGCCTCCGGCTCGCGCAGCTCCACCCAGCTACCGAAATCATTGTCACTCACGCCACACCCCGCTCGGTGAGCATGTCGCGCAGACGTGCCACTACCTCGTCGATGCCCAGCTCGGTGGTGTCCAGCACCACCGCGTCGGGGGCCTGCTGCAACGGGTTGACCGTGCGGGTCGAGTCGAGCCGGTCCCGGCGGGCCAGGTCGGCGGCGGTCGCCGCGACGTCGGCGGCGTCCTCGGCGCTGCGGCGCTTCGCGCGCGCCGCCTCGGAGGCGGTCAGGTACACCTTCAGGTCCGCGTCCGGCGCGACCACCGAGCCGATGTCCCGGCCTTCGACCACGATCCGGCCCGCGTCGGCGATCACCCGCCGCTGCCGGTCCACCAGCAGCTCGCGTACGGCGGCGACGGCGGCGACCGCGGACACCGCCTGAGTCACCTCGGCGCCGCGGATGGCTGTGGACACGTCGGTGCCGTCGACTGTCACGGCGTACCCCTGGGGGTCGGTGCCGATGCGGAGGTCGGCCTCGGCGGCGACCTTCGCCACCGACTCGGTGTCGGTGAGTTCCACCCCGGAGCGCAGGACCGCCCAGGTCAGCGCCCGGTACATGGCGCCGGTGTCGAGGTAGCGGGCGCCCAGGCCCGTGGCCAGTCGCCGCGACACGGTGGACTTCCCCGAACCGGACGGCCCGTCCACAGCGACCACACATCGCCCGGCCGGTACGTTTTCCTCCACCGTTGTCCTCCTCAGCCCGTACCTCGCGGGTCGCCCGATTCCCGGGCGCCGTTGAGCGGATGGTTCTGTCGTCAATCATGCCCGCGCCGCGCGGGCGTCCCGCCGGGCAAGCGTGTGCCGGCCGCGGACCGCGTCGAAGCCTACCGGGAGCGGTACCCCGATCGGCGGGTCAGTCACCCACCGCCTTGAACAGGGCGGCGACCTCCGCGTTCGTCAGCCGCCGCAGCCGCCCGGTGCGCAGGTCGCCGAGCTTGATCGGACCGATCGAGGTACGGATCAGACGGGACACCGGGTGTCCCACCTCGGCCATCAGGCGCCGGACGATGTGCTTGCGCCCCTCGTGCAGGGTCAGCTCCACCTGGGCGGTTTTACCGAGCGTGTCGACCACCTTGAACCCGTGGACCTTCACCGGCCCGTCCTCCAGCTCGACGCCGGCGGTGAGCCGCTTGCTCAGGTTGCGCGGGATCGGCCCGGCGACCTCGGCGAGGTAGGTCTTGAGCACCTCGTACGACGGGTGCATGAGCTTGTGGGCGAGGGTGCCGTCGTTCGTGAGCAGGAGCAGGCCCTCGCTGTCGGCGTCGAGCCGCCCGACGTGGTAGACCCGCTGCTCCAGCCGCGCGCCGATGAAGTCGGCGAGCTCGGTGCGGCCCTTCTCGTCAGCCATGGTGGTGACCACCCCGCGCGGCTTGTTCATCGCCACGTAGACCAGGCGGACGTCGGCCTGGAGCCGCTCCCCGTCGACGACGATCACGTCGCGGGCCGGGTCGGCCTTGTCGCCGAGCTGCGCCACCCGCCCGTTCACTGTCACCCGGCGCCGGAAGATCAGGTCTTCACAGGCGCGCCGGGAACCCACCCCCGCGGCGGCGAGCACCTTCTGCAGGCGCTCGGCGCCCTCGTACACGGGGGCGTCGGGCTTCGGGGCACGGTCATCGCGTCGCATCGGCAAGCTCTTCTACGTCGTCGGGAAGGAACGGGGCGAGCGGCGGCAGGTCGTCCACCGAGTTCAGCCCCAGCTTCTCCAGGAACATGGTGGTGGTCCGGTAGAGGTAGGCGCCGCTGTCCGCTTCGGTGCCGCACTCCTCGACCAGGCCGCGACCCACCAGGGTACGGAGGACCCCGTCGCAGTTGACACCCCGGATGGCCGAGATGCGGGAACGGGTCACCGGCTGGCGGTAGGCGACCACGGCCAGGGTCTCCAGCGCGGCCTGGGTCAGCCGCACGGACTGCCCGTCCAGCACGAACCGTTCCACGTACGTCGCGTATTCCGGGCGGGTGTAGAGACGCCAGCCACCCGCCGCCCGGCGCAGGTCGAACCCGTGCCCGGCCGCGGTGTACCCGGCGGCGATCTCGTCGAGCATCGCGCCGACCCGCTCCGGGGCCTGTTCGAGGACCTCGGCCAGGGTCAGCTCGCTGACCGGCTGGTCCACCACGAGCAGGATCGCCTCCAGGGCGCCGCGCAGCTCCGCGTCGTCCAGGACGGGTGCGGGCGGCGGTTCCGGCACGGCTCGCCGCCGTCCCCGCTTCGGGGGTACGCCCTCAGCACCCGCTCCCCCGCCCTCCTGCCGCGCCGCGTCCCGCCCGGCGTCGTCGCCGAGGGCGGCCACTGGCCGATCGCCGACCGCAGGCGACGGGCGATCGTCGTCGGACCCCTCAGCGCCCGCCGCACCGCCCCCGGACCCGGTCGCCGTCCCGCCCGCCCCGCTCGCCCCGCCCGCCCCGCCCGCCCCGCCCGCCCCGCTCGCCCCGCTCGCCCCGCTCGCCCCGCTCGCCCCCGAGATCTTGGTACGGTCCCGCCCCTCAGAGGGCGCCCCCGTACCAAGATCCGGCACGGCCGGGACCGCAGCGGCGATCTTGGAAGGAATCGGCCCCTCTGAGGGCCCCTCGCTTCCAAGATCTGTGGACGGCTTCGATGCGGTGTCCGTGATGTCGGGTTTCGAGGGGTGGGTGTCGGCCGGGACGGTGTCGTCCGGGGCGGGCTTGGGCGGGGTGGGGCGCTCCCACGGGGGCACCCAGGCGGCGGCCTGGTCGGCCAGGGAGTCGCGGCGTTCCTGGTCGCTCATCCGTTCACTCCTGCGTCGGTGCGGGTTCGTCCGCCGCCTCGGTGGGCACGGCGGGCTCGGATGCCGTAGGCGCTGCGACGCCGCCCGGCACGGCGGCATCGCCAGTCACGGCAGCATCGCCAGTCACGACGGCGCCGGCCGGAGCATCGTCGGCCGGAGCAGCAGCGTCGTCGGCCGGCGCGGCGGGGACGGACGTGGTCGTGGGCTCGGGGGTGCCGGCGTACTCGTCGACTGTCAGCTCGGCGTCACCGTCGGCCGGGCCGGTCCAGCGGACCGTCAGCTCCTCCAGCGCCTGCTCCTGCACGAACGCCACCAGGCCCTGCCGGTACAGCTCCAGCAGCGCCAGGAACCGGGCCACCACTTCGAGCGTCATCTCGCAGTCGGCGCAGAGCAGCGAGAACGTGGCGACCCCGGCTCGGCGCAGCCGGTCGGCGATGATGCCGGCGTGTTCCCGGACGCTGACCCGGACCATGTGCACGTGCGCGATGGACACCTCGGGCACCGGTTTCGGGCTCATCGCCTTGACCGCCAGCTTGCGCAGCCGCTCCGGGCCGATGCCGAGCACCAGGTCGGGCAGCGCCTCGGCGTACCGCGGTTCGAGGGTGACCGCCCGCGGGTAGCGCCGGCCGCCGACCGCCTCCAGCTCGGCGATGTGCGCGGCGGCCTCCTTGTACGCCTTGTACTGCAACAGCCGGGCGAACAACAGGTCCCGCGCCTCCAGCAGCGCCAGGTCCTCCTCGTCCTCGACCTCGGCCGAGGGCAGCAGCCGGGCCGCCTTCAGGTCCAGCAGGGTGGCGGCGACGAGCAGGAACTCGCTTGTCTCGTCCAGGTCCCACTGGTCGCCCATGGCGCGCAGGTACGCGATGAACTCGTCGGTGACCTTGTGCAGGGCGACCTCGGTGACGTCCAGCTTGTGCTTGCTGATCAGCTGGAGCAGCAGGTCGAACGGGCCGGTGAAGTTGTCCAGCCGGACAGTGAAGCCACTGGTCTCCGGGCTGTCGGGCACCACACCGTCGACCTCGGCGGCCAGCTCCGCGGCGACGGCGGCGTCACCGGGGCCGTGCGGCGGGTCGAGGGGCGGTGCGGTCACCGGGAAACCGTAGACGACGCGGCGGGCAGCCGGCGTACGCCCTACCGGTCCGCCTGGGCGGCGATGACCTCCCGGGCCAGCTGCCGGTAGTTGCGCGCGCCGGAGGAGGCCGGGTCGAGGGTGGTGATCGGGGCGCCGGCCACCGTGGACTCGGGGAACTTCACCGTCTTGGTGATGACGGTCTGGTAGACCTTGTCGCCGAACGCCTCGACCACCCGCTGCAGCACCTGCCGGCAGTGGGTGGTGCGGCTGTCGTACATGGTGGCGAGGATGCCTTCGAGTTCCAGGTCGAAGTTGAGCCGCTCGCGCACCTTGTCGATGGTGTCCAGCAGCAGCGCCACACCGCGCAGGCTGAAGAACTCGCACTCCAGCGGGATGAGCACGCCGTGCGCGACGGTGAGCGCGTTGATCGCCAGCAGGCCCAGCGAGGGCTGGCAGTCGATCAGGATGAAGTCGTACTCCTTGCGGATGGTGCGCAGCACCCGCGCCAGGGCCATCTCCCGGGCGACCTCGTTCACCAGCTGGATCTCGGCGGCGGAGAGGTCGATGTTGGCGGGCAGCAGGTGCAGGCCGGCCACGTCGGTCTTGATCAGGACGTCCTCGGCGGTGACGTCGTCCTGCATCAGCAGGTTGTAGACCGACAGGTCCAGGTTGTGCGGGTTGACGCCCAGCCCGACGGAGAGGGCGCCCTGCGGGTCGAAGTCGACGAGGAGCACCTTGCGGCCGTACTCGGCCAGGGCCGCGCCCAGGTTGATGGTCGTCGTGGTCTTGCCGACGCCGCCCTTCTGGTTGGCCATCGCGATGATCCGCGCCGGGCCGTGCCGGTCGGTCGGCATGGGTTCGGGGATCGGCTTGCGCATGGTGTACGCGGCCGGGTCGGCGGGGCCGAGATCGGCACCGAGCGTCGCCTGCTGCTCACGGAGCTCCGACGTCCAGGTCTCGGCACGGTCACCGTTGCCTGCCATGTCCTCGTTGCCCCCTCCCGACGACCACCCGGCGTCGGAGCCGTCCGACGTCCCTCGCGGCGCCGCTGCGCACCCCCGGTCCGTCGTACCTGGAGGCCCGCGCCGATGCCGACTGTACGCCACCGGCCAGCAGCGCGTTCGGTAGCGGGTCGGCGTGTCGGCCGCCCGTCAGCCAGGGCCGGTCGCGTCGGCGCTCAGCGGGCGCGCGGATGCGCTGTCGCGTACACCTCGCGCAGCCGCTCCACGGTCACCAGCGTGTAGACCTGGGTGGTGGTCACCGAGGCGTGGCCGAGCAGTTCCTGCACCACGCGCACGTCGGCGCCGCCGTCGAGCAGGTGGGTGGCGTACGAGTGGCGCAGCGTGTGCGGGGAGACCGCGTCGCGCCCGTCGACGGGCAGGCCGGCGCGGGTGGCAGCGGAGCGCAGCACCGCCCAGGCGCCCTGCCGGGTGAGCGGGCCACCACGGGCGTTGACGAAGACCGCGTGGGTGCCACGCCCGGCGGCGAGCAGCGCCGGGCGGCCCCGGACCAGCCAGGCGCGCAGCGCGTCGGCCGCGTACCCGCCGACCGGGACCAGCCGGGTCCGGCCGCCCTTGCCGCGCAGCAGCACGGTGCCGGCGTCCAGGTCGAGGTCGTCGACCGCCGCGCCGACCGCCTCGGAGATGCGCGCGCCGGTGCCGTACAGGAATTCCAGCAGTGCCCGGTCGCGCAGCGCGCGGGCGGCGGCGTCGCCGGTGGCGCCGGGCAGGCCGGCGGCCTCCAGCAGCCGCAGGACCGCGTCGACCGGCAGCGCCCGGGGCAGCCGGCGCGGCGGTGCGGGCGGCCGGACGTCGCGGCTGGGGTCGGCGCCGGCGAGTCCCTCGCGCAGCGCGAAGCGGTGCAGGCCGCGTACCGCGCTGGCGGCGCGGGCGGCGGACGAGACGGCGAGCGGCGGGTGGTCGTCGTCGCCCGCGCGCAGCCGGGCCAGGTGGGCCTCGACCTGCGCGGGCCCGGCGGCGGCCAGGTCGGTCACCCCGGCCGCGGCCAGGGTGGCCAGGTAGCGGTCCAGATCCCGGCGGTACGAGGCGAGCGTGTTCGCGGACAGCCCGCGTTCGACGGTGAGGTGGTCCAGGTAGGCCCGGACCGCACGGCGCAGGGCCGGCGCGGGTTCCGCGCCGGCCCTGCGCACCGCGGCGTCGGTCAGCTCAGCACCTCGTCCAGCGGCAGCACGTCCATGCCGTGCGCCTCGGCGACCGGCCCGTAGACGACCTTGCCGGCGTGGGTGTTCAGGCCCAGCGCCAGCGCCGGGTCGTTGCGCAGCGCCTGCTGCCAGCCCTGGTTGGCCAGTTCGAGGGCGTACGGCAGGGTGACGTTCGTCAGCGCGTAGGTGCTGGTGTTCGGCACCGCGCCCGGCATGTTCGCCACGCAGTAGAAGATCGAGTCGTGGACCTTGTAGACCGGGTCGGCGTGCGTGGTCGGGCGCGAGTCCTCGAAGCAGCCGCCCTGGTCGATGGCGATGTCGACGAGCACACTGCCCGGCTTCATCCGGGAGACCAGCTCGTTGGAGATGAGCTTCGGGGCCTTCGCGCCGGGCACCAGCACCGCGCCGATGACCAGGTCCGCGTCGAGCACGGCCCGTTCGATCTCGTACGCGTTGGAGGCGACGGTCTGCAGGTGGCCCCGGTAGATGGCGTCGGCCTGGCGCAGCCGGGCCACGTTCTTGTCCAGCAGCAGCACCTCGGACTGCAGGCCGAGCGCGATGGCGGCGGCGTTCAGGCCGGACACGCCCGCGCCGATGACCACGGTCTTCGCCGCGTACACGCCGGAGACGCCGCCGGGCAGCACGCCCCGCCCGCCGCCGGTGCGCATCATGTAGAAGGCGCCCACCTGCGGGGCGAGCCGGCCGGCCACCTCGGACATCGGGGCCAGCAGCGGCAGCGACCGGTCGGGCAGCTCGACCGTCTCGTACGCGATGCCGGTGACCTTGCGGTCGACCAGCGCGTCGGTGCACTCGCGGGACGCGGCCAGGTGCAGGTAGGTGAACAGCACCTGCCCCTCGCGCATCCGGTGGTACTCCTCGGCGATCGGCTCCTTGACCTTGAGGACAAGCTCGGCGGTGTCCCACACCTCGTCGGCGGTGGCCAGGATCTTCGCGCCGGCGGCGGCGAACTCGTCGTCGGTGATGCTGGAGCCGACGCCCGCGCCTGCCTCCACGAAGACCTCGTGGCCGTGGCGGGTGAACTCGTTGACGCCCGCGGGTGTGATCGCCACCCGGTACTCGTGGTTCTTGACCTCGCGGGGGATTCCGACCTTCACGATGCAGACACCTTCCTCCGGGGCGGTTCACCCCCGACTGCGCGGCGCCGCGCCGGCTCCGTTGCCGGCGCGGTCTGCCGGTCCCGCCGGCGGCAGTCTAGGCCCGTGGAAGGTCCACCGGCCGCGACACTGTGACATCCGGTGGCCGCTGGTCCTGACGGTCTGTCAGGCAACCCCTCGGGCCGCCCGGTGGAGACGTCACCCGCCGACGGGACAGAGTTCGATGTCATCTTCGCACCGGCGCCGCGGCGACGCCGGACGGACGTGAACTACCGCGAAGGGCCGCCCGGCGCGGTACGCCGGGCGGCCCTTCGCGTCGTCGCCGGTCAGCGCGGCAGCGGCGCCTCCGGGCGGCGCAGCTCGGTGAAGCCGGTCTCGCGGGCGCGGGCGGCGGCGAGCAGTCCGGCCACGCAGGAGGCGTTGGTGATCTCGCCGGCCAGGACCATCCGCACCGCCTCGTCCAGGTCCACGCGCACCACCTGGAGGTCGGCCTCCTCGTCGTGGCGGTGGTGCCGCTGCTCGGCCGGCACGTCGGCCAGGTCGCGGGCCAGGAAGACCCGGACCACCTCGTCGGTGAAGCCGGGCGAGCTGTGCAGGTCGACGAGCACGTCGACGCGCCCCGCGGTGAGGTCCGCCTCCTCGCCCAGCTCCCGCAGCGCGGCGGCGGCCAGGTCCTCGCCGCCGACGTCCATCAGACCGGCGGGCAGCTCCCACAGGTGCCGGCCGACCGGGTGCCGGTACTGGCGGATCAGCACCACCTGACCGGCGTCGTCGAGCGCCACCACGGCGACCGCGCCGACGTGCCGCACGTAGTCACGGGTCGCGCTGCCGCCGCCGGGCATGGTGACGTCGTCGCTGACCACGGAGAAGATCCGGCCGGACCAGATCTCCCGGCGGCCGGTCACCTCATAGCGGTGCTCGACGCCGCTCACTTCCCGGACGCCTTCGCGCCGCCGCCGCGGCCGGTCTTCTTCGACGCGCCGTCCAGGTCCACCGGCAGCTGGTCGGCCTGCGAGTACGCCACGGCGGCGCCGACGAACGCGGCGAACAGCGGATGCGGCCGGGTGGGGCGGCTCTTCAGCTCCGGGTGCGCCTGGGTGGCCACGAAGAACGGGTGCAGGGTGCGGTCCAGCTCGACGAACTCGACCAGCCGCCCGTCCGGCGAGGTGCCGGAGATGTTCAGGCCGGCCTTCGCGAGCTGGTCGCGGTAGGCGTTGTTCACCTCGTACCGGTGCCGGTGCCGCTCGCTGACCTCGGTGCTGCCGTACGCCTCGGCGACGATCGAGCCCTCGGCCAGCTTCGCCGGGTACGCCCCGAGCCGCATGGTGCCGCCCAGGTCGCCGCGCCCGGCGACGATGTCCTCCTGGTCGGCCATGGTGGCGATGACCGGGTGCACTGCCTCCTCGTCGAACTCCAGCGAGTTCGCCCCGTCGAGGTTGGCCAGGTGCCGGGCCACCTCGATGGTCATGCACTGCAGGCCGAGGCAGAGGCCGAGCAGCGGGACGCCGTTCTCCCGCGCGTACCGGGCGGTGCCGACCTTGCCCTCGATGCCGCGCACGCCGAAGCCGCCGGGGATCACGATGCCGTCGACGCCGGACAGCGCGGCGGCGGCACCGGCCGGGGTCACGCAGTCGTCGCTGGGCACCCACTTGAGCTGCACCCGGGCGCGGTGGCCGAACCCGGCCGCCCGGATCGCCTCGCTCACCGACAGGTACGCGTCGGGCAGGTCGACGTACTTGCCGACCAGCGCCACGGTGATCGTGTGCCGGGGCTGGTGCACCCGCTCCAGCAGGTCGTCCCAGCGGGTCCAGTCGACGTCGCGGAACGACAGGCCGAGCCGGCGCACCACGTACGCGTCGAGGCCCTCGCGGTGCAGCACCTTGGGGATGTCGTAGATGCTCGGCGCGTCCGGCGCGGCGGTGACCGCCTCCCGGTCGACGTCGCAGTACAGCGACAGCTTCTCCTTGACCTTCTCCGGGATCTCCCGGTCGCAGCGCAGCACCAGCGCGTCGGGCTGGATGCCGATGCTGCGCAGCTGCGCCACCGAGTGCTGGGTCGGCTTGGTCTTCAGCTCGCCCGACGGCGCCAGGTACGGCACCAGCGACACGTGCAGGTAGAAGCAGTTGTCCCGGCCCAGGTCGTGGCGGATCTGCCGGATCGACTCCAGGAACGGCAGCGACTCGATGTCGCCGACGGTGCCGCCGACCTCGGTGATCACCACGTCGGGCACCTGGCCGTCGGCGTCCGGGTCGGCCATGCCGCGGATGCGGGCCTTGATCTCGTTGGTGATGTGCGGGATGACCTGCACCGTGTCGCCGAGGTATTCCCCGCGCCGCTCCTTGGCGATCACCGCCGAGTAGATCTGGCCGGTGGTGACGTTCGCCTTGCCGGAGAGGTCCCGGTCGAGGAACCGCTCGTAGTGGCCGACGTCGAGGTCGGTCTCGGCGCCGTCCTCGGTGACGAAGACCTCGCCGTGCTGGAACGGGTTCATCGTGCCGGGGTCGACGTTCAGGTACGGGTCGAGCTTCTGCATCACCACGCGCAGTCCGCGCGCGGTCAGCAGACTGCCGAGGCTGGAGGCGGTGAGGCCCTTACCCAGCGAGGAGGCGACGCCCCCGGTGACGAAAATGTGCCTGGTCGTCCGTGCTGTAGGGGCCAACGCCTGCTCCCGTGTCGTCCGTAGCGGTCGTGCGAACCGCCGTGCCGATCAGCAGAGTGATCACGCGATCCACGGGATTCCACGGTAACACCATCCGGACCGTGAGCCGGCGTCGCACCCGCTGTCGGCGCACGTGGGGCCGGTGGCGACCCTCTCCGGCCCGGCGCGACGGCCCTCTCCGGCCCGGCGCGGCGACCCGGCACGGCGGCCCGGACGGTCCGGTTCAGCCGGCGGGGATCTCGGTGGACGCCGGGGCCGGCTGTGCGGGGATCCGCGCACCGGCGGCACGTGGGCCCTCCGGCGCCTCCTCGCCTGCGGAGTCCCGCCCGGCCGGCTTCCCGGTCTCCCCCGGGCCGTCGCCCGCCCCGGCCGCGCCGTCGGCAGCCGCCCGGTCGCCGCCGGAACCGTCACCGGCCGCGCCGCCACCGCCCGGCCCGCCGCCCGGTGGGACCGCGCCCGTCTCCCCGCCGGGACGCCCGCTGTCGGGCACCGTACGGTCGGTGGAGTGGTCCAGCACCCGCAGCGCGGCGAGGGCCGCCATCGGCACCACGAGCGCCGCCGCCGCGCCGGCCACGTCCAGCGCCCGCCCGCCGAGTACGCCGCCCAGCCCGACGGCCACGCCGGTGCCGGCCATCGCCGCCCGGATCGCCGGGTAGATGCCGAACAGCCGCATCAGCCCGCCCCACGGCTGCAGCAGCGCTAGCCAGACCAGCGCGGCCCCGGCCAGGGCCAGCACTGTCAGCGGGCTGTTCACCAGCGTCTGGAAGTTGGAGCTGCCGGACCGGTGCACGGTGAGCCCGCCGGTGCCGTCGCCGAGCGCGGCAAGGAACCGGCCCAGGCTGCCCCGCTCGGCCGCCGGGCGACCGAGGTCGACCAGGGCGAAGCCGACGGTGACCGCGAGCGCGGCCATCGTCGCCCAGGCCAGCCGGCTCACGGTGAGCCAGCCGCCGGTGCAGATGGCGGCCGCGACGCTCACCCCGGCGGTGAGCGCGATGGCCCCGATCGAGTCGGCGCCCAGGTACGGGCTGCCCACTATCACGACGGCCAGGCCGCCGACGGTCACCATCACCATCGGCCGCCAGCCCTTGCGGAACCGCTGGGCGAGCCAGCCGCCGCTCAGCAGCGCCCCGGCGATGAACACGCCCAGCCCGACGGTGCCGAGACCGGCGTACCGGCCGCCCTCCAGCGCCGAGTAGCCGACCACGCCGTTGAGCTGCAACCGGGAGCCGGTGAGCACGTCCACACCCACGACGAGCGTGGCCAGCCCGGCGACGGCGCCGAGCGGGCCGAGCGTGCGCTCGTGGCCGGGAGTGAACCGGACCAGGGCCGTGCCGCCGACGATGAGCAGCGCGGTCACCGACGCGTACCACAGGCCGGCGTGGTCCCCCCGCCACCAGGGCACGGCGTCGGCGAGCAGCGCCGCGGGCACTGCCAGCGCGACCGCGATCAGCAGCAGCTCCACCACTGCGACGATCCGCCGGGACACCGGTTCCGGCCCGTGCGGTCCGGCGTGCCGGCGGGCCCGGCGCAGCAGCGGCAGCACCGCCACCGCGAGGGCGAGCTGGGCGGCGGCGAGCAGCGTGAAGAACCAGCCGGCGACGCGGCGCTGGGCGGCGGCCTCCCGGTCCGCGTCGGCGGGCGCCTCGATCGCGGCCCGCAGGTCGTCCGGCCGGTCGTCGACGGTCACCGCCGGCCGGCCGAGGAACGCCCGGTCCGGCATCGGCTTGTCGAGCACCGCGAGCACCGTCGGGGCCAGGTCGATCAGTTGCAGGTAGCCGGACCGGGCGGTGCTCGGCGAGGTCAGCCAGCCACCCTCCCAGCCGGGGCCGTCGGCGACCGCCACGTGCAGCCGCGCCGGGTAGTCGGTGTCGGACACGCCCGCGACGAGCACCAGCGAGCGCGGTGGCCGGGCGGCCAGCACCCGGGCCAGCCGGGCGTCGGCCTGCCGCGCCTGAACGGCCCGTACGGCTCGGTCGTCGTCGTCGACGGTGCCGATGTCGACGATGCTCAGCACGCAGGAGCCGAGCAGTTCCGCCGGGTCCTCGGGCAGCGTGGGGGCGTACCTGTCGACCCGCCCGAACGGGCGGGCGGCGGCCACCGCGGCGCCCGGCCCGACCGCCACCGAGCAGCGCACCGACTCGGCCAGCGCGCCGGGCGTGGCGCCCCAGGAGAGCTGGTCCTGGTTGTGCGCCACCGCGCCGGCCTGGTCGGGCAGGTTCGCGCCGATGCCGTCGGGCCGCTCGACGGTGACCGAGGTGGCCGGGCAGCCGCCACCCGGGCGGGCGCCGGGCCACGCCGCGTAGTTCCCCGCGCCGAGCGTGAGCCACCCGTCGACCGGGCAGGTGGGACGGTGCGCGGAGCGCACCGAGAGCGACCCGATCGCGCCCTGCTCGGCCATCCGCCACAGCGTCGGCGTGTTCTCCGGGTCGACGTCGTCCCACCGCAGGCCCGCCGCGCCGACGAGCACCACGAAGTCGGCGCCGGGCCGGGACGCGCCGTCGTCCGGACGGGCGGAGAGCGCGGTGATGCCCAGCGCCACCACGATCAGGGTCAGCAGGACCGGGGTCAGTCTGCGCAGCATCAGCGGTTCCCGGTCGACAGCTGGGGCGTCAGCTCGGCGTAGAGGCCGGCGAGCGCGGCCACGGTGTCCGCCTCGGTGGGCCAGGTAGCGGCCCGCACCACCCCACGGCGACCCAGTTCGGCCCGGCGTACGGGGTCGTCGAGCAGGTCGCGCACCGCCGCGTCGACGGCGTCCACGTCACCGGGCGGCACCAGCACGGCGGCGTCGCCGACCAGGTCCGGCAGCCCGCCGACGGCGGTCGCGACGAGCGGCACGCCCGCCCGCAGCGCCTCCTGCGCGAACAACTGTCGGGCCTCCCAGTCGCTGGTCACCACGGCGAGGTCGGCGCCGGCCAGCAGGTCCGCCACGTCGGTGCGGTGCCCGAGCAGCGTCACCGGCGCGCGGGCGGCCGAGATCCGGGCGGCCAGCGGCAGGTACGCCGGACCGCTGCCGGCGATCACCACGAGCGGGGCGGGGGTGCGGGTGCGCCAGCGGGCGGCGGCGTCGATCAGCACGTCGTACCGCTTCTGCGGGTGCAGTCGACCCACTGACAGGATCAGCTCACGGTCGGCGGCGACGCCGAACTCGGCGCGTACCGCGGTGCGGCGGCGACGCGGCGCGGGCAGCACCGGCGCGGCGACCGGGGCCAGGCGGGCGTCGGCGGCGCCGAGCGCGGCGGCGCGGTCGACCAGGTCGGCGGAGGCGCCCAGGGCGACCCGCACGGACCGGGCGACGACCCGCTCGACCAGCCGGGACACCGCGCCGCGCAGGCCACCGGCGAGGACCGCGTTGTGCCAGGTGACGACCAGCGGCGCGGCGGGGCGGGCGAGCGCGGCGACCAGGCCGGCGCGCAGCCCGTGCGCGTGCACCACGTCGACAGGTGTGTCCGCGAGCGCCCGGCGCAGCGCGGTGACCGCGCGCGCGTCGCCCGGCGTGGGGCTGGCCGGGATCTCCACCGGCGCGAACCGGGCCCCGGCGGCGGTGAAGTCGAACTGTTCCTCGGTGGCGGCCGGGCCGCAGACCAGCACGGACGCGCCGGCCTCGGTCAGCCCCCGGCTGACCGAGCGCACGTGCTGCCCGACCCCGCCGGTGCTGGAGGCGAGCACCAGGGCCACCGACCCGGGCCAGCGCGGTGCCGGCGAGGCGTCCGTCATGAGGAAACGGTCTCCCTTCCGTCACCCCGCTCGCCGGGGTGCTGCTGCGCCGGCGGGCCGTCGTCCCCGCCGGCCGGGCGTCGCCGGCGTAGCCGGCGGGTCACGGCCGCGAGCAGCGGCCGCAGGTCGCGGGCGTCGGTCAGCCAGGCGACGGCCAGGAACAGGACACCGACCACGACCCCGGACAGCATGCCCTGCGCGAGCGCCCGCGGTGTCGTCGGGGTGCCGTCGCCGAGCCCGGCGAGTCCCGCCGCGACGGCCGTCCCGCCGGCCGCCGCGACGACGGCGGCGAGCAGCCCGGCGGCGCCGGCCCGGCCCGCACCGGCGAGCGCCCCGCCACCGGCGGCCCGCCGGACCGCGACGAGCAGCAGCACGCCGAGCAGCAGCATCCCGGCGGAGCTCGCCAGCGTCACCGCGAGCACCCGGTCGGCGAGCGGGAGCGCCTGGGCGGCGAGGACGGCGAGCGCGGGCACGCTGAGCCAGCCGAGCGCGGTGGCGACCGTGGCCCGGCGCGTCTCGCCGCGCGCGTACAGGGCGCGGGTGAGGACCGCGAACAGGCCGTAGCCGACGAGGCCGGGCGCGAACCCGGCGATCGCGGCCGCCGCGGTACGCGCGTCGAGCGGGTCGGCGAAGAAGAAGTGCCCGACCGGAATGGCGGTGCCGACCAGCGCGGCGGCGCCGAGCAGGCTGAGCAGCACGACGCCGCGTACCGCCGGGGCCAGCGTCTCCCGGTAGGCACGCTCGTCGCCGGTGGCCCGGGCCGCCACGAGCGTCGGGTACGCGGCCACCGCCAGCGGCACCGCCAGCACCGCCCAGGGCAGGAAGTAGACGGTCTGGGCCAGGTTGTAGACGCCGACGTCGGCGGTCCGGCCGTAGGTGACCTGGTTGAGCGCGACCACCAGCGCGATCTGCTGCGCGGTCACGGTGACCACCCCGGCGACCGCCAGACCGCCGACCCGGGCCCGTGCGTCGGCCGGGAACCGGTAGCCCGGCCGGATCCGCAGCCGCAGCCGGCGCAGCGGGATCAGCAGCGACAGCGAGAGCACCACCACGCCGAGCGTGGTGCCGGCGGACAGCAGGAACTCGCCGCCGCGCCCGGCCTCGCCGATCGTGGCCAGCCGCCCCTCGGTGGCGGTGAAGCCGAGGTAGACGGCGATGACAGTGACGCTGGACAGCAGCGGCGCGATCACCGGCCAGGCGAAGCGGCGGTGCGCCTGGAGCACGCCGGTCAGCACGATGCCCACGCCGTACAGCGGCAGCTGCGGCGCGAACACGCGCAGCATCCGCGCCCCGGACTCCTGCTGGGCCGTGCTGAGACCGTTGCCGATCAGGCCCGGCAGCGGATCGGCGAACACCGCCACCAGCACGGCCAGCGGAACCAGCAGGGTCAAGGTCCAGGTCAGCAGCGCGCCCGTCGTGGCGGCCACCGCCCGCCGGTCACCCGCCTCGACCGCGCCGGCCAGCAGCGGTACGACGAGACTGGCGAGCGCGCCACCGGCGACGATCTCGAAAATGAAGTTCGGGACGTAGTTCGCCACCACGTAGGCGCCGCCGAGGTCGCTGGTGGACAGCGTCCAGGTGAACACGGCGGTCCGGCCGAAGCCGGCGAGCCGGCTGAACACGGTGAGGACGGCGATGAGGGCGGCCGCCCCGGCGACCCGGCCGGCGGCGGCGAGAGGAGCCGGTTTCGTCACGTCAGTCCGAGAGCCGGCCCAGCTCGTCGAGATGCCGCAGCCCGGGCGTGGACGCGATCACCTGGGTGAAGCTGACCTTCTCGCTGG
This sequence comes from Micromonospora sp. NPDC048887, assembly GCF_040649715.1. Lineage (NCBI taxonomy): Bacteria > Bacillati > Actinomycetota > Actinomycetes > Micromonosporales > Micromonosporaceae > Micromonospora > Micromonospora sp. NPDC048887. The sequence continues at coordinate 12,667 of NZ_JBEZGA010000018.1, read as the reverse complement.
CGGCGGTGAGCGCGGCGAGCACGGCCAGCACCCCGGCCCGGCCCAGTGGCCCGGTACGCGCGGCGAGGCTCACCCCGAGCAGCGCGCCCAGGGCGTTGGCGCCGCTGTCGCCCACCATGACGCGCTCGCCGAGGTCGTCGCCGACCAGTGCCGCCGAGGCGCCGACAGCGCCCGCCGCGACGCCGCCGTACGGGCCGGTGGTCAGCGGCACGCCGAGCAGCATGCCGGACTTCAGCGCCCGGCCGGGCCGCAGGTCGAGCAGGTTGACCAGGTTGGCGGTGCCGGCCACCACGCCGGCGCCGAGCAGCACGTCGACCCCGCGGCCGAACGCCCCGGCGCTGCGGCGGCGCGGGTGCGCGGCGACCCGGCGGTCGGCGGCCAGCAGCGCCGCGGCGCCCAGCCCGGCCACGCCCACCCCGGCGACCTTCACCATCCCGGCGGTGATCTGCCCCTCCCGCAGCGCGGCGAGGTGCCCGGCGAAGCCCTTGGCGGCCTTCTGCTCGGGACGGGCGCCGACCACGTCGTCGTAGAGGCCGACAGCGCCCGCGCCGAGCCCGGCGACGAGCGCGGCGGCGCCGGCCGGTGCGCTACCGGCGCCCAGCGCGGCCCCGGTGGCCGCGCCGACGGCCAGGGCCGGACCGGCGGCCAGGGTCACCGTGCGGCCCCGGTAGTTGGTGCGTTCCAGCGCCGGCCCGCCCGGCGACGTGCGCGTCTGGCGCAGCACGTAGCGGGCGGCCAGTGCGCCCGCGCCCACGGCCAGCAGCCGACCCAGTCTCACGGGACCTCCTCGATCCGGACTTCGAACGCGACGCGGCACGGACCGGGCGGCCCGGAGCGGTCACCGGGGCAGTGTAGGCACCCGGGTGGCGGCGTTGTCGCCCACGCCGTACTGGCCGGTCTTCTTGTCGGTGAGCTGCTCCGCCAGGGCGAGGCTGGTGGCGAGCTGACCCTGCACGGTGTTGGCGTTGTCGACGGTGGAGATGGTCTGCGACAGCACCGGGTCACCGCGGACCACGGAGACGAGGTTCCCGCCGGTCGAGCCCATGCCGGCCACCACCAGCGCGCCGGCCCGGTCGAACTGCTCGGCGATCTTCACCACCGACTCGTCCTTCTTCGCCGAGTCCTTGTCCACGTACGGCTGGCCGGTGACCATCACCACCGCCTCGGCGGCGGTGGAGATCCGGTCCGCCGGGGTGAGGTACCCGGCGGTGGCGTACTGCTCCAGCACGGCACGCCGGTCGGCCTCGCTGACCGGCGGGCTTCCGGCCGGACGGTCGACGAGCACGTTGGCCAGCAGCGCGCTGGAGGTCTCCACGCCGTGCCCGTTGCCGGGCAGGTTGCCGGTCGGCGCGCTGTTCGGCCGGGCCGCGGTGACCGCCAGCTCCAGCAGGTTGTTGTTGCTGTCCGGGTTGACGAACTTGTCCTGGACGTTGATCCGTCCGGTGATGTCGGCGCCGGCGGTCTGGAGCATCTTCACCACGCCGTCGGCCTGGTCGCGGCCGGTCGGCAGGGTGAGCACCAGCACCCGGCGGCTGGTCAGCTTGCCGGGCAGGACGAGCTGGGCCATCTCGCCGGCGAAGTCCTCCTCGGTCTCCAACTGCTTCTGCATGCTGTTCACCGACTGGCGCATCAGCGAGTTGTCCTTACGCAGGCCGTTCACCTGCTCCCGGAGCGAGTCGGCGACCGGCCCGTTGAGGGCGGCCGTGCCGACCACCAGGCCGATCGCCAGTGCCAGGAACACCGCGGTCAGGGACACCACGTGGTAACGAAAGTTGATCACGCTTGCAGCCTCTTGATCGTCGGGAGGGCTAGAAGAGCTGGCCGAGTTGGAACACGAAATTGTCCCACCATTCGGAGACCACGCCCAGATACGCCTTCCCGACGGTGGAGACCGCCACGGCGGAGGCCATGGCGGCCAGCGCCGACAGGACCAGCAGCAGCAGCGACGACCCGGAGATGCTCTGCCGGTAGAGCCGGCTGACGCCCTTGGCGTCGACCAGCTTGCCGCCCACCTTGAGCCGGGTCAGGAACGTCGACGCCATGCCGCCGCGTCCCTTGTCCAGGAACTCGACGAGGGTGGCGTGGGTGCCCACCGCCACCAGGAGCGAGGCGCCCTTCTCATCGGCCAGCAGCATGGCCAGGTCCTCGCTGGTGGCCGCCGCCGGGAAGGTGATCGCCGGCACGCCGAGCCCGTTGACCCGGGCCAGACCGGGCGCCCGCCCGTCCGGGTAGGCGTGCACGATCACCTCGGCGCCGCAGCGCAGCACGTCGTCGGTGACCGAGTCCATGTCCCCAATGATCATGTCAGGCGTGTAGCCCGCCTCGACCAGCGCGTCGGCCCCGCCGTCCACGCCGATCAGCACCGGCTTGAACTCCCTGATGTACGGGCGCAGCACGTCCAGGTCGGCCTTGTAGTCGTAGCCGCGCACCACGATCAGGCAGTGCCGGCCCTGGATCTGGGTCTGGATCTCCGGCACGCCGACGCCGTCGAGCAGCAGGTCGCGTTCCTGCCGCAGGTAGTCCATCGTGTTGGCGGCGAACGCCTCCAACTGCACCGACAGGCCCTCCCGGGCGTCGGCCATCGACTTGGCCACGGTCTCGGCGTCCTGCAGTGAGCCGTGCGCGACCGGCTCCTCGCCGGCGAAGACGGTGTTGCCCTCGATGCGGATTCGGTCGCCCTCGCGGACCTGCTCGAAGACGCCCTCGCCGAGATCGTCCAGCAGCGGGATGCCGGCCGAGACCAACACCTCGGGCCCGAGGTTCGGATAGCGGCCGGAGACCGACGGCTTCGCGTTCAGCACCGCCGCCACACCCACCGCGACGAGCGAGTCGGCCGCCACCCGGTCCAGGTCGACATGGTCGATGACCGCGATGTCGCCGGGCCGCAGCCGCCCGACCAGCCGTTTCGTCCGGCGGTCCAGGCGCGCGGTGCCGACGATGGAGCCCGGCTCCGGGTTCCGGCTCCGGCGCAGTGTGGGTAGACGCATCGTGACCATCCTGGCATGTGAGGCAGGTTTTGCTGTCGCGACATGCCTGAGCAGGGCCGCCTACCCAGGGAAGCACACCGGGACCCGCGCCGGTGTGCTTGCGCTCACAATCGGGGTATCACGGACGCCTTTCCTTGGCCGCCACTGCCAGGAGTTCCTCGGCGTGGGCGATACCCAGATCCGAGTCCGGCAAACCGGCGAGCATCCGGGCCAGTTCGCGGGCGCGCTCGGTGTCCTCCACCACACGCACCCCGCTGGTGGTGACCGCTCCCCCGGTGTCCTTGGCCACCACCAGGTGCCGGTCCGCGAACGCGGCCACCTGCGGCAGGTGCGTGACCACGAGCACCTGGTGGCTGCGGGCCAGCCGGGCCAGCCGGCGACCGATCTCCACCGCGGCCTGGCCGCCGACCCCCGCGTCGACCTCGTCGAACACCAGCGTGGGCGGGCCACCGGAACCGGCGAAGACCACCTCGATGGCGAGCATCACCCGGGACAGCTCGCCGCCGGAGGCGCCCTTCTGCAACGGCAGCGCCGGTGCGCCCGGGTGCGCCAGCAACCGCAGCTCCACCTCGTCGGCGCCGTCCGCGCCGACGCCGGTCTCGACGCCGTTGACCGGCAGGCTCGGCTCGGACCGGCCCGCCGGGCGCGGCAGCACCGCCACCTCGATGCGGGCGTGCGGCATGGCCAGCCCGGCCAGCTCGACGGTCACCTCCTCGGCGAAGCGGACCGCTGCCTCCCGCCGGGACGCCGACAGCCGGCCGGCGAGGTCGGCCACCTCACCGGCGAGCCGGGTCGCCTCGCGGTCCAGCTCGTCCAGCAACTCGTCGGAGGTGTCCAGATCGGACAGCCGGGTCCGGGCCCGCTCGGCCCACGCCACCACGCCGTCGACGTCGTCGGCGTACTTGCGGGTCAGCCCGCGCAGCGCGGCCCGCCGCTCGTAGACGGTCTGCAGGCGGGCCGGGTCGGCGTCCAGCGCGGCCAGATAGGCCGACAGCTCCGCTGACACGTCGGTGACGAGCGTGGCCGCCTCCTCCAGCCGGGCCGCCAGCTCACCCAGCGCCGGGTCGGTGCCGGCCTGCGCCTCGAGGGTGCGCCGCGCGGTGCCGAGCAGCGCGCTCGCGTCCGGCGTCTCGTCGGCCGGCTCCACGCCACCGGCCACGCACTGCTGCGCCACCTGCGCGGCGGTGCGCAGCCCCTCGGCGTGCTCCAGCCGCTGCGCCTCGGCCTTCAGCTCCTCGTCCTCCCCCGGCTGCGGGTCGACCCGGGTGATCTCGTCCAGGCCCAGGCGCAGCAGGTCGGCCTCCTGGTTGCGCTCCCGGGCGTTGCGCCGCCGGTCGGCCAGGTCATCGACGACTGTGCGCCACCTGGCGTACGTCTCGCGCAGCGCGTCGAGCAGCTTCTCGTGCTCCGGCCCGGCGAACCGGTCGAGCGAGGCGCGCTGCTCGGCCGGGCGCAGCAGGCGCAGCTGGTCGGACTGGCCGTGCACGGCCAGCACCTGCTCGCCGACCTCGCCGAGCGTGGCCACCGGCATGGCGCGACCGCCCAGGTGCGCGCGCGAGCGGCCCTCGATGGTGACGGTGCGGCTGAGCAGCAGCGCGCCGTCCTCGTCGGGCTCGCCACCGGCGTCGAGGATCCGGGCGTGCACCGACTCGGCCACCCGGCCGCCCAGCCGCAGCCGGCCCTCCACGACCGCGCGGCCCGGCTGGGCGCGCACCCGGCCGGCGTCGGCGCGGCCGCCGAAGAGCAGGCCGAGGCCGGTCACCACCATGGTCTTGCCGGCGCCGGTCTCGCCGGTGATGACGTTCATCCCCGCGGCCAGCGGCAGCGTGGTGTCCTCGATGACGCCCAGTCCGGTGATGCGCAGCTCTTCCAGCACAGCACCCGACAGTAGCCCCGCCGTGTGACAGTTGACCAGCCGCCCGGGCGGGGCGCGGGCACCCGTACGGTTCAGCCCGTGCCGATGCGGCGCCTCCCGCGGCGACGTCCACAGTGCGCCCAGGTCGTCCTTGTCGGCCCGGCGCCGGGTCACCGGGACGCCGCATCGGCGCCAGGTCGACACGGGCACGACGGAGTGGGGCCGGGACGCCGGAGACCGCGTCGCCCAGTTCGCGTGCCGCCGCTTCCTCCGGCGGCGGCCCTGCGACCTGTCGGCCCGGCCGGGGTCGACACCCGACCGGACTCGGCGTGCCGGTCCGCCCGCCGCGGGCCGGCTGCGACGCTCCGGCGTCCCGACCGTCGCGGTCCCGACCACCCCCTGGCCGAGCCCGCGACAGACGGGCCGCATCCGGGAAACGACGGGCCTCACCGCCGCGCCCGGACTCACCTCTTCGCGGCCCGTACGCCCACCGTAACGCGCGCGAGCGCCGGGGCCGGTGGGCCGAACGGAGAATTTCCGCTGAGCCGCTGGTCAGCGGCGGTTGCCCCGCCAGCCCTGCACGGGCAGGTCGAACTTGGCCACCAGCCGGTCGGTGAACGGGCGGGCCCGCAGCCGCACGATGCGCACCGGCAGCGTGCCCCGGCGCACCGTGACCCGGGCGCCGGGCGGCAGGTCGTAGACGCGCCGGCCGTCACAGCAGAGCACCGCCAGGGTGGTGAACGGGTCGACGGTGATGACGAACGTCGACGTCGGCGCGGTCACCAGCGGGCGGCTGAACAACGCGTGCGCGCTGATCGGCACCAGCAGCAGCGCCTCCACCTCGGGCCAGACCACCGGCCCGCCGCCGGAGAACGCGTACGCGGTCGAGCCGGTCGGGGTCGCGCAGATCACGCCGTCGCAGCCGTACCGGGACAGCGGCCGGCCGTCCACGTCCACGAGCAGCTCCAGCATCTGGGCGCGCTCGCCCTTCTCCACACTGATCTCGTTGAGCGCCCACGACTCGATTGTCGGCCCGCCCTCGAACTCGGCGGTGACGTCGAGGGTGAGCCGCTCGTCCACCGTGTAGTTGCGGTCGACCACGTCGCGTACGGCGGTGTCCAGGTCGTCGATCTCCGCCTCGGCGAGGAAGCCGACCTTGCCCAGGTTGATGCCGAGCAGCGGCACCTTGGCCGGTCGGGCCAGCTCGGCGGCGCGCAGGAACGTGCCGTCCCCGCCGAGCGCGAACACGATCTCGGCGCCCTCGGCGGCCTCCGGGCCGGTCACCGGCACCACGCCCGGCAGGTCCAGGTCGTCGGCCTCCTCGGCCACCACCCGCACCTCGAAACCGGCGGCGATCAGGTCGGCGGCCACCGCGCGGGCGTGCTCGGTGCTGCGTCGACGGCCGGTGTGCGTGACCAGCAGCGCGGTACGGCTCACCCGGACACCTCCTCGGTCGTGGCCGCCGTCGCGGCGGCGCCCTGCGGGCCGGCGGCCACCACCGCGCGGACCCGCTCCGGGTCCGCGGCGGGCGCGTCCCCGCGCAACCATACGAAGAACTCGACGTTGCCGCTCGGGCCGGGCAGCGGGCTGGCCGCCACGCCGGCCAGGCCGAGGCCGAGGCCGGCGGCCGTCGCGGCCACGTCGAGCACCGCCTCGGCCCGCAGCGCCGGATCACGGACCACGCCGCCAGCGCCGACGCGCTCCTTGCCGACCTCGAACTGCGGCTTGACCATCAGCGCCAGATCACCGCCGGGGCCGGTGCACGCGGCCAGCGCGGGCAGCACCAGCCGCAGTGAGATGAACGACAGGTCGGCCACCGTCAGGTCGACCGGGCCGCCGATCGCCTCCGGCGTGAGGGTACGCACGTTGGTGCGCTCGAACACCCGGACCCGCTCGTCGGTCCGCAGCGACCAGGCGAGCTGCCCGTAGCCGACGTCCACGGCGACCACCTCGGCGGCGCCGCCGCGCAGCAGCACGTCGGTGAAACCGCCCGTCGACGCGCCGGCGTCCAGGCAGCGCCGGCCGGTGACGGTCAGCCCGCCGGGGGCGAACGCGGCGAGTGCGCCGGCCAGCTTGTGGCCGCCCCGGGAGACGTATGCGTCGGCCGGGTCCTCGCCGGTGACCAGCAGTGGATCGGCCGGGTCGACCATCGCGGCGGCCTTGCGCGCCTGCACTCCGCGCAGCTGCACGCGACCGGCCTCCACGAGCGCGGCGGCCTGTTCCCGGGAGCGGGCCAGCCCGCGCCGGACCAGTTCGGCGTCCAGCCGGGTACGACGAGCCATCAGGTGTGTCTCCGCCTCTGCTCAGGCCTGGTCGATGGTGGCGAGGGTCTCGCGCAGCGTCTCGTACGCCGCCTCGTACTGGGCGATCTGGTCGGCCGGGGCGAGCGCCTCGGCGTTGGCCATGCCGAGCACCGCGGCGTCGACCGCCGGGTGCCGGGCCTCGCCGACCTCCTCGACCGGCGCGGGCCGTACCCCCGGGGGTGGCCCGGGCCGCGGGCCCGGCTGCGGGCCGGGCCGGGGCGCGGTCACGACCCGGCCGCCCGGCGCCCGGTGGCCTTCTTCGCCGGCCGGGCGGGCGCGGCGGGCGAATCGTCGGCGGGGGTACGGGCCACGGTGGCCGGCGGCTTCTTCGCGATCGCCTTCTTGGCCACCGTCTTCTTCGCCACCGCCTTCGTCGGAGTCGTCGCGGGGGCCTTCGTCGGCGTCGTCGCCGGGGAGGACGCGGCGGGCGAGCCCGTCTTCGCCGGCGGCTCGGTCCCGGCCGGTGCTGCCTCGGACGACTCAGCGTGCGCGGGCCCGGTCTGCGGAGAGGCAGCCGCCCCCGACGGCGCGGTGGCGGGGGCGGACGGGGTGGCGGGCGCCGTCTCGCCCGGCCCGAGGTGGCCGCGCGCCTCACGCAACTGCCGCTCCAGGTCGTGCACCCGGCGGGTCAGCTCGGCGACCTCGTCGGCGGTGGCCAGCCCGACCGCGCCCAGTGCCCGGTCCACCTCGAAGCGGACCAGCTTGGTCAGCGACTCCCGGTTCGCCAGGCCGGTCGCCACCAGTTCCTCGGCGAGCGTCTGGATCTGGGCGGCGGTCGCGCCGCCCTGGCCGACGACGCGCATGACCGCGTCCTGTGCCTTCTTCCGGGGCGCCTCCGTCAGGCCCATGGCCAGCTCGAGGTAGGCGCGCCACGCGTCCTGCATGCCTGAGTCCTTCCGCGGGGCGAGGTGTGCAGGTGCCACGCTACCGGGGACCCCGGACGTCCCATTGCGGTACGGTGCCGGGAACGGCGTGGTTCGTGGTGAGGAGACGATGTGGCCAGCGTGGACGAGTGCCGGCAGGCGTTGCAGGACCTGGCCGCGCGGCTGGACCGCAACGCCGAGGCGCAGGGGCGCATCGACCTGGACCGCACCCTGGCCTGCCGGATCACCGACCTCGGCACCGCGTTCCACGGGCGGCTGGAGGGTGGCCGGCTGGTCGACCTCGCCGACGGCGACGACCCGAAGGCGAAGATCGCGCTGACCACCGGCAGCGACGACCTCGTCGCGCTGGTGCACGGCCGGCTCGACGTGATGTCGGCGGTGGCCTCCCGCCGGGTCTCGATCAAGGCGAACCCGTTCGACCTGATGAAGCTCCGCAAGCTGCTCTGAGCGGCCGGCGCCTCAGCCGTCGAGGCCGAACGCGGCGAGCGCCTCGGCCGCCGCCGGGGACTGCGCCCGCACGCACGGCCCGGCCGCCGTCGACCAGGCCACCCCGCACAGCGCGGCGAGGGCCGCCAGCGGCGGTCCCGCGCCGTCGAGCACGAGATCCCCGCCGGACTCCGTCACCGCCCAGCCGCCCGCGTTCTCCGGGCCCGGCACGGCCACCACAGCGGCCGGGTCGAACAGACCCGCCAGGTCGAACGAGACGTACGCGGGGCGACGCTCCTGCGGCGTGGCCAGCAACTCGGCGGCGTCGCTGACACCGGTGAGCACCAGCAGGCTGTCCAGCCCGGCCCGGCGGGCGCCCTCGATGTCGGTGTCCAGCCGGTCGCCCACCACGAGGGTGCGCCCGGCCCCGGCCCGCCGCGCGGCGGTGGTGAACAGCGCCGGCTCCGGCTTGCCCACCACCACGTCGGGGTCGCGGCCCAGCGCGGTACGCAGCACCGCGACGAGCGAGCCGTTGCCCGGCAGCGGGCCGCGCGGGCTGGGCAGCGTGCGGTCGGTGTTCGTGGCGTACCAGGGCGCGCCCGCGCGTACCGCGAGGGACGCCTCGGCCAGGTCGGACCAGCCGACCTGCGGGCCGTAGCCCTGTGCCACCGCGGCGGGCTCCTCGTCGGCAGTGGACACCGGCCGCAGGCCCACCGCGCGCAGCTCGGCGCGCAGCGCCTCCGCGCCGACCACGAGCACTGGCGCACCTTCGGGCAGCCGGTCGCGGAGCAGTTCGGCGGTGGCGGCCGCGGAGGTGAGCACCTCCGCCGGCTCGGCCGGAACGCCCATGCCGGTGAGCAGGTCGGCCACCTCGCTGGAGCGGCGGGAGGCGTTGTTCGTCGCGTACGCGACCGCGCGCCCCTCGGCGTGCAGCCGGCCGACCGCCTCGACCGCGCCGGGGATGGGCCGGTCGATCAGGTAGATCACGCCGTCGAGGTCGAAGACCACGAGCGAGTACGCGTCAACCAGCCGACCGCCCGCCCCGGCGCGGTCGGGTTCTCCCCGATCCGCGCCGGAGGCGGTGTCACCGGCGTACCCGGTCATCGGCGCTCCGCCGCCTCGCCCTCGCCGCCCGTGGCGTCACTCGGCGCGGGCCGGCCGGCCTCGTCCGCCGGGGCGACGTCGGCCGCCGGGCCGTCGCCGGTCACGCCGGTGTCCGGCGTGGTCGTGGCCGGCGTGGTCGGTGCCTCGGCGGTGGCCGCCGTGGTGCCGGCCGCGAGCGAGCCGGCCTCGGCGTCGGTCAGCTCGTCGTCGTCCAGATCGCCGGCGTCCCGGTCCCGGTAGCCGGCCCGCGCCGCGTCCCCGCCCGCACCCGAGGCGGAGTCGTCCTCGCTCAGCCGCGCGTCGTCATCCCGGTCGTCGTCATCCTCGTCGTCGTCGAGGTCGTCGTCATCGTCATCATCGTCATCATCGTCGTCGTCGTCGTCGTCGTCGAGGTCATCGTCGTCGTCGTCGTCGAGGTCATCCTCGTCGTCGTCATTGTCGCGGGCGGCCCCGGCCGACGGCTCGGACGCGTCCGCGTCGTCCTCCGGCTCGTCGTCGCCCTCGATGACCACGCCGTCCAGCTCCAGCAGCCGCTCGGCGGCGTCGGTCTCACCCTCGGAGTCGACGTCGGCGGCCCGGGAGAACCACTCCCGCGCCTCCTCGCGCCGGCCCACCGCCAGCAGGGCGTCCGCGTACGCGTAGCGCAGCCGCGCCGCCCACGGCTCGGTCGAGTCGCCGGTCAGCTCGCGGACCTGGAGCATCGCCACCGCGGCGTCCTTCTGCCCGAGGTCGCCACGCGCCCCGGCAGCCACGATCAGCAGCTCGATCGCGACGGCCTGGTCGAGCTTGTCGCGGTCGGCGCCGCGGAACAGGTCGATGGCCCGCTCCGGCCGGCCCAGCGCCCGCTCGCAGTCGGCCAGCACCGCCAGGTGGCTCTGCAGCCCGCTCATCCGGTGGTACGTCCGCAGCTCGGCGATGGCGGTCTGCCATTCACCGGCGTGGTACGCGGCCAGTCCGACGGCCTCCCGCACGGCGGCGATCCGCGAGGCGAGCCGGCGGGCCGCCATGGCGTGCGCCAGCGCCAGCTGCGGGTCCTCGTCGATCAGCAGACCGGTCGCGACCAGGTGCCGGGCGACGGTCTCCGCCACCGGCTTGGCGAGGGAGAGCAGCTCCGCCCGCACGGCCGAGTCGAGGTCGCTCGCGACGACGTCGTCCGGCAGCTCCGGCGCCTCGCCGGTACGCCCCTCGCCCCGCTCGTCCCGGCGCTCCCGCTGCGGGCCGTAGTTGCCACGGCGGTCGTCGCCACCCGGCCGGTCGCCGTAGCCACGGCGCTCACCGTCGCGTTCGCCCCGGAAGCCGCCCGGCCGCCGGTCGTCGCGACGATCGTCGCGCCGGAAGCCACCGTCACGGTCGCCACCACGGAAGCCGCCCTCACGGCGATCGCCTCCCTGGTAACCGCCCTCGCGACGGTCGCCGCCGGCGTAGCTCTCCCGGCGGTTGTCGCCTCCCTGGTAACCGCCTTCGCGACGGTCGCCGCCCCGGAAGCCGCCCTCACGGGCACCACCCTCGCGACGGTCACCGCCCCGGAAACCACCGTCACGGGCGCCGCTCTCGCGACGGTCACCGCCCCGGAAGCCGCCCTCACGGGCACCACCCTCACGGCGGTCACCGCCCCGGAAACCACCGTCACGGGCGCCGCTCTCGCGACGGTCACCGCCCCGGAAGCCGCCCTCACGGGCACCACCCTCACGGCGGTCCG
>NZ_JBEZGA010000018.1:0-1314 GCF_040649715.1 Micromonospora sp. NPDC048887 | reverse complement strand
GTCACCGCCCCGGAAACCACCCTCACGGGCACCACCCTCACGGCGGTCTCCCCCACGGAAGCCACCGTCACGGTCACCACCGCGGAAGCCACCCTCACGGCGCTCGCCGCCCCGGAAGCCACCCTCGCGACGGTCGCCGCCCTCGCGGCCCCCGCTCCGGAAGCCACCCTCACGGTCGCCGCCACGGAAGCCGCCCTCGCGGCGGTCGCCACCACGGAAACCACCATCACGGGCGCCGCTCTCGCGACGGTCACCGCCCCGGAAACCGCCCTCACGGGCACCACCCTCACGGCGGTCGCCACCACGGAAACCACCCTCACGGCGCTCGCCGCTCCGGAAGCCACCCTCGCGGTCTCCGCCCCGGAAACCGCCCTCGCGACGGTCGCCGCCCTCGCGGCCCCCGCTCCGGAAGCCACCCTCACGGCGGTCGCCACCACGGAAACCGCCCTCACGGCGGTCGCCGCCACGGAAACCGCCTTCGCGACGATCGCCACCGGCGAAGCCGCCTTCACGACGCTCAGCGCCACGGAAACCACCGTCACGGGCACCCGCCTCGCGGCGGTCGCCGCCCCGGAAACCACCACTCTCACGGCGGTCGCCCCCGCGGAAGCCACCCTCACGCGCGCCGCCTTCGCGACGGTCACCGCCGCGGAAGCCACCCTCGCGACGCTCCCCGCCGCGGAAACCGCTGTCACGGTCGCCGCCCCGGAGACCGCCTTCGCGACGATCACCGCCGCCGAAACCGCCCTCACGGCGGTCGCCGCCACGGAAACCGCCCTCGCGACGGTCACCACCGCCGAAGCCGCCCTCGCGACCCCCGCTCCGGAAACCGCCCTCGCGGCGGTCCCCGCCACGGAAACCGCCCTCGCGACGGTCACCGCCACGGAAACCGCCCTCACGGGCACCACCCTCACGGCGGTCACCGCCACGGAAGCCGCCTTCGCGACGGTCGCCGCCACGGGCGCCACTGTCGCGATCGCCACCACGGAAGCCGCCCGGGCGGTCGTCGCGGCCGCCCCGGTACGAGGGACGGTCATCGCGACGGCCGTCGCGGCCGGCGTCACCACGCCCCTGGCCGCGGTCGGCGCGATCCTCGTAACGACGGGGGCGGTCCCCGCCCTGGGGTCCTGAGCTCACAGGTACATCCTTCCTGATGGCGTTTCCGCCGAGAACGCTAACGCAGTCGAGGGCCGCCCCTGCTGGGGCGGCCCTCGACTGGAAGATTGTCCGGCGGTGTCCTACTCTCCCACACCCTCCCGAGTGCAGTACCATCGGCGCTGGAGGGCTTAGCTTCCGGGTTCGGAATGTGACCGG
>NZ_JBEZGA010000017.1:0-133377 GCF_040649715.1 Micromonospora sp. NPDC048887 | reverse complement strand
CGCTTGTGCTGTTCGAGGTGGCGGGGGCGGGGGGCGGCGGGCGCCGCGTCAGCGGGGGTGGGTCAGCGGCTCTCGTAGGTCATGCAGTCGGCCATGTCCATGTCGGGGCCGACCGTGATGGCCGGGGCGTGACACTCCAGGTCGGCGTTGTGCCGGCAGTCGTCGCGTGAGCACGCGCCGACCTGGGCGACCAACTGGTCGATGCCGCCGCGCACCGGCATCTCCACGAACGTGTGGCAGTGGGCGTGGTCGCTGCTGCCGATCGTGATGGCGAACGCGTGGCAGTCGTTCGTGTGGTTGTAGGCGCAGGACCGGACGGCGCACTCCTGGACCCGGGGCATCTCCAATGACGCGGTCATCTTCCCGTACCTCCTTGGGTGTCTTGCCCCGATTTTAGAGGTTTCGGGAGTCGTTACGGCTCAGACGCGGAAGCCGGCCGCGCGGGCCGCGGCGCGTTCCCGGCGCCGCTCCCGGCGACGGCGGAACAGCCAGGGTACGAAGATCACCAGAGCGACCAGGAACACCAGCACAAGCACCGGCAGCAGCAGCGCCACCACCGACATGATCACGCTCGTCGCGTCCTCGGCGGTGCTGGCCACCGGCGCGCCCACGCCGGCGGTGGTCGCGTTGATGACCGGCCGGGCGGCGGCCTTGAGCAGGTGCACGCCGAGCGCGATGGCCACGCCGACCACCACCGGCACCCACTGGTGGGTGGAGAAGAACGTGTCCGGGTCGCTCACGGTGACCGTCTCCGAGCCGGCGCCCGCGCCGAACGCCAGGCCACCGGCGGTCGGCCGGACCACCGTCTGCACCACGTCGTTGACGTGGTCGACCACTGGCACCTTGTCGGCCACCACCTCGACCGCGAGCAGGACGGCGAGGATCAGCACCACCCAGCCGTTGCCGAGCCACTGCCAGCCGCTCGGCAGCTCGACCAGGTCGGTGTAGCGGGACAGTAGCCCCATCAGCAACAGCGGGATGTATGCGTTCAGACCCGCCGAGGCGGCCAGGCCGGAACCGGTGAGGACTTCGAGCACGATCTCAATATGGCACCGCCGTGCCAGTGGCGCTCGTCGGCGTCCACCGGGGCCTCCGCTACCCTCGGCGGGTGCGGTTGGTCATTGCGAAGTGCTCGGTGGACTACGTCGGACGGCTCTCGGCCCACCTCCCCCCGGCGACCCGGTTGCTCATGGTGAAGGCGGACGGGTCGGTGTCGATCCACGCCGACGACCGGGCCTACAAGCCGTTGAACTGGATGAGCCCGCCGTGCCGGCTGGAGGAGGCGCCGGGCGTCTGGCGGGTGGTGAACAAGGCCGGCGAGGAACTGCGCATCACCCTGGAGGAGATCTTCCAGGACACCTCGTACGAGCTGGGCGTGGACCCGGGCCTGCGCAAGGACGGCGTCGAGGCGCACCTGCAGGAGCTGCTCGCCGCGAACCCGGAGACGCTGGGGGAGGGCTTCACGCTGGTCCGGCGCGAGTACATGACCGCGATCGGGCCGGTCGACCTGCTCTGCCGGGACGCGGTCGGCGGTGCGGTGGCGGTCGAGGTGAAGCGGCGCGGCGAGATCGACGGCGTGGAGCAGCTCACCCGCTACCTGGAGCTGATGAACCGCGATCCGCTGCTCGCGCCGGTGGCCGGCGTGTTCGCCGCGCAGGAGATCAAGCCGCAGGCGCGGGTGCTCGCCACGGATCGCGGCATCCGCTGCGTGGTGGTCGACTACGACAAGCTGCGCGGCATCGAGCGCGACGAGCTGACGCTGTTCTGAGGCGCGGCCTCAGCGGCCCCGGCCGTACATCAGCTTGGCGATCTTGACGATGCGGGCGATGTCGGCCGGGGTGCGCTCGAACGTCATCGCCGGCAGCAGCGACCGGGCCCGGCGGCGGGTGACCGACTTGGGCCGGCCGAACTCGCGCAGCCCCTCCTCGCCGTGGATGCGGCCGATGCCGGACTCGCCGATGCCGCCGAACGGCAGCGTCGACATGCCGGCGAAGGTCAGCGCCGAGTTGACCGAGGCCATGCCGGAGCGCAGGCGCCGCGCCACCGCCACCGCCCGCGCCCGGCCGAAGACCGAACCCCCGAGCCCGTACGGCAGCGCGTTGGCCCGCTCGACCGCCTCGTCCACGTCCCGGACGCGGTTGACCACCAGCGTCGGGCCGAACGTCTCCTCGCGTACGGCGGCCGAGTCCTCCGGCACGTCGACGAGCACCGTCGGGTGCACGTACGGCGGCTGGACCGCCTCCGGGCCGCCGAGCACCGCCCGGCCGCCCCGGCTGAGCGCGTCGTCGATGTGGCGGCGGATGATGTCGATCTGCGACGGCATGGTGATCGGGCCGAGGTCGGTCCCGTCGGCGCCCACCGTGAGCCGCCCGGCCTTGGCCACGACCTTCTCCACGAAGGTGTCGAAGACCTGGTCGACCGCGTAGACCCGCTCGATGCCGATGCACGTCTGGCCGGCGTTCGTCATCCCGCCCCACACGCAGGCGTCGGCGGCGGCGTCCAGGTCGGCGTCGCTGTCCACGATCATCGCGTCCTTGCCGCCGGCCTCCAGCAGCACCGGCGTGAGCGTCTCCGCGCAGGCGGCCATCACCCGCTTCGCGGTGGCGGTCGAGCCGGTGAAGGCGACCTTGCCGACCCCGGAGCGGCACAGCGCCGCGCCGACCGCGCCGAAGCCGTGCACCACCTGGAACACCGGCTGCTCCGGCACCACCTCGGCGAACCTGTCGACCAGCCACTGGCCGACCGCCGGCGTGTACTCGCTCGGCTTGAACACCACGGCGTTGCCGGCCGCGAGCGCGTACGCGGCGGAGCCGATCGGGGTGAAGACCGGGTAGTTCCACGGGCCGATGACACCGATCACGCCGAACGGCTGGTATTCCAGGTGACCGCTGAACTCGGCGAGGACCAGGCGGGAGCGGACGCGGCGCGGACCGAGCACCCGCTGGGCGTTGCGGGCCGCCCAGTCGATGTGCTCCAGCGCGGTGAGGATCTCCACCACGGCGTCACCGACCGGCTTGCCACCCTCGGTGTGCATCAGGTCGGCCAGTTCCTCGATCCGCCGGGCGAGCACGCCGCGCCAGCGCTGGAGGCGGTCCCGCCGGCCGGCGAAGCCGAGCCCGGCCCACCAGTCGCCGGCCGCCCGGGCGCGCTCGACGGCGGCGCGCACGTCCGCCTCGGTGGCCAGCGGGAAACTGCCTGCCTCGGCGCCGGTGGCCGGGCTGGTCGACACCAGCCGACCGTCGGAGATGAGCGGGGCGCCCGGCACATGCACAGCGGTCATGGCCGAAGTCTAGACCCGAGGATTACTCGCCGGTAGGTGTCGAACCGGCCGTACGCTGCGCCGATGATCAGCCCGTCGTATCGACGGAAGTGCCGTCCGAAACGGCGAACGGGAGATGACCGCCCGGGGTCGCGGGGGTGACCGCGCGGTGGTGCAAGCCACTACGGTGAGGTGGCAGGCTGACGCCGCGGGGCGATGTGGGGTGGAGGACTGTCCATGGAGGAGCATCCTGAGCTGATGCCGTTGCTGACGGTGTCCGGCGGGGCGATGCGCGGGCTCACGTTCCGGGTCGGCCAGGACGCGCAGGTGATCGGCCGGGCGCCGACCGCCGACATCGTGCTCGCCGATCCGCACCTGAGTCGGCGGCACGCCACCGTCCGGGCCACCCCGGAGGGGGTGATGCTCACCGATCTGGGCTCGACGAACGGCACCTGGCTCAACGACACCCGGGTGACCGGCAGTGTGGCGATCTCCGACGGCGACGTGGTCCGGCTGGGCCGCACCGACCTGCGTCTCTACGACCCGGGCGTGGCCCGGACCGACCCGGTCGGGATGAGCTTCGGCGCGATGCGCCGCGACCAGCGCCCCACTCTGCCGCTGCCCGTCCCCGGGCCGCGCCAGCCGATCGAGGCGCGCGAGGCACAGCCGGCCGACGTCAGCTAGACCGCCGGGCGTCCACTGGGCCCTCCGGACCGCTGAGGGCCCGCACTCGCTGCACCCCAAGGCTGCTGACCGTCGGCACCCGCCGGGCATCGAGGCCGTGCTCGGCCCCAAGGTCGCTGCTTCCGGCGCCCGCTGACCCCAGGCCCGCGCTGCCCGGCGTCGCCCGGCCCGCGCGCCGAGCCCGCGCGGCGAGCCCACCGCCGCCCTCCCCGGTCCGCCCTCGCGCGATTGATCAAGGAGTTTGGGTACGGAAATGACTCCCGCGCTGACGCAAACTCCTTGATCACCGCCAGGGAGGGGTCGGCGGGCGGTCGGCGGAGGGGCGGCGGAGGAGGGTGGGCTGGGCGGGTTGGCGCTCCCGGGGTGGGGGTGTGGGGTGGGCTGGCGCCCACGCCTTGGCGGGGTGGTGTGTCGGTGGGGCACATGGACCGGGGTCGGCCGTCCGTGCCAGCATGCGCGGATGCGCAGCGCACGGCTCACCGTCCAGGCCAACGGCATCACCCAGGCGGTCCGCGTGGCCGGTCCACCGGACGGCGTACCGGTGCTGCTGGTGCACGGCAACGTCTCCTCCTCCGCCTTCTGGGAACCGCTGCTGGCCCGGCTGCCGGAGACGCTGCGGGTGGTCGCCCCCGACCTGCGCGGCTACGGCGGGACAGACACCGCGCCGGTCGACGCCACCCGAGGGCTCGCCGACTTCGCCGACGACGTGGCCGCGCTGCTCGACGCCCCGGAGCTGTTCCGGCCCGGCGCCCGGCCGGTGGTGGCCGGGCACTCGCTGGGCGGCGGTGTGGCGATGCGGCTGCTCGTCGACCGCCCGGAACGGATCGCCGGCCTGCTGCTGGAGGCGCCGGTGTCCCCGTACGGCTTCGGCGGCACCCGGGACCTCGACGGCACCCCCACCACGCCCGACTTCGCCGGCACCGGCGCCGGCGGCGCGAACCCGGACTTCGTGGCCCGGCTCGCCGCCGGTGACCGGAGCGCGGACGGCCCGACCAGCCCGCGCGCGGTGCTGCGCGCCGCGTACGTGGCCGACCCGGCCTCGCTCGGCGACGACGAGGACCTGCTGCTGGAGAGCATGCTGACCACCGCCACCGGGGACGACAACTACCCGGGCGCGGCCGTCGCCTCGCCGCACTGGCCGGGGACGGCCGCCGGGCCGCGCGGCGTGCTCAACGCGCTGGCCCCGGCCCACTTCCGGCTCGCCGACGAGCTGGTCGCCGTGCCGGTCAAGCCCTCGGTGACCTGGGTACGCGGCGACGCCGACGTGATCGTCTCGGACACCTCGCTGTTCGACCTGGCGTACCTCGGTCAGCTCGGCGTGGTGCCCGGCTGGCCCGGTGAGGTGGCGTGCCCGCCGCAGCCGATGGTGGGGCAGACCCGCGCGGTGCTGGACCGGTACGCGGCGGCCGGCGGGACGTACCGGGAGGTGGTGCTGCCCGGCTGCGGGCACAGTCCGCACCTGGAGCGGCCGGCGGAGTTCGTCGCCGAACTGCTGGCACTGGCCGGGGAGAACGCCACCGCGTGAGGCACGGTGCGTGAAATATCCCACGGCGTCTCGACAACGCAGCGTCACGTGGCAGACTCCGGCGCATAACCTTAGCGGCCGTTCATGTCGCGGACGGCGGAGTCGAGCAGGGGAGGCCGGTCGTGGCGCGGGAGTTCACCAGGGTGGGCGTGGTGGGTCTGGGCACCATGGGTGCCGGCATCGTGGAGGTGTTCGCCCGCAACGGCGTCGACGTGACAGCCGTCGAGATCTCCGACGGGGCGCTGGAGCGCGGCCGGGCCACGCTCACCGGCTCCACCGACCGGGCCGTGGCGAAGGGCAAGCTCGCCGAGGCCGAGCGGGACGCGCTGCTCGCGCGGGTCGACTTCCGGGTCGGGCTGGACGCGCTGCACGACGTGGACCTGGTGATCGAGGCGGTGCCCGAGCACCTCGACCTCAAGCAGCGGATCTTCGCCGAGCTGGACCGGGTCTGCAAGCCCGAGGCGATCCTGGCCACAAACACGTCCTCGCTGAGCGTCACCGAGATCTCCGTCGCCACCACCCGGCCCAACCAGGTCATCGGCATCCACTTCTTCAACCCGGCGCCGGTGATGAAGCTGGTCGAGGTGGTCCGCACGGTGGTCACCTCCGCCGACGTGGTCGCCGACGTGGAGGCGCTCTGCGAGCGGCTCGGCAAGGTCGACGTGACGATCAGCGACCGGGCCGGTTTCATCGCCAACGCGCTGCTGTTCGGCTACCTGAACCACGCGGTCGGCATGTTCGAGGCCCGGTACGCCACCCGCGAGGACATCGACGCCGCCATGAAGCTCGGCTGCGGCCTGCCGATGGGCCCGCTGGCGCTGATGGACCTGATCGGCCTGGACACCGCGTACGAGATCCTCGACACCATGTACCGGCGCGGCGGCCGGGACCGCCGGCACGCGCCGGCCCCGCTGCTCAAGCAGATGGTCACCGCCGGGCTGCTGGGCCGCAAGTCCGGTCGCGGCTTCTACACCTACGAGCGGCCGGGCTCGCCGAAGGTCGTACCCGACGAGTTCACGCCGCTGGTCGCGGACGCCGCGCTCGCCGACGGCGCCCGCGCCATCGCGAAGGTCGGCGTGGTCGGCTCCGGCACCATGGCCACCGGCATCATCGAGGTGTTCGCCAAGGCCGGGTACGAGATCATCTCGGTGACGCGGGGCGCGGAGAAGTCCGCGAAGGTCTGCGAGGCGGTAAAGACCTCGCTGAACAAGGGCGTGGTGCGGGGCAAGATCAGCGAGAGCGACCGGGACGACGCGCTCGGCCGGATCACCTGGTCCGCCACGCTTGAGCACCTGGCCGACGTCGACCTGGTGGTCGAGGCCGTGATCGAGGAGCTGAGCGTCAAGAAGGCGCTGTTCGCCAGCCTGGACGAGATCTGCAAGCCGGGCGTCGTGCTGGCCACCACCACCTCGTCGCTGCCGGTGATCGACGTGGCGATGGCGACCCAGCGCCCGGCCGACGTGATCGGCCTGCACTTCTTCAACCCGGCGCCGATCATGCCGCTGGTGGAGATCGTGCAGACCATCCGCACCTCCGCCGAGACGTCGGCCACCGCCCGCGCGGTCACCGCGAGGCTCGGCAAGACCGGCGTGGTCTGCGGCGACCGGTCCGGCTTCATCGTCAACGCGCTGCTGTTCCCGTACCTGAACGACGCGGTGAAGATGCTGGAGGCCAGCTACTCGACCGCCGACGACATCGACTACGCGATGAAGCTCGGCTGCGGCTACCCGATGGGCCCGTTCGAGCTGCTCGACGTGGTGGGCCTGGACGTCTCGCTGGCCATCCAGCAGGAGCTGTACCTGGAGCTGCGTGAGCCCGGCTTCGCCCCGGCGCCGCTGCTGGAGCACCTGGTCACGGCCGGCTACCTGGGCCGCAAGTCCGGCCGCGGGTTCCGCGACCACACCCGGCGCTGACCGCTGTCAACAGCCGGGCCCGGTGACGGCGTCTTCGAGGTGTGACCTTCGAGGAGTACGTCGGCAGCCGCGGCCCGGCTCTGTTGCGTCTGGCCCGGCTGCTGACCGGCGACGCGCACCGCGCCGAGGACCTGACGCAGGACGTGCTGGCGCGCGCGTACGTGCACTGGCGGAAGATCGCCCGGGCCGACCGGCCCGACGTGTACGTGCGCCGGATGCTCGTCAACGCGAACACGTCCTGGTGGCGGCGGCGGTCCAGCCGTGAGCTGGCGGTGGACACGTTCGCCGACCGGCCCGGGCGCGGCGACCTCGGTGGCGAGGCGGCGGACCGGGACGAGATGTGGCGCCTGATCCGCGCCCTCCCGGACCGCCAGCGCGCCGTGCTGGTGCTGCGCTACTACGAGGACCTGGACGACGCCACGATCGCCCAGATCCTCGACTGCTCCCCGGTCACCGTCCGCACCCACGCGATGCGGGCGCTTGCCCACCTCCGGGAGCGCTGCGGCGTCCCGATGACGAAGGGGAGCCGGCCGTGACCGACCTCGACCAGCGGATCGCCTCGGTGCTGCGGGAGCAGGCCGAAGGGGAGATCGACACCGCACGCCTGCTGCGCGGCTCCCGCGCGTTGGGCAGGCGCCGGCAGGTACGCCGCCGGGCCACCGCCGGCACCGCGCTCGCCCTGGTCGGCGTGCTCGGTCTCGTCGGCGTGGTACGCGCGGACGTGGGCGGGCTGGCCGGGCGGATGCCCTGGACGGCCGCGACGCCCGAGGCGGCGCCACCCCTGGTGCCGCCGCTCGCCGACGGGGTGCCCGGGGCGCTTCAGCGTCCCGATCTGGTAGGTACCGACCCGCAGGTGCTGCACCTGGGCGTCGACACCACCCGGGCCCGCTATCTGGGCTGGTCCGTCCACAGCTCCAACCCGATCGAGTCGATCCGGTTCAGCGACGGTGAGGGACACCCGATCCTGCTCGAGGTCAGCCCGGTGGCGAAGGCTCTCGACAACACTTCGATCGACGGCTTCCCGACGCAGGCCGTCAGCGGCCGGCTGGCCTTCGACGGTGGCGTGCTGCGCGTCGCCGGTACTGACGGTCTGGTCACGTCGTGGCAGCCGTTCCCCGGTCTCTACGCCCGGGCGGCGACGCTCCGCGGTGACGTGGCCGCCCTGAAACGGGTCGCCGGCCTGGTGCGCTGGGACGAAGCCCGGCGATGCACCGGGCCGGTCCGACCGACCACGCTGCCGGCGAACGCGGCGGTGACGGGATGCTCGGTGGACGCGGCCGCCTTCCCGAAGGGCCTCACGGTTCAGCTCACCGTCTTCCGGGCACCTTCTTCATACATGTGGATGAAGCTGGTCCACGGGGCGGAGATGGGGGAGGACACGGGCCGCGCCAGCAACCGCGACCTGGGTGGCCGTCCGGGCTTCCGGTATCCGGGCGGCAACCGCCTGGAACTGCTCGGCCTGCCCAAGGTGCGGTTGACAGTCGACTTCGCCTGGCCCTTCCCCGGCGACGGACCCCCGGGCCAGGTGAACTTCACCGAGGCCGACGCGGCGACCGTGCTCGCCGGGACGCAGGTGGCACAAGACCTGACCCGCCCACAGACTTGGCCCTGACCGATCGCGCGAGCGATCTTGGTACGGAACTGCCCCTGAGAGGGCGTACCCGTACCAAGATCGCTCGGTTTCGGGGCATCGGCGGTGGGGTGGGGAGGGGCCGTAGGCTGGGATCGTGAGCCCCCGTCGCAACCGTCCCCGCCGGGACGAGATCGCCGCAGTGGACGGCGAGCGTGCCCGCCACGGCGTGCCGACAGTGCAGCAGTGGCGCGACGGCGACTGGCAGGTACGCGCGATCAGCGGCGGGGCGTCAGCCAAGACGTACCGCTGTCCCGGCTGCGACCAGGAGATCCGCCCCGGCGTGGCGCACCTGGTGGCCTGGCCGGCCGACGACCGGGGCGACCTGACCGACCGCCGGCACTGGCACTCCGGCTGCTGGCGGGCCCGGGACCGGCGTGGGCCGAACCTCCACCGCGGCCGGGGCGCCCCGCGCTACGGCTGAGCGATCTGGATCACCAGGTTCCCGTCCCGGTGGGCGGCGGGGCCGCCGACACGGGAGACTGGCAGGCGTGAGCACTCCGATTCGCGCGTCGTCGATCCTGCCCGGCCGCCGGGAGGACATCGAGCTGCACACCGCCGACGGGCTGACGCTCGTCGGCGAACTGGCCCGGCCGCTGGACCGCGAACCGGCCGCCACGCTGGTCTGCCTGCACCCGCTGCCCACCCACGGCGGGATGATGGACAGCCACGTGTTCCGCAAGGCCGCCTGGCGGCTGCCCGCACTGGCCGGCCTGGCCGTGCTCCGGTTCAACACCCGGGGCACCAGCAGCGTCCGCGGCACCAGCGAGGGAACCTTCGACGGCGCCGTCGGCGAGAAGTTCGACGTGGCCGCCGCGATCGAGTACGCCGAGTTCCACGAGCTGCCGAACATCTGGCTGGTCGGGTGGTCGTTCGGCACCGACCTG
Source organism: Micromonospora sp. NPDC048887 (assembly GCF_040649715.1). Classification (NCBI taxonomy): domain Bacteria; kingdom Bacillati; phylum Actinomycetota; class Actinomycetes; order Micromonosporales; family Micromonosporaceae; genus Micromonospora; species Micromonospora sp. NPDC048887. The sequence continues at coordinate 123,479 of NZ_JBEZGA010000017.1, read as the reverse complement.
GCGCTGAAGTACGGCTGCGACCCGGCGGTGGCCGGCGCGATCCTGCTCTCCCCGCCGCTGCGCTTCTCCGCCCCGGAGGACCTGGCGGTCTGGGCCGATTCCGGCAAGCCGCTCACCGCGCTGGTCCCCGAGTTCGACGACTACCTGCGCCCGGAGGAGGCCCGGCAGCGCTTCGCCGCCGTGCCGCAGGCCGAGGTGGTGGGCGTGGACGGCGCCAAGCACCTCTGGGTCGGCGACGCGGAGAAGGTGCTGGACGAGATCGTCCGGCGGGTCGCCCCCGGCGTGCCGCTGCCGCTGCCGACCACCTGGGACGGCCCGATGGAGACCGGCGACGTCAGCGCGTACGCCGACCGTACGGTAGCCGCGTTCGCCGACACCCCGGTGCCCGGCCCGGCCCAGCGACGCGCCGAGTAACGGGTCAGCGCGCGTCCTGGCGGGGCAGCACCACCTCGCGCAGGATCAACTGCAACGCGGCGACCGTGGGTATCGCGATGAGCGCGCCCACCACGCCCAGCAGCGCCACCCCGAGCAGCGCGGCGAGCAACGCCGCCACCTCGTTCACCGACACCGCCCGGCGCATGATCTTCGGATAGAGCAGGTAGTTCTCCACCTGCTGGTAGAGGATGAAGAACACCAGGCACGCGATGCCCACCGGCAGGTCGGTGGCGAGCCCGACGAGCGTCACCACCACCGCGCCCAGCGTCGCGCCGATCTGCGGGATCAGGTCGGTCACCGCGACCACCACCGCCAGCGCGAACGGGTACGGCAGGCCGACCACCAGCGCGAACACGAACGTGGTCACGCCGGCCAGCACCGCGATGGCGAGCGCGCCGACCATGTACGCGCCGACCCGGGTCAGGATCTCGTCGCCGATCAGCCGGACCCGCTCCCGGCGCGAGCGCGGTGCCAGCGCGTACCCGAGTTCGCGCAGCTTGTCGAAGTACGCCAGGAAGTAGATCGTCAGCACCAGCACGGTGAGCAGGCGGAAGATCGTCCCGAAGATCAGTTGCGCCCCGCCGAGCACGCCGCCGAGCGCCCGCCCGATCGTGTCCGCGTTCGCCGCCGCCTGGACCCGCTCCATCACGTCGTACCGGATCACCAGGTCGTTCACTGTGGGATTGCGGCGCAGTTCCTCGACGTAGCCGGGTAGCTGCTGCACGAACTGGCCGGACTGGGTCACCACCGGCGGCACCAGCGCCAGCAGGCCGGCGACGATCAGCGCCAGCAGGGTGAGCGTCACCACCGCCACCGCCAGACCGCGCGGCACGCCCCACCTGCGCAGCCGGACCACCGCCGGGTGCAGGCCGACCGCGAGGAACAACGCGATCACCACGAGCACCAGGATGCCGGCCGCGTTGCGCAGGCCCAGGAACAGCGCGTACGCCAGCAGCACGCCGAGCGCGCCGGTGAAGCCGATCAGGAAGGCGCTGCGCCGCAGTGGCCGCCCCGGCACACCGAAGCGCCCGCTCGGCTCGAACTCACCCGGCTCGACGTCGGCGGGCCGCTCGCTGCTCGCCTCGATGCCGGTTCGCAGGCTCCTCGCGGCACCCGTGGTGTCGCTCGCGGCGGCGCGTGTGGTCTCGCTCGCGGGCTTCACCGGGCCGGCGATGTGCACGTCCGCGGCCTCGTCCTCGTGGGCGGCGGAGCCCTCCTGCGACACCCGTGCCTCCCGGCTCTCCCCGCTGCCCGGCGGCCCGCCGGTGACGTCCCCGGCCGACGCGCGACCCTCTGCCCGCAGGGTAGTCGCCGCCACCCCGCGCCGGCCATCCCACCACCACTGCCGCCGCGCTCGCCGGCCGGCGGTTCAGGGAAGTCGCGTGATCCGGGCGGGCCGGATGCCGCCACTTTGGCCGAAGTAGCGGCATCCGAGGCGGTCGGATCAGTCCTTGTCGACGGTGACGGCGCTGGGCTTGGCGCTGCGCTCGTCGGTGGTCGGCTTGGTGGGGCGCTTGCCGTTCTCGCCGGTGCTGGTGATCTTCGTCGGGGTGGCGCCCCGGCCACCCTCGCCCGGCACGGCGGCGACAGTCGGTTCGCCGTCGACGCCCGCCCCGGCGGGGGAGTCCATGGTGGTCACCGGCTCACCGACCGGCTTGGCCTTGCCCGCCTCGGCCGGCTCGCCGTCGCCCTTGGCCGGCGTGGTGCCCGTCGTGTCGGCCTTCGTGTCGGCCTTCGCGGCCACCGGCGCACCGCCACCGACCGGGACATCAGCCGGGGCGTCGCCGCCCGCCGGCTCGCCGTCGCCGGTCGAGCGGCCGGCGGACGCGGCAGTGGCGAGCTCGTCCGGGTCGACCGGAGTGGCCGCGATCCCGGCCGAGTCGGCGTCGCGCCGCAGGTCGCCGAGGCGGCGTTGCAGGTCGTCGGACTCCTGCCGCGACTTCCAGGTCTCGGTACGCAGGTCGGCCAGCTCCTGCTGCGCCTTGGCGATCTCCAGCATCACCCCGGCGAGCTGCTGCCGGCCGGCGGCCACCTCCTGCTGGGTGGCGGCCAGGTGCTGCTGGGTGGTGGCGAGGTGCTGCTGGGTCGTGGCCGCGTACTCCTCGAACTGGCGCCGCGAGGCCGCGACGTGCTCGTCGGCCTTGCGGCGCTGCGCGCCGGCGTCCGCCTCGGCACGGCGCAGCAGCTCGGCGGCCTCCAGCTCGGCCTGCTGCCGCATGCTGAGCGCGTCCGCCTCGGCGGCCTGCCGGACGTCGGCGGCGGTGCGCTCGATCTCGTCGCGCCGCGTGGTGTACGCCTGCTCCAGCTCCTCCTGCCGCTTGGCGTGCTGCTTGTCCAGCTCGTCCCGGCGCTTGGCGAACTCCTGCTCGGCGGCGGCCCGGCGCTGGGCCAGCTCCTTCTCCGCGCTGTCCCGCCGCTCGGTGACCTCCTTCTCCACCCCGGCCCGCCACGCGCCCAGCTCCTGCTGGGTCTGGGCGCGGGACTGCTGCACGTACGCCTCGGTCTCGGTGCGCATGCGCTGCACGTACGCCTCGACCTCGGCGCGGTTGCGCTTGCCGGCCTCGGTGGCCTCGGTGGTGAGCCGGCTGGCCTCGGCGCGGGCCCGGCCACGGGTGGCCTTGGCCGCCTCCTCCGCGTCGTCCACGATCTTCTTGGCCTCGGCCAGCGCCTTGGCGTGCGTGGCCCGGCCGGCCTCGGCGGCGGCGTCGGTGAGCCGCTTGGCCTCCTGCTGCCCCTTGGCGTGCACCTCCTTGGCCGCCTCGCGGAGCTGGTTCGCCTCCTGCTGGGCCTTGGCCAGCACCTCCTTGGCCGCCTCGCGCAGCCGGGCGGCCTCCTGCTGGGCCCGGGAGTGGATCTCCTTGGCGGTGTCGCGGAGCTGGGTGGCCTCCTGCTGGGCCTTCGCCAGCGCGTCCTGGGCGGTGCGGCGCAGCTTCTCGGCCTCGTCCTGCGCGGCCGTACGCAGCTTCGCCGACTCGTCCTGCGCGGCCTTGCGCAGCTGCGCCGACTCTTCCTTGGCGGTCTTGAGCGTGGCCTCGGCCTCGGCCTTGCGGGCGGCGGTGTGCCGCTCCTCCTCGGCCCGGCGGGCGGCCAGCGCGATCTCGAAGTCCTTCAGCGCCTGGGCGGCCTGCTCCCGCGCCTCCTCGACGATGTGCTCGGCGGCGGCGCGGCGGGCCTCGATCTCCTCGTTGGCGGCGCTCAGGATCTCGTCGGCCTGTTCCTCCGCCATGGTGAGGATCTGCTCCACCCGCGGACCCAGGTGCCGGAACGAGGCCCGGTCCACCACCCCCACCTGCTTGCGCACCTGGGCCAGGTCGCGCTGCAGCACCTCGACCTGACCGGCCAGCTTGTGGATCTGGGTGTACGCCTGTTCCCGCTCGGTGGTCAACGCCGCGATCTCGTGCTCCGCGCGAGCGACGTAGCGGTCGACCTGCCGTTTCTCGTACCCCCGAAGGGCGGACTCGAAGCTGGGCTCCGTCGTCACGTCCCCGCCGAGCGCGAACAGTTCCTCGCCGTGCGACATGCCCCCATCCTCACACGCAACCGGCTCTGCTGGGGCGATACGGACGCCCCTTCTGGGAGCTACTTCACCCTCCTGGCGAAACGGTCCGCACAAGCATGACGGCGCGGGGCGACACCGGTCACCCGGTGTCACCCCGCGCCGTGGCTCATGCCCCCGACAGCGGGTGTTCGGTCAGCCGGCCGACTCGGCCGTCACCTTCTGCGCGGAGGCGTCGGCCTTCGGCGTCTCGGTCTTGCCGCCGGCCGGCACACCCGGCACGATGCCGGCCAGGCCGGAGAGCATCTGCCCGAGCTGCGAGGTGACGGCGTCCTTCTGCCGGGTGAGGTCCTCGACCTCGCGGCGGGCCGCCTGGGTGGTCAGCTCGGCCTCGGTGCGGGCCTCGTTGAGCACCCGCTGCGCCTCGGCGCGCGCCTCGTTGAGCGTCTTGTCGGCGAGCGCCTTGGCCTTGTCGACTGTCTCGTTGGCGGTGCGCTCGGACTCGACCCGCCGGGACTCGGCCCGCTGCTCGATCTCCTTGGCCCGCTCCTGCGCGGCGCGTGCCCGCTGCTCGGCCTCGTTCACCAGCTTCTGGGTCTGCGCGACCTGGGCGGCGTGCCGCTCCGACTCCTCGCGCTCGGCCTTCTCCCGCCGCTCGGCGAGCTGGAGCTCCAGGGCCTGGAGGTCCTTGTCGCGCTTGTCGCGCGCGTCGGTGAGCAGCTTGGTCGCCTCGGCCCGCTTCTCCTCGGCCTCCCGGGCGGCCTTGGCCCGCTGCTGGGTGATCTCCCGCTCGGCGGTGGCGCGCAGCGTGGCGACCTCGCGCTCGACAGTCGACTTCAGCTCGGCGACCTCGTGCGCGGTGACCGTACGGAGCTGCTTGGTCTCCCGGTCGGCGTCGGCGCGCAGCGTGTCGGCCTCGCGGCGGGCCTGCACGCGAACCTCGGCGGCCTCCCGCTCGGCCGCGGTACGGACGCTGCCGGCCTCGCGCTCGGCGGTCGCCTTCATGGCGGCGGCCTCGGCGCGCGCCTTGTCGGTGATCTCACGCGCCTCGAGGCGGGCGGCGGAGAGGATGCCCTCCGACTCGCGCTTGGCCTCGTTGCGGTGGTCGTTGGCCTGCTCCTCGGCCAGCCGCAGGATCTGCTCGACGCGGGTGCCCAGGCCGGACAGGGTCGGCCGGCTGTTCTCCTCGAGCTGCTTGTTGGTCTCGGTGAGCTTCTGCTCCAGGGCGTTCTGGCGCTGCTCGGCCTGCCGCAGGCGGCGCTGCGCGTCGTTCATCCGCTGCTCGGCCTCGGCCCGGGCCTGCTCGGACTGGCTCAGGGCGGCGGTGAGGCGGCCGATGAAGTCGTCGACCTGGTTGGTGTTGTAACCACGCAGGCCAACGGTGAAATCGGGCTGTGAGTTCGCGTTATCGAAGAACGCGAGAGGGGAGGACTGCTGCTGGGGCATTGGGACATACTGGCAGACGCCCCAGGGTGGTTCGCAAGAGCGGTCGGCACCTTTCGCGTCCTGTTTACATGGTCAACTCGGTCGGCCGGTGACAACGGACCAACTGGCGATCTTGGCAGCTCCCGGGCGGGTGGGGCGGGTCGGGCTTCTGCGCGGAAGGCGGCGCGAAAAGGGCCGCGGGTCGGTACCCGCGGCCCTTTGTGCGTACGCCGGTCGAATGGTGCCCCGGTCGGCCGGAAAGGCAATCCCTGACGACCGTACGGTCAGTGACCGCGGAACCGGTTGATGGCGCTTTCGTGGCGCGAACGCATCTCGGTGTCGCGGACGCCGAGCCCGTCGGTGGGGGCGAGGCACCGGACGCCGACCTTGCCCTGGTGCGCGTTGCGGTGCACCTCGTACGCGGCCTGGCCGGTCTGCTCCAGCGCGTAGGTCTTCGACACGGTCGGGTGCACCTTGCCGAGCGCGACCAGCCGGTTGGCCTGCCACGCCTCGTGGTAGTTGGCGAAGTGGCTGCCGACGATGCGCTTGAGGTGCATCCACAGGTAGCGGTTGTCGTACTGGTGGTTGTAGCCGCTGGTGGAGGCGCAGGTGACGATCGTGCCGCCCTTCTTGGCGACGTAGACGCTGGCGCCGAACGTCTCCCGGCCCGGGTGCTCGAAGACGATGTCCGGGTCCTCGCCGCCGGTCAGCTCGCGGATGCGCTCACCGAAGCGCCGCCACTCGTCCTGGTCCTGGGTCTCCTCGTCCTTCCAGAACTTGAAGCCCTCGGCGGTCCGGTCGATGACCAGCTCGGCGCCCATCTTGCGGCACAGCTCGGCCTTCTCCGGCGAGGAGACCACGCAGACCGGGATCGCGCCGCCGTTGAGGGCCATCTGGGTGGCGTACCCGCCGAGGCCGCCGGAGGCGCCCCAGATCAGCACCACGTCGCCCTGCTTCATGTTCGCGCCGTGGTGCGAGACGAGCTGCCGGTACGCGGTGGAGTTGACCAGCCCCGGGCTGGCCGCCTCCTCCCAGGTCAGGTGGCGCGGCTTCGGCATGAGCTGGTTGGCCTTGACGATCGCCAGCTCGGCCAGGCCGCCGAAGTTGGTCTCGAAGCCCCAGATCCGCTGCTGCGGGTCGAGCATCGTGTCGTCGTGACCGGCGGAGTCCTCCAGCTCGACCGACAGGCAGTGCGCGACCACCTCGTCGCCGGCCTTCCACTTGGTCACGCCCGGCCCGGTACGCAGCACCACGCCCGCGGCGTCCGACCCGACCACGTGGTACGGCAGGTCGTGGCGGCGGGTCAGCTCGGAGAGCCGGCCGTAGCGCTGGAGGAACTTGAACGTGGGCAGCGGCTCGAAGATGCTCGTCCACACCGTGTTGTAATTGATCGCGCTGGCCATCACCGCGACGAGCGCCTCACCCGGGCCCAGCTCCGGGACCGGCACCTCCTGCACGTGCAGGGCCTTGCGCGGGTCCTTGTCGCGGGTGGCCATGCCCTCGAACATGCGGGTGTCCTCGGCACGCACCACCACGCCCCGGTAGCTCTCCGGCACGGGCAGGCCGGCGAGGCCGGCGAGCTCCCGCTCCGGCTGCGACGAACCCTCCGCCGCCATGATCGCTTCGAGGATGTCCTGCACGGTGACCTCCCGTTAGTCCGCACCCGCACAACGCGGGCAGGGGTGCTGCCATCGTCGGCGCCGGTGCGACGGGACCGCCATGTCGGCAATCGACACATTCCGGCACCGGTCGCGCTCCTGTCCGGCGGACGTTACTGAACGGTAGCTAAAGCGGGAAGCCCTCTGTGAAAAACTGCATCCACCGATGAGTGGAGCTGTCCGTGGGAACGCGCAAGCGCGCACGGCCGCGCGCGTTCCCACTTGTTAGGAAGGGCCCCTTCTTAACAGACGTCTGTTAAGAAGGGGCCCTTCCTTGCGGCTCAGGCGGGCTGGACAAGCTCGATCAGCACGCCGCCGGCGTCCTTCGGGTGCACGAAGTTGACCCGGGAGTCCGAGGTGCCGCGCCGGGGCGTGTCGTAGAGCAGCCGCACGCCGCGCTCGCGCAGCGCCGCGCACGCCACGTCGATGTCCGCCACCGTGTACGCGACCTGCTGGATACCCGGCCCGCGCTTGTCCAGGAACTTGCCGATCGTGGTGTCCGGGGAGAGCGGGGCGAGCAGCTGCACCATGCCGCCGGAGGCGTCCGGCCCGACCGCGAGCATCGCCTCGCGTACGCCCTGCTCGTCGTTGGTCTCGGTGTGCACGCAGCGCATCCCGAAGGTGCGCTGGTAGAAGTCGATCGCGGCGTCCAGGTCGGCCACGGCGATCCCGACGTGGTCGATGCGGCGCAGGCCGATGTCTGTGACAAACTCGGCAGCGGGCTCGACGGGGGAGTTCTCAGCCATGACGCTAGTCTGACCGAACAATCGTTAAGGCGTACAGGTCGGCACCCCCTCGGAGGCAGGCAATGGCTTCGGTGATCGTCAGCGGCGCGCGGACCCCGATGGGGCGCCTGCTGGGCAACCTCAAGGACCTCCCCGCGACCCGGCTCGGTGGCATCGCGATCAAGGCGGCCCTGGAGCGCGCCGGCGTCGCGCCCGAGCAGGTCCAGTACGTGATTATGGGTCAGGTGCTCCAGGCCGGCGCCGGGCAGATCCCGGCCCGGCAGGCGGCCGTCGAGGCCGGCATCCCGATGTCCACCCCGGCGCTGACCATCAACAAGGTCTGCCTCTCCGGGCTGGACGCGATCGCGCTCGCCGACCAGCTCATCCGGGCCGGCGAGTTCGACGTCGTGGTGGCCGGCGGCATGGAGTCCATGACGAACGCCCCGCACCTGCTGCTCGGGCAGCGCTCCGGCTACAAGTACGGCGACGTGACGGTCAAGGACCACATGGCCCTCGACGGCCTCACCGACGCCTGGGACTGCTGCTCGATGGGCGAGTCCACCGAGCGGCACGGCGCGAAGCACGGCATCACCCGCGAGGAGCAGGACGCGTTCTCCGCGGCCAGCCACCAGCGCGCCGCCGCCGCGCAGAAGAACGGCCACTTCGGCGACGAGATCACCCCCGTGATCATCCCGCAGCGCAAGGGCGACCCGCTGGTGATCAGCGAGGACGAGGGCATCCGCCCGGACACCACCGCCGAGTCGCTCGGCCGGCTGCGTCCCGCCTTCACCAAGGACGGCACCATCACCGCCGGCAGCTCCTCGCCGATCTCCGACGGCGCCGCCGCAGTGGTCGTGATGAGCAAGGCCAAGGCCAAGGAGCTGGGCCTGACCTGGCTGGCCGAGATCGGCGCGCACGGCAACGTGGCCGGCCCGGACAACTCCCTGCACTCGCAGCCGTCGAACGCGATCAACCACGCCCTGAAGAAGGGCGGTCTGAGCATCGAGGACCTCGACCTCATCGAGATCAACGAGGCGTTCGCGGCGGTGGGCATCCAGTCCACCCGTGACCTCGGGATCAGCCCTGACAAGGTCAACGTCAACGGTGGCGCGATCGCGCTCGGCCACCCGATCGGCATGTCCGGCGCCCGTCTCGTCCTCACGCTCGCGATGGAGCTGAAGCGGCGCGGCGGCGGCACCGGCGCGGCGGCGCTCTGCGGCGGTGGCGGGCAGGGCGACGCGTTGATCATCCACGTCCCGAACGGCGCCGAGAGCTGATTATCTGTGAGTGCGAGGAGTGAGCCGGGTTTGCGAGCCCCGCAGTCGCGAACGAAGGCGGCACTGTGAACGACGCAAGTAACGCCCCGGCGGCGGCCACCGGCCCGGTGCGCCGCAGCCGGGACGTACCCATGCTGGTGGAACGGGCCCGCGCGGGCGACCCCCGCGCGGTGGCCCGGCTGATCACCCTGGTCGAGTCCGGCGACGAGGTGCTGCCGCAGGTCGCGGCGGCGCTCGCGCCGTACTCCGGGCACGCCCAGGTGGTCGGCCTGACCGGTTCGCCGGGGGTGGGCAAGTCGACCACCACGAACGAGCTGGTACGGGCGCTGCGAGCGCGCGGCCACCGGGTCGGCGTGCTGGCCATCGACCCGTCCAGCCCGTTCACCGGCGGCGCCATCCTCGGCGACCGGGTCCGGATGCAGGACCACGCGACCGACCCGGGCGTCTACATCCGCTCGATGTCCAGCCGGGGTCACCTGGGCGGGCTCTCCGCCGCGACGCCGCAGGCGGTGCGGGTGCTGGAGGGTGCGGGCTGCGACGTGGTGCTCGTCGAGACCGTCGGCGTCGGGCAGGCCGAGGTGGAGGTGGCGTCGCTTGCCGACACCACGCTCGTGCTGCTCGCGCCGGGCATGGGCGACGCGATCCAGGCGGTCAAGGCCGGCATCCTGGAGATCGCCGACGTCTTCGTGGTCAACAAGGCCGACCGGGACGGCGCGGACGCGACGGTCCGCGACATCCAGGGCATGATCGCGCTCGGCGAGCGCGGGCCGGGGGAGTGGCGGCCGCAGGTGGTCCGCTCGATCGCCGCCCGTGCCGAGGGCATCGACGACATCGCCGCCGCCATCGACAAGCACCGCGACTGGCTGGAGCGCCACGGCGAGCTGCGCCGCCGCCGGGAGGCGCGGGCCGCCGCCGAGATCGAGGCCATCGCGCTGGGCGTGCTGCGCGCCCGGATCGGCTCACTGCGCGACGGTACGCAGCTCCCGACGCTCGCGGCGAAGGTGGCCGAGGGCGCCCTCGACCCGTACGCCGCGGCGGAGGAACTGCTCTCCCAGCTCGGCTCCTGAGGACGCGGCCGGCCGGGGCGCCTCGGCCGGCCTCTCAGATTTCCGCGTCGGTGAGCGGGTTGGCGGTGCCGGCCCGGCTGACCGGGGCCGCCAGCATGCCGGCGATGGCGTCGGCGAGGAAGTCCCCGACGTCCAGCCAGCGCGGGTCCTGCCCGTCCTGTTCGGCGCGGGCCTCGACCTCGGCGGTGGCGGTCATGACGATGCGGGCGATCAGCGCCGCCCGGCCGGCCACCACCCCCGGATCGAGGTGCGCCAGGCGGGACGCCAGTGAGGCGCGGACCGGCAGGTCGACGAAGGCCGACTCGAACGCCTCGCGCATCAGCACCCGCAGCGTCGGGTCGTGCAGGGCCTGGGCGAGGAAACGTGCCCGCCAGCTCGGCCGGGGCAGGCCGGCGAGCACCGCCATGGACGGCTGTACGAGGCTGCGGACGTCGCCGAGCACCGAGTCGGGTTGCGCGGGCATGACCCGGCGGGGTTCGGCCAGGGCGTCCATGTGCCGGGCGACCAGTGCCCGGAGCAGGCCCTCCCGGCCGCCGAAGTAGTAGCGCACCGCGGAGTGGTTCGTGTTGCCCGCGACCTCGGCGATCCTGCGGTCGGAGACCTGCGCGATCCCGGTCTCGGCGAACAGGCGTTCGGCGGCGTCGAGCAGCGCGGTACGGGCCGCCTCCGACCGTGCCATGAACCCTCGCTCTCCCCTGACCGGCGCCCAGCTGTGGCGCAGGCCAAACCTAGTCGTTTCGTCTTCCGGGGAACGCATCACCTACACTTTGTAAGTCACTTGACTTACGTTTGGCTGCCGACGCAGCCGTGAACCCACCCCGGAGCATGCCTGTGCCGCCCTCCACCGACCCGGCGACCGCCGAGCCGACCGCCGCCGACCGCAAGGAGCGGATCATCCGCTCGGTCGCCCTCTTCGTCATGCCGTTCCTCATGGTCACGATGATGTTCGCGACCTACGTGGGAACGATGCACTCGCCGCACCCCCGCCAGATGCCGGTGGCGGTGATCGGCAGCGGCGCCGAGGCCCAGGGCGTCGTCGACGCGTTGAACGCCACCGCCGGCGAGCCGGTCGAGGCCCGGCTGGTCGCGTCCCGGGACGCCGCCGTGGAACTCCTGCGGGACCGGGAGATCAGCGGCGCGTTGCAGCTCCCGGCAGCGGGTTCGGACCAGGCGACGATCATCACCGCGTCGGCGGCCGGCGCCTCCCGCGCCGCCACCGCGCAACAGCTCCTCGCCCCGGTCGCCGTGCAGCAGCAGTGGGCGTCCACGACGGAGGACGTCGCGCCGCTGCCCGACGACGACCGGGCCGGGATCTCGGTGCTGTTCGCCGCGATGGGCATGATGCTCGCCGGCTACGTACCGCTGAGCATGCTCCTGATGGCCACCCCGCACCTGCTGCGCCTGCGGCGGTTCGTTCCGCTGGCGGCCGGCTGGTCGGCGCTGACCAGCACGATCATCTGGCTGATCCTCGGACCCGGTGTCGGCGCGGTCGACGGCCACTACCTCACGTTCCTCGGCGTCGGCATGCTCACGACAGGTGCCGTCGGTCTCGCCCAGCTGTTCTTCACCAAGGTGATGGGGCCGCTGGCGGTCCTGCTCGGAATGCTGTTCTTCGTGGTGCTGGGCATGCCCGCGTCGAACCTGGCGCTACCGGTCGACACGATGCCCGGGTTCTTCCAGTTCCTGCACGGGGTGCTGCCCCTGCCGGCAGCGGGTGAGGCGCTGCGCTCGGCGCTCTACTTCGACGGCCGGGGCATCGGCGTCCACCTGCTGACGCTCGCCGCCTGGATCGTCGCCGCCGTGCTGCTCTGCCTGCTCAAGGAGCGCGGCGGGGCGCCGATCCCGCAGGCGCCGCAGGTCGACGGCCCGGACACGCCGTTGCCCGCACTCGCCGGCGGTCCGCCGCGGTCCAAGCGGTTCCGGTACGTGACGGTGGCGGCCTTCCCGCTGAGCATCCTGGTCGCCGTGGTGGGCCTGATGAGCTTCTCCATGCACAAGCCCGAGCCGCACGACATCCCGGTAGCCGTGGTCGCCGCCGTCCCCGAGCAGGCGGAGCAGGTCGCCGCCGGGCTGCGGGCCGGTCTCGGCGGGGTCGCCGACATCTCCGTCGCCGCGTCGGTGGAGGAGGCGAGGGAGCGCATCCTCGCCCAGGACCTGGTCGCCGCGTACGTGCTGCCCGCGACGCCGGGAGGCGAGGCCACCCTGTACTCGTCGTCGGCCGCCGGGTCCAGCCAGCACATGATGGTGCAGACCATGTTCCGCCAGGTCGCCGCAGGGCAGCAGACGCCGCTGGCGGTGACCGACGTGGCGCCGCTCAGCAGGACCGACACGATGGGCAGCAACAGCCTCTACGTCGGCATGTCCTGGATCATGTCCGGGTTCCTGATGCTCGCAGTGCTCCGGGGCGGGGCGCCGCACCTGCGGCGGCTGCGCCAGTTCCTGCCGATCCTCGGCGGCTGGGCGATCGGCATGGCCACCTGGCTGTGGCTGCTGTTCGACGTGATCATCGGGGCGGTCGACGGGAGCGCCCTGGAGATGATCGGTTTCGGTGCCCTCACCATCTTCGCCGTGTCGTCGGTGACCGGCGTGTTCACCCGTACCTTCGGCCTCGCCGCGATCGTCCCGATGATGGTGGTGCTGATGATGGCGGGCGTGCCCGCCTCCGGCGGCGGCCTGTCGATCTACATGGTGCCGGAGTTCTTCCGGACGCTCCAGGGCGTCCTGCCGTTGCCCGCAGCCGTGGACACGGCCCGGTCCCTCGCCTACTTCGACGGTATCGGCGTCGGGCGGAACCTCGCCGTCGTGGCGATCTGGGCTGCGGTCGGCCTGCTGCTCAACCTCGGCGTCGACTGGTGGCTCCGGCGCCGGGAGCGGGCGGCCGGCGGAAATCGGCCGCAGCCGGCGCCGGACACCTCCGGCGGGCTGGACGGGATCGGCGAGCTGGAGCCGGCCGGGGCGCGCTGACCCGGGCTCCGTCCACTGCGGAGCGCCCGCGCCTAGTACGCTCGCACCGCCCCACGCCGTCGGCGCGGGGCGGTGCGACGGGTGGGAGAGCATGGCTGACGAGGCGACCCAGGAACTGTCGATCACGCCGGACGCGGTGGCGGGCGGGACCACGCACGTCTCCGACGAGGTGGTGGAGAAGATCGCGGTGGCCGCCACCCGCGGGGTGCCCGGGGTGGCCGAGCTGGGCGGTGACGTGGCCCGGTTCTTCAACGCGGTGCTCGACCGGGTCGGGCTCGACCAGGTCGGCGACGCCCGGCGGGGCTGCACGGCCCACGTCACCAACGGCGCGGCCGTGATCAACCTGGTTCTCGTGATCGAGGCCGGCCACCCGGTCCCGCAGGTGACCGACGAGGTGCGGATCGCTGTCGCGTCCGCCGTCGAGGCGTACGGGCTGCGGGTCGACGAGATCAACATCAAGGTCGACGACGTGTCGATGGGCACGCCCACCGCCTGACGCGCGCCGCCCGGCTCAGTCGTGCGCCGGGCGGGTCAGCTCGACCTCGTCACCCGGCAGCAACTCCACGTCGCCCTCCGGGCCGTGGATCTCGAGCACCGGCACACCCTCGTCCAGCAGCATGTTCCGGCGCTCGGCGCCGGTAGGCATCCGCGCGACGACTCTCGCACCCGCGGCCAGCTCCACCTGCCTGCGCTGCGGCGTCTCCCGGACCCGCGTGCCGAGCGGACGGCTGGTGGTGACGAGCCCTTCCGATCGCAGCAGCGAAATCGCCATCCGGACCGCGTCCCGGCCGATCTGGTGCTCCTGGCTGAGCCGCGACTCGCTGCCGACGCTCGCTCCGGGCGGCAGCGAGCCCGATTCGATCTGCTCCCGGATCAGGTCGGCGAGCTGAACGTAGACCGGCGTGTGCGAGCGCGGATCGATGGTCATGACGTAAGCCTTGTGCCCCGGTAGATCTGATCCATCAAGGCTTTATGGCAATGATGGATTGTAGCCATGTTGGATCCTTGCTACTGTCGGACCGTGTTCGTGCGGTAACCGGCGGACATGACTCCTTCGAGTGCTCAATCTCGACTGCCCCGGTGCCGTACCGCGAAGTGACGCTGCGGTGGCGGGGCGGGCGGGTCCGCCCGCGCGCGGCGGGCGGGTGGCCCCGCCCTTCCAGTCCCTTCGACCACGAGAGGCAGGCGTTCGTGCGGTGGAACCTCCGGTGGCCCGGTCGGCGCGCGCGAGCCGGTCGCGGTACCACCCAGCCGGGCTGCTACCGGGCGGCCAACTACACGCCGTTGCGCCCCTGGCAGGTGCAGGAACGGCGGTTCCGGACGACTCGGCTGGGCCGGCGCGGGCTCGACCCGGCCGAGGTGCACGAGTTCCTCGACCGGGTGGCGCTCGACCTGGCCGACGTCTACCGGGCGCTCGGCGTCAGCCGGGAGGAGACCGCGCGGGTCCGGGACGCGCTGCGGCGCTGGCAGTCCGAGCAGGCGCAGAAGCGGATGAACGCGGGAGCGTACCGTCGATGAGTCCCCGCGAGCGGTTCGTCATCCACCTGCCGGTCGTCGCCGGTGACCTGGCCGGCGCCGTACGCCTGGCCCGGGTCGTCGCCCGCTGGTCGGGCGTGCTCGCCCAGGCCGACCCGGGCGAGACCACCGTCTCGGCCGAGGACGAGCAGGGTGTACGCCATCGGGTCTTCTGCGATCTGCGGATGGGCGACGGCCGGCGCTGCCTGCTGCGGGCCGACCACGACGGCCCGTGCGCCCGCCGGCTGCTCCGGTGACCCGCCGCCCGGCCTGCGCACTCGTCGTGGCGGGCGGGGGCTGACCACCGGGCGGGTCGATGCACCGTACCGTTGTTCCCAGCGGCGCGAGGCCGCCGTGCGTCGGGAGGTTCGCCATGCCGAAGGCTGTCTCGTTCGCTCCAGTGCGGACCGTGCGGGCGTACGAGGGGATCGTCCGGCAGGTCGAGGAGCGGATCGCCGCCGGGGATCTGCAGCCGGGCGACCGGCTGCCGAGCGAGCGTGAGCTGACGACGCAGTTCGACGTCAGCAGGTCCACGGTGCGTGAGGCGCTGCGTGTGCTGGAGAGCAGCGGCCTGGTCCGCTCACGCCCCGGGGACCCCCTGGGGCCGCAGGTGATCGCCTCGACCGCCTCGGCGATGCGCAAGCTGTTCGCCCGGGTCGTGGCCAGCCGGCGGCTCGGCGTGGCGGAGCTGCTCCAGTTCCGCATGATCATCGAGTCGGCGGCCGGTTCGGTGGCGGCCCGGCTGGCCTCACCGTCCGAGTTGGACGAACTGGAGCAGGCGCTGACCGGCATGCGGGACGCGGTGGCCGACGGCTACGAGGCGTTCAGCGCGGCGGACGTCCGCTTCCACGAGCACGTCGCGCGGCTGTCGGGGAACGAGTTGCTCGTGCTCTGCCTCGACGCGGTCCGGAGCATGGTGCTGGACCTCATCTCGACCAAGCTGGCGCAGGCGCCGGACCCGCAGGCCCTGATGGAGCGCACCCTGGCCCACCATCGCCGGGTCGTCGACGCGATGCGGGCGGGCGAGGCGGACGAGGTGGCCCGGCTGACCCGCCAGGAGCTGCACCACTACTACGCCGAGTACGTGCCGGAGGAGCGGCGTTCGATGGTGGACGTATTGCTCTGATACCGCCTGATGTGGCCTGACCTGGGATTACCCGAGTAGGCCATTAGCTGGGCCAGGTCTTCCCCTTAACTGGTCTGACCAGTAGCCTCCCCCACATCGCTCGTCGTGCACCACGGGGGACCACCAGTTGACCAATGCATCGACCGCCCCGAATCGGGGTGGCGGTCGCACCGCTTCGCATAGGAGAAGCTGCATGAAGTCGTCCAGATTCGCTGCGATCGCCGCGGCAGCCCTGGTCGTCCCGGGACTCGCGCTCGTCGCGTCGCCCGCGTCGGCCAACCCCGCCGCCGGCGCCCCGGGCGCCCACAACGCCATCACCGACGTTCCCGGCATCCAGGTCGGCCAGGTGCAGTCCGACACCGCTCCGTACCTGACCGGCACCTCGGTCGTCTACATGCCGCAGATGTCGGTGGCCAGTGTGGACCAGCGCGGTGGCGCCCCCGCCACCAAGGAGACCGACCTGCTCAGCCCGCTCAACTCGAACCCGGGCGTCAACGCGATCCAGCTCGGCGGCAGCAGCATGTACGGGCTGTCGGCCACCAACGGCATCATCCGCTGGCTGGAGGACCGGGGCGAGGGCGTACGCGTCGGCGCCGGCGGCGTGGCCCCGATCGTGCCGGCCGCGGACATCTTCGACCTCGGCCGCGGCGGTGACCCGAAGGCGCGCACCTCCGCCGAGTGGGGTTACCTCGCGGCGCAGGCCACCTCGGACGGTCCGGTCCGCCAGGGCGGCGTCGGTGGCGGCACCGGTGCCCGCGGTGGCGGCCTGCGTGGCGGCGTCGGAACCGCCAGTGTCCACCTCGGCGACGGCATCTACGTCGGCGCGATGGTGATCGTCAACCCGGCCGGCTCCCCGGTCGACCCGGCGGACTGCACCCTGTACGGCGTCAAGTTCGGCATCGGCAACGAGTTCGCCGGGTACAAGGCGCCCAAGAAGCAGGAGTGCAACCCGCCGAGCACCGCCGCCCAGCAGCCGGCCAACACCACGATCGCCGTGGTCGCCACAAACGCTCCGCTGGAGAAGGCCGCCGCGCAGCGCATGTCCGGCAACGCGCACGACGGCATGGCCCGCGCGATCAGCCCGATCCACACCCTGGGCGACGGTGACACCGTCTTCGCCGTCTCCACCGGCAAGGGCGAGGCGCTGCAGATCAACGACCCGGCCGACACCCGTCAGCTGAACGCCATCTTCAACGCCGGTGCCAGCACGCTGGCCCGCGCCATCGCCAAGGCCGTCCTCTCGTCCGAGAGCATCGGCAACACCACCAGCTACTGTGACCGCTACCCCTCGGCCTGCAAGGGCATGAAGCAGCTCAAGCAGTGGCGTACGCAGGGCAACGCCCCCGACGTGACGCCGGAGACCTTCGCTCAGGCCACCCAGGCGCTGCAGCAGACGCCGGTCCCCGCGCCGGCCGCTGCCGACAACGGCAAGGACAAGCCCAAGCCGAAGCCGAAGGCCGCTCCGGCGGGCAACACCACGGAGCAGGAGTCGCAGAACGGCATGGTTCTCGCCTCCGGCAACACCGGTGGCCCCACGCTCTCCACGGGTGTGACCACGGGCCTGCTGGCCGCGGGCATCCTCGGCGTCGGCCTGCTGGGCATGCACCTGCGGGGTCGCCGACGGGCAACCACCGCCCGGCTGAGCTGACACACGCTGTCCCACCCGGCGCCGCGACTGTAGGCGCCTGACGATCGAGGCGGGCTTCGTCCACACGGACGGGGCCCGCCTCGCGTCGTTCCCGGCGCGCCCGCCCGACGGAGACGTCGTCCCCGATTGCGGGTGCGCCTCGTCGACCTTGGAGTTGTGGCACCTCACATACCTCGCTCACGGGGCACTCCGGGCGTCACAACTCCATGATCGACGACGGTGGGGCGCGCTCGGGCGCATAGGGAGCGGCGGCGGGAGTGGGTGCGGGACACCTCGGCCGGCAGGTGGCAGCGCTTCGAGGCCGACGGGCATCGGGACCGCGTCCACCGTTCAGCCGCGGCTTCCCCGCCTGGCGGCGAGTCCCCGGCCCCGTCCTGAGCCGAGGCGGCCGTGTCTGTCCGCGATCTCGGGCGGGCCTCGCGCCGACAGCGGGCTCGCCCGTACGACGGGCTCTGTGCACAGTCATTGGTGCGCGTCGCCTCATTCCAGGCGTGCCTGCCCGACCGCGAATCGCGGGCCTTACTGATTCCGCAGGACGCATCTGCGCGCGATCTCGGGCGAGCTTCGTCGACCTTGGAGTTGTGGCACCTCGTATATCTCGCTTACGGGACACTCCAGGCGCCACAACTCCATGATCGACGGACGCGCGTCAGAGCACGGGTGCGCCGGGGCGTGGGTCACCGGACGAAGTCGTCGATCTTGCACTTTGTGCCCCGGCAAAAGGGGTGAACCTCGCGCGCCGAGGGCCGAAACTGCAAGATCGCCGAGGGCGGAGGGCGGAGGGCGGAGGGCGGAGGGCGGAGGGCGGAGGGCGGAGGGCGGAGGGCGGAGGGCGGGGCGGGTGGGGTGGGAATGCGAGAAGGACCTGGTGGGCTGGGGAGCCCTACCAGGTCCTTCTGTGGGTGGAGCAGGTTACTTCTTCGACACCTTGGTGACGTCGAACGACTGGGTCACCGCGTCCTTCGGGTAACCCTCGACGCCGTCCCGGATCACCGCGAGGTTCGGCAGCAGGAACAGCCAGTCGCTGGCGGCCTCCTGCGAGATGACCTTCGCGGCCTCGGCGAACTTCTTGTCCCGGGTCGCCGCGTCCAGGGCCGTGTCGGCCTCCTGCATGAGCTGGGTGACGGCCGGGTTCTTGTAGCGGTGGTAGTAGCCCGGCTCGCCGTAGCGGACCAGGTCACGCGGCTCGACGTGGGCGATGATCGACAGGTCGTAGTTGGCCTTGCCGAACACCTTGTCGAGCCACTGCGGCATCTCGACGTTGTTCTGGGTCACCTTGATGCCGACCTCGTTCAGCTGCGAGGCGACGAACTGCGCCGACGCGCGGGCGTAACCCGGCGGCGGGACGTCCATGGTCAGGGTGAGCCCGTTCGCGTGGCCGGCCTCGGCCAGCAGCTGCTTGGCCTTGGCGGGGTCGTGCGGGAAGTCGCCGGTGCGGTCCTCGTACCACGGGTCGCTCGGCGGCACCATGCTGCCGATCTTCGTGCCGTACCCGGACCAGACGGTCTTGATGAGCGCGTCGTGGTCGATCGCGTGGCGGATGGCCTGGCGGACGCGGGCGTCGGCCAGCGGGCCCTTGCCGTTGTTCATGGCCAGGACGACCTCACCTGTCGTCTTGCCCTCGACCACCTCGAACTGCTTGTTGCCCTTGAACACCTCGAGCAGCTGCGGCGCCTGGATGTTCGCCACGATGTCGAGCTGACCGGAGAGCATCGCGTTGTTCAGCGCGTTGGCGTCGGTGATGTAGCGGAAGACGGCGGAGGCGACCTTCGCCTTCTCGCCCCAGTAGCCGTCGTGGCGGGCCAGCGTGATGCTGTCGCCGCGGTTCCACTTGTCGAACTTGAACGGGCCGGTGCCGTTCGGCTTCGTGCCGAGGTCGGTGGCGTTCTCCTTGAGCACCACGCCGACGCGGCCGGCGACGTCGAACAGCCAGCTCTGGCTCGGGCGGGACAGCGTGACGTCCACGGTGGTGGCGTCCGGCGCCTCGACGGTCTTCACGACGGTCATCTGCGACTTGAACGGGTTCGTCGAGCCTTCCGCGGTCACCCGCTTGAAGCTCCACACCACGTCCTGCGCGGTGAGCTTCTGACCGTCGTGGAAGGTGACGTTGTCGCGGAGCTTGAACGAGTACTTGGTGCCGTCGTCGGACACCTTCCACTCGCTGGCCAGCAGCGGCTCCACCTCACCGGTGTCCGCGTTCTGGCGCACCAGGCCCTCGTACACGTTGTAGAGCAGGACCTGCGGGATCGCGGCGCCGGCCTCGGCGGTCAGGTCGAGGCTCACCGGCTCCAGGTAGGCGCCGAGGGTGACGGTGCCGTTGCCGGAGCCGCCCCCGGTGGTGGTCTCCGAGTCGTCGCCATCGCTACTGCACGCGGTCAGAGCCAGCGCCGTGGCGAGCAGCACGGCGGGCAGCGTTATCTTCAGCCGATTCATTCGTGTGTCCCATCGCGAAGAACGCCAAGGGCGCTCGTAGCCTGTGAGCCGGGACACTAGGAGCGTGGTACCCGATGCGAAAGGGCCAGTTCAGCGGGGTGGGCAGGTACCAATCGCCGCCCGGGGAGCCAGCGGTGGCCCGGTTTCGGGCGGCCGGGCGGCAACGCGCGCGGGAACACGCGGTGACACCGCCACGAACGGCTCTCAGCAGGTGAGATGCGGTTTTCGGCGGGCACGCCAGGTCCGTCCGTGAGGTCCCCGAACGTTGCCCGCGACGTCGTACGGGAGGTGGCCGTTCGGCGCTGCCCACGTCCCCGTACGCCCGACCCCGTCCAGCCGGGGTGCCAGGCGAAAAAGGTGGCGGCGGGGTCCACCCCGCCGCCACCTCGATCAGCCGATGACGCGCTACGCCGGCAGCGCCTCCGCCTGGTACGCGCCCTCGGCGATGGCGGCGGCGACGGCGTCGCCGAAGTCCTCGGTCGACATGCCCATCTCCGGCCCGCGCATGGCGCCCAGGCGCGGCAGGACCGCCTTCACGCCGTCCTCCAGGCTGCGCGCGGCGTCCGGGTGGCCCAGGTGCTCCAGCATGAGCGCGGCGCTGAGGATCGAGCCGGCGGGATTGGCCCAGCCCCGGCCGGCGATGTCCGGCGCGGAGCCGTGCACCGGCTCGAACATGCTCGGCGCCGACCCGGTCGGGTTGAGGTTGCCGCTGGCCGCCAGGCCGAGACCGCCCTGCACGGCCGCGCCCAGGTCGGTGATGATGTCGCCGAACAGGTTGTCGGTGACCACCACGTCGAACCGCTCCGGCTGGGTGACCAGGTAGAGGCACATCGCGTCGACGTGCACGTAGTCCACCTCGATGTCCGGGTACTCCGCGGCGACCTCCTCGAAGGTCCGCTGCCACAGGTCGCCGGCGTACGTCAGGATGTTCGCCTTGTGCACCAGCGTGACGTGCTTCCGGCGGCCCAGGGCCTGCCGGAAACCGTGCCGGATGAGGCGTTCGACACCCTTGCGGGTGTTCACCGACTCCTGGGTGGCGATCTCGTCCGGCCCGCCCCGGTGGATGAAGCCGCCGGCGCCGACGTAGGCGCCCTCGGTGTTCTCCCGCAGGATCACCA
This sequence comes from Micromonospora sp. NPDC048887, assembly GCF_040649715.1. Taxonomy (NCBI): domain Bacteria; kingdom Bacillati; phylum Actinomycetota; class Actinomycetes; order Micromonosporales; family Micromonosporaceae; genus Micromonospora; species Micromonospora sp. NPDC048887. The sequence goes on along the minus strand of NZ_JBEZGA010000017.1, from coordinate 102,592 downwards.
GGTCGCACTGCTCGGGACGCAGCCCGCCGATGGGCGAGGGCACGCCTGGCAGCAGCTTCACCGGCCGCAGGTTGACGTACTGGTCGAATGCGGTCCGCAGGTGGATGACCAGGCCGCGTTCGAGCACGCCGGGTGGCACCGACGGGTCGCCGACGGCGCCGAAGAGAATGGCGTCCGCCTTGGCCAGTTCCTGTTCCACGTCCGGCGGCACGACCTGGCCGGTTATCCGCCAGTAGTCCGCGCCGAGTTCGTAGTCTTCCCACACCAGGTCGAGCCCGAACCGTCGGGCGGCGGCGTCACACGCCTTGACCGCCTGCGCGGTGACCTCCGGTCCGATGCCGTCGCCGGGCACCAGCGCGATTCGCTGGGCGCTCATTAGTCCACCCCTGTCCGCGTGCAGGAGACCGTCACCTGCCATCGCCCGGCCAAGCGTGGCGGGAACGGGCCCTCCGCAACAGGTCCAGGTCTCCGGCTAGGCTAGTACCAGCGGGACGCGGATGGCGTGTGCGAGGCGTGCGACGACGGGACTGGGCGAGACCCCCGCGGGAGTGGGAGGTCGAGGTGGCGGACTTCCTGCTGCCGGTCAACCCGCAGAGCACGGTTCCGCTCTACGAGCAGATCATCACCGGGCTCGAGGACGCGATCCTCGCCGGGCAGTACGACGACGGCCCGCTGCCGAGCACGCGCCGCCTGGCCGAGTCGCTCGGCGTCTCCCGGAACACGGTGCTGACCGCGTACGACCGGCTCATGGAGCAGGGCCTCATCGTGACGGTCCCGCGGCGCGGTCTCTACGTCTCCTCCGACGCGGTGGTGCGGATGCGGGCCGCGCGGCGGACCGCCCGCTCGCCGATGCGGCCGATCGACTGGGAGTCGCGGCTGCCGGAACCGCCCCCCACGCCTGTGCACCGGGATCCGGCCTGGGCGCGGGCGCCGTTCCCGTTCGTGGTCGGCCAGCCCGACCCCAGCATGTTCCCGATCGGCGCGTGGGAACGGGCGCAGCGTGAGGCGCTGCGGCAGGACGGGCTGTCCCGGGTCATCGGGGACGCCGGCCAGGCCGACGACCCGGAGCTGGTGCGTCAGCTCTGCGAGCACGTGCTGCCCGCGCGCGGCATCTCCGCGCACCCCGACCAGGTGATGATCACGCTGGGTTCGACGCACGCGCTGCACCTGCTGGCGAGCGTCCTGGTCCGGCCGGGCAGCGTGGTGCTGGTCGAGGACCCGGGCTACCCCGACGCGCGGACGATCATGCAGATGGCCGGCGCCGACGTGGTGCCCGGCCGGGTCGACGAGGACGGCCTGGTCGTCGAGGACCTGCCGGCCGACCTGCACGGCGCCCAGCTGGTGTACGTCACGCCGAGCCACCAGTATCCGACCGGCGCGACCATGTCGGCGTCCCGGCGGGAGGAGCTGCTGCGCCGGGCCGGCGCGGCGGACGCGGTGGTGATCGAGGACGACTACGACCCGGAGATGACGTTCCGGGGGATGCCCGCGGTGGCGGTGCGGGCGCTGGACGACGAGGACCGCGTCGTCTACCTCGGCAGCTTCAGCAAGCTGCTGGCGCCCGGGCTGCGGCTCGGCTACGTGGTGGCGTCCCCGGCGCTGGTGGACGCCATGCGGGCCCGCTCCCGCTACGTGCTGCGGCACCCGCCCGGCCCGATGCAACGGGCCCTCGCGCAGATGATCGCCAGCCGGGACCTGGCCCGTCACGTACGCCGCGTCCGCGCGCACTACCAGGGGCTGTACGAGGAGATGGTGCGGGCGGTCGAGCGGCACGTGCGCTGGGGCCCGCAGCCGGTGCCGCGTGGCGGGCTGGCCCGGTGGCTGACCGGCCCGCCCGGGCTGGACGCCGGGGAACTCGCCCGCGAGCTGCGCCGGCAGGGTGTCCTGCTCGACCCCGGGGCGCCGTACTGGGCCGCCCGGCCCGCGCCGCGTCACCACCTGCGGCTGGGGTACCAGGTGATGCCGCTGGACCGCATCGACGAGGGGGTGCGGCGGGTCGCCGCGGCCGTAGAAGACCAGGTCCGGCCAGGGCTGGTACCCCCGCCGGCCCGGAAACTGGACGTTCCCCTTCGGGGTCGGAGTTCGTAACCTCCGACGCCATGACGTCGGACACCCATGCCTCACTCCGCGCCGGCCATCTCGTCGACGAGCAAGCCGTCGTGTCGCTCACCCAGGACCTGGTCCGCATCCCCTCGACCTGGGACGCGGAGCGCGGGCGCAGTGAGCAGCCCGTGGCGGAACTCGTCGCGGAGGTCATGCGGGGCTTCGGGTGGCGGCCGGAGGTCACCGAGGTCGTTCCCGGGCGCCCCAACGTCGTCGCGGTGGTGGACGGTGGTCTGCCCGGCCCGACGCTGATGTTCGAGGGGCACACCGACGTCGTCACCGAGGGCTCTGTCGAGGAATGGACGGTCGACCCGTTCGGCGGCGACATCGTCGACGGGCGGCTGTACGGTCGCGGCTCCGCCGACATGAAGGCCGGTGTCGCCGCGATGATCCACGCGACCCGGGCCGTCGAGCTGGCCGGGCCGTTCCCGGGCCGGATCGTGGTGGCGGCCCTGGTGGACGAGGAGGGCCAGATGCTCGGCGCGAAGCACTTCACCACGACCGCGCTGGCCCGCGAGGTGGACGCCGCGATCATCTGTGAGCCGGAGGCGGAGGAGATCTGCGCGGTCGCCAAGGGCGCGGTCCGGCTGCTCGTCACCTGTACCGGCAAGATGGCGCACGGCGCGATGCCGCAGCACGGCCGCAACCCCGTGCCCGCGGTCGCCGAGCTGGTCGCCGCGCTCGGCCGGTTCCAGCAGGAGCTGCAGGCGGACCCGGGTGAGCACGAGCACCTCGGCCCGACGTACCTGACCCCCACGGTCCTGGACGCCGGTTCCGCCGACCAGCTCAACGTCATCCCCGGCCGCGCCGTGCTCGGCGTGGACTGCCGGACCGTACCCGGTGTCGACCACGCCGCCCTGGCCGCGCGGGTCCGCTCCGACGCCGACGCCATCGGCGCCCGGCACGGCGTCACCTTCGCCGTCGAGGTCGTCGACGACAGGCCGTGCGCGGTCACCCCGGAGGACCACCCGATCTCGCTTGCCGTGGCCGGCGCGCACCGCGCCGTCACCGGCGCCGAGCCGGTCTTCGGCGGCGTGCCCGGCGCGACCGACGGCACCATCCTGTGGCGTGACAGCGGCATCCCGAACGTGGTGTACGGCCCGGGCCCGAAGTGGATCGCCCACCAGCCCGACGAGTACGTCGAGGTCGACGACATCGTCCGCAAGACGAAGGTGTACGCCGACGCGGCGCTCGCCTTCCTCACCGGCACCACCGGCGCCCGGGCGGGAGCGGCGTCGTGACCGCGCGGGAGCTGCTGACCGCGCTGCCCGCCGGGCTGCCGATCGGCGCGGACTGGACCACCACCGCGCAGACCGCCCCGGTGCGGTTCCCGTACGACGGCAGCACTGTGATCCAGGCGCCCTGGGGTGACCCCACCGACGCGGAGAAGGCGGTCGAGGCGGCGCTCGGGGTCGCCGCGGAGATGGCCGCCCTGCCCGGCCACCGGCGGCGCGCGATCCTGACGACAGTCGCCGCCGAGGTGCGCGCCCGCGCCGACGACCTCGCCGAGCTGCTGGTCCTGGAGACCGGCAAGCCGCTTGTCGACTGCCGGGTCGAGGTGGCCCGCACGCTCGTCACGCTGGAGACGGCCGCCGAGGAGGTCGGGCACCTGACCGGCGAGACGGTGGCGCTGGACATGCAGCCGTCCGGCGAGGGCATGCTCGGCTTCTGGGTACGCCGCCCGGTCGGTGTCGTCGTCGGCATCACCGGGTTCAACTACCCGCTGCTGCTGGCCGCCCACAAGGTCGCCCCGTCGGTGGCGGCGGGCTGTCCGGTGATCGTCAAGCCGGCGCCGAACACGCCGCTGGCCACCCTGGTGCTCGTCGACCTGTTCCGCCGGGCCGGCTGCCCGGCCGCCGGGGTCCAGCTCGTCACCGGTGGCGTCGAGGTCGGCAAGCTCCTGACCACGCACCCCGGCGTCGCCGCCGTGTCGTTCACCGGCTCGGCGCACGTCGGCCACCAGATCGCCCGCGCCGCGGCCCCGCGCAAGGTGCTGCTGGAACTCGGGTCCAACGCGGCGCTCGTCGTCGGCCGCGACGCCGACCTCGACCGGGCCGCCGAGGCCGTCGTACGCGGCGGGTTCTACGCCTCCGGCCAGGCGTGCATCAGCGTGCAGCGGGTGATCGTCGAGGAGCCGGTCCGCGAGGCGCTGCTGGAACGCCTCCGGCCGCTGCTGGCCACTGTCACCACCGGCGACCCCCGGTCCGCCGACACCCGGGTGTCCGCGCTGGTGGACGAGGCGTCCACCGAGCGGGTCCACTCGTGGGTGGACCGCGCGGTCGCCGCCGGGGCGCGCTGCCTGTCCGGCGGTACGGCGCAGGGCCGGGTGCTGCAACCGACAGTGCTCGTCGACGTCCCCGAGGACGCCGAGTGCTGGGCGGAGGAGATCTTCGGCCCGGTGGTCTGCGTCCGGTCGGTGCCGGACATGGACGCGGCGGTCGAGCTGGTCAACAGGTCGCGTTACGGGCTCCAGGCCGCTGTCTTCACCCGTGACCTGGCGGTCGCCCTCGACGTCGTGCGCCGCCTCGACGTGGGCGGGGTGCTGGTGAACGAGGTGCCCGGCTTCCGCGCCGACAACATGCCGTACGGCGGCGTCAAGGACTCCGGCATCGGCCGGGAGGGACCGCGCTTCGCCATGGAGGAGCTGACCGTGACCAAGATGGTGATGATCAGGCCATGACTCGGAGTGGGAGCACACACGCATGGTGATCTACTTCGTCCGGCGGCTGGCCATCCTCGCGGTCTCGCTGTTCGCCGCGTCCGTCCTCGTCTTCACGATGCTGGCGCTGCTGCCGGGCGACCAGGCGCAGGCGATGCTCGGCGTGAACGCCACGCCGGAGGCGCTGGAGGCGCTGCGGGAGCAGTTCGGGACGAACCGGCCGTTCACCGAGCGGTACCTCGACTGGGCCGGCGGCCTGATCCGCGGTGACTTCGGCGTCTCGCCGCTCAGCGGCGTGTCGGTGGGCTCGGAGATCGCCGACAAGCTCGGCGTCACCGTGCCGCTCATCCTCGCCGGGATGACGCTGGCGCTGCTCATCGCAGTGCCGCTGGGCATCCTGGCGGCGGTGAAGAGCCGCACCGCCATCGGTACGGCGTTGTCGGCGTTCAGCCAGGTCGGCATCGCGGTCCCCTCGTTCTGGCTGGGCATCCTGCTCATCACCGTGTTCGCGGTGAAACTCCAGTGGCTGCCGGCCGGCGGGTTCACCGGCTGGGACGACGTCGGCGACGCCGTCCAGGCCCTGCTGATGCCGGCCCTGGCCCTCGGCGTGGCCCAGGGCGCGATCCTGATGCGCTACGTCCGCTCCGCGGTGGTCGAGGTCATGCAGGAGGACTTCATCCAGACCGCGCGGGCCAAGGGACTCAGCCGCTCGCAGGCGCTGACCCGGCACGCGCTGCGCAACGCCGCCATCCCGGTCATCACCGTCCTCGGCCTGCAACTCGCGACGCTGCTCATCGGCACCGTCGTGATCGAGAACGTCTTCGGCCTGCCCGGCCTCGGCCGGATGCTGTTGCAGGACGTCGGCAACCGCGACCTGCTGAAGGTGCAGGGCACGGTCATGGTGCTCACGGCGGCGGTGCTTCTGATCAACTTCCTGGTCGACGTGGTGTACCACGCGGTCGACCCCAGGCTGAGGAGCAAGGCATGACATCAGTCGCCGACGCCCCACCGGACGCCACCGCCGACGTCGTCGCGCCCGGCCCCGTCAAGCCGCGCCGCCGCTGGAACCTCACGCTGGTGATCGGCGCCGCCCTGGTGGGCCTGGTCGTCCTCACCGCGCTTGTGTCGTTCGTCTGGACGCCGTACGACCCGACCCGGGTCGACCCGGCCAACACCCTGCTGGCCCCGGGCGGCGACTACTGGCTCGGCACCGACCACTTCGGGCGGGACATCGTCAGCCAGCTGCTCGTCGGCGCGCGGACCACCCTGTTCGTCGGTGTCGTCGCCGTCGCGATCGCCGCGGCGATCGGCGTACCGCTGGGTCTGCTCGCCGCCGGCGGTGGGCGCTGGCTCAGCGAACCGGTGATGCGGGGGCTGGACATCGTCTTCGCCTTCCCGGCCATCCTGCTGGCGATCATCCTGGCGGCCGGCTTCGGCGCCTCCACGCTCACCGGCATGATCGCCATCGGCGTCGCCAACGTCCCGGTGTTCGGCCGCCTCACCCGGGCCGGCGCGATGCAGGTGCTGCAGAGCGACTTCGTGCTGGCGGCGCGCAGCTACGGCCGCCGGGGCGTGGTGCTCATGGTGCGGTACGTGCTGCCGAACATCGCGGCCCTGCTCATCGTGCAGGCGTCGGTGTCGTTCGCGCACGCGGTGCTCGCCGAGGCGGCGCTGTCCTACCTCGGGTACGGCACCCCGCCGCCGACCCCCACCTGGGGCCGGATGCTCCAGGAGGCGCAGAACTACTTCGTCGTACAGCCGATGCTCGCGGTCTGGCCCGGTCTGGCCATCGCCCTGTCGGTGCTCGGTTTCAACCTCATGGGCGACGGGCTGCGCGACGCCCTCGACCCGCGGCTGAGAGGACGGTGACCGGGATGAGCGGGCTCGTGGTGGAGGACCTCGTCGTCAGTGTCCACGACATCCAGGCCGTCAAGGGTGTCTCGTTCGAGATCGGGCGGGGCCGCCGGATGGGGCTCATCGGCGAGTCCGGCTGCGGCAAGTCGCTGACCGCGCTCGCGCTGATGGGCCTGCTGCCGCACGGCGTGACGGCGTCCGGACGGGTGCTGCTGAACGGCCGTAACCTGCTCGACCTGTCCGACAAGCAGATGTGCGCGGTCCGTGGCAACGACATCGCCATGGTGTTCCAGGAGCCGATGACGGCGCTGAACCCGCTGATGCGGGTCGGCAACCAGGTCGCCGAGTCGCTGCGGCTGCACAAGGGGATGAGCCGCGGGGCGGCCGCCGCCCGCGCCGTCGAGCTGCTCGACCGGGTCCAGCTGCCCGAACCGGACCGCACCGCGCGCAAGTACCCGCACCAGCTCTCCGGCGGTCAGCGCCAGCGCGTCGTCCTGGCGATCGCGCTGGCCTGCGACCCCGCCGTGCTGATCGCTGACGAGCCCACCACCGCGCTGGACGTCACCGTGCAGGCGGAGATGCTGCGGCTGATGGACACGCTGGTGCGCGAGGAGGGCGCGTCGCTGCTGCTCATCACGCACGACCTGCCCGTCGTCGCCAGCATCTGCCAGGAACTGCTCGTCATGTACGGCGGCTCGATCGTCGAGCACGGCGACGTTGCCACCGTGTTCGACTCGCCCCGGCACCCGTACACGGCGGGCCTGCGGGCGTCGACGGTGCTGGAGAGCACCGACGGCAGCGGCCGGCTGTCGACCATCCCGGGCCGGGTTCCGTCGCTCGGGTCGTTCCCCACCGGGTGCGTGTACCGCAACCGCTGCCCGCGCGCCGACGACGTCTGCCGGACCGTGCCGCTGCTGACCGCGCCGCCCGGCAGCACCCAGCGGGCGGCCTGCCACCACCCGATCGAGAGCGACCAGCCCCTAGGAAGCGGGAAGGCCAGCGCATGACCACCACCCCGTTGCTGGAAGCCGTCGACGTGGTACGCGAGTACCGCGCCCCGCGGCGGTCGCTGCGTACGCCGGGACAGCCGATCCGCGCGCTCGACGGCGTGAGCGTGCAGGTCCACGAGGGCGAGGCGTTCGGCATCGTGGGGGAGAGCGGCTCCGGCAAGTCCACCCTGTCGCGCATCCTCATGGCCCTCGACCAGCCGACCTCCGGCGCCGCGTTCTACCAGGGGCAGCGGATCAGCGGCCTGCCGGAGCGGCGGCTCGGGTTCCTGCGCCGCGACGTGCAGATGGTGTTGCAGGACCCGATGTCGTCGCTGAACCCGCGCATGCGCGTCGCGGACATCGTCGCGGAGCCGATGCGCGCGTTGCGCCTGCCCGGTGACCACCGGGCCCGCGTGGCCGAGCTGATGCACTCGGTGGGCCTGCCCGAGGAGGCGGTGACCCGCTACCCGCACCAGTTCTCCGGCGGCCAGCGCCAGCGCATCGCGATCGCCCGCGCCCTCGCGGCCGGGCCGAAGGTCATCGTGGGTGACGAGCCGGTCAGCGCGCTCGACGTGTCGGTGCGCGCGCAGATCCTCAACCTGCTCACCGACCTGGCCGAGCAGTTCAAGCTGACCCTGATCCTGGTCTCCCACGACCTGTCCGTCGTCCGGTACCTGTGCGACCGGATCGCGGTGATGAACCAGGGCCGGATCGTCGAGACGGGTGACACCGAATCGATCTACTCCGACCCTCAGCACCCCTACACCCAGAGGCTGCTGTCCGCGGTGCCCACCCTGAGCGGCGACCTCCTGGACCGATTCAACAGGAGCAGCACATGAGGTTGGTTGACCGCGTCGCCGTCGTCACCGGAGGCGCCAGCGGCATCGGACTGGCCACAGTCGGCCGGCTCGTCGAGGAGGGCGCGCGCGTCGTCATCGCCGACCTCGACGGCGACCGCGCCGCGAAGGCGGCCGCCGAGTTCGGCTCCGCCGTGACCGGCGTGGCCTGCGACGTCACCCGCGCCGAGGACTGCCGCGCCGCCGTGGAGACCGCCGTCGAGCGGTTCGGCCGGCTCGACCTCATGCACGCCAACGCCGGTACGCCGTTCACCGGCCCGGTCGACGAGGTCGACCAGGCGACGCTGGACCGCGTCATCGACGTCAACCTCAAGGGGGCGTTCTGGACCGCGCAGGCCGCCGTGCCCGCGCTGATCGCCGCCGGTGGCGGCGCGATCGTGTTCACCGCGTCCCTCCAGGCCGTCATCGCCCGTCCCCGGTACGCGCCGTACACCGCAGCCAAGCACGGCGTCATCGGCCTGATGAAGGCACTGGCGCTGGAACTCGCGCCGCATGGCATCCGGGTCAACGCGATCGCCCCGGCGGCGACCGAGACGCCGATGCTCTCGGCGTTCCTCGGGGGCATGGGCGACGTGCCGGACAGCGCCCGGGAGAACTTCCGCGCGTCGATCCCGCTGGGCCGCATGGCGACGCCGCGCGACTCCGCCGACGCGGTGGTGTTCCTCGCCAGCGACGAGGCGCGGATGGTCACCGGCCACACGCTCGTCCTCGACGGCGGCACCACGGCCGGCTGACGCGTACGCGGCCGCTCGTACGACGACGGCGCGTGGACGGACCCGGGTCCGTCCACGCGCCGTTCGTCTGCCGTCCTCAGCGCAGGGCCAGGCCCCACAGCGGATCCTCCAGGAACCGCCCGACGTGGGCGAGCACCCGGCTGCCCAGTTCCCCGTCCACCAGCCGGTGGTCGAACGACAGCGACAACTGCGCGGTCCAGCGGGGGACGACCTGCTCGTCGACCACCCACGGCATCCGGCGCAGCGCACCGAGGCAGAGGATGGCCGCCTCACCGGGGTTGAGGATCGGGGTGCCGGCGTCCACCCCGAACACACCGATGTTGGTGATGGTGACGGTGCCGCCGGCCAGGTCGGCGGGACGGGTGCGGCCCTCCCGCGCCGTGGCCGCCAGCTCGTTCAGGGCGACCGCGAGGTCCCGTACCGGAAGGTTCTGCGCGGCCTTGATGTTCGGCACCAGCAGGCCGCGCGGCGTCGCGGCGGCGATACCCAGGTTGACGTCGGCGAACCGGACGATCTCCTGGTTCTCCTCGTCCCACCGGGCGTTGACGTCCGGGTGCCGGCGGATCGCGTCCAGCAGGGCCAGGGACGCCACGAGCAGCGGGCTGACCTTCACCCCCTGGAACGCCGGGTCCTGCTTCAGCCGGTCCACGAACTCCACGGTGCCGGTCATGTCGACGGTGAGGAACTCGGTGACGTGCGGCGCGGTGAACGCGCTGGCGACCATGGCGGCGGCGGTCGCCTTGCGGACCCCGCGCACGGGCAGGCGCTCGTCCCGGCGGTGTTCGGCCGCCGGTGCCGGGCCGGTGGTGTGGTCGAGCAGGTCCTGGCGGGTGATCCGGCCGTCGGGGCCGCTGCCGCGCACGTCCGCCAGCTCCACACCGAGGTCCCTGGCGAGCTTGCGCAGCGGCGGCTTGGTGAGCACCGGCGGCCGGGACGTGTGCGCCGGGCGGGAGGTGTCGGCCGGCCGGACGGACGGGGTGCGACGTGGCCGGCGCGTCCGGGCCTGCGCGGACACCCCGTAGCCCACGAGCACCGCGGTGCGCTCCGCGGCCGGCTCGTCGGCGGACGTTTCGTCGGCGGGCGGCGCGGCGGCGGGCTCGTCGGCGGCCGGGCCGTCGCCCGCCACCCGGATCGCGATGATCGGCGAGCCGACCTCGACTGTCTGCCCCTCCTCGGCGAAAAGGCGGTCCACCACACCGGCGTACGGGCTGGGCAGCTCGACCACCGCCTTGGCGGTCTCGATGTCCACGATGACGTCGTTGAGGCGTACCGGGTCGCCCGGCGCGACCCGCCAGGTGACGATCTCGGCCTCGGTGAGCCCTTCGCCGACGTCGGGCAGGCGGAACTGCTGAACGGTCACTGCTCCTTCTCCCTTCACGCGGCCAGGACGCGGTCGACGGCGTCGAGGATCCGGTCCAGGTCGGGCAGGTACTCCTCCTCGACCTTCGCGGGCGGGTACGGCAGGTTGAAGCCGCCGACCCGCTCGACCGGCGCCTCCAGCGAGTAGAAGCACCGGCTGGTCACCTGCGCGACGACCTCGGCACCGAACCCGGCGAACGTGGGGGCCTCGTGGACCACCACCGCCCGGCCGGTACGGCGGACCGACTCCTCGATGGTCGCCACGTCCAGCGGGGAGATGGACCGCAGGTCGATCACCTCGATGTCGCGGCCCTCCGGTGCGGCCGCCTCGGCGGCGGCGACGCAGGTGGCGACGGTGCCCCCGTACGTCAGCAGCGTCACGTCGGTGCCCGGCCGCACGGTCCGGGCGCGGTCCAGCGGCAGCGGCGGCCCGGCGGTTGTCACCTCGCCCTTGACCCAGTAGCGGCGCTTCGGTTCGTAGAAGATGACCGGGTCGTCACCGGCGAGGGCCTGGCGGATCATCCAGTGCGCGTCGTCCGGGCTGGCGCAGTAGACGACCCGCAGCCCGGCGGTGTGCGCGAAGTACGCCTCGTTCGACTCGCTGTGGTGCTCCACCGCGCCGATGCCGCCGCCGACCGGGATCCGCACCACCACCGGCAGGGCGGTACGGCCGCCGGTGCGGGCGCGCATCTTGGCGAGCTGGGAGACGATCTGGTTGAACGCCGGGTAGACGAAGCCGTCGAACTGGATCTCGCAGACCGGGCGGTACCCGCGCAGCGCCAAACCGATGGCGGTGCCGATGATCCCGGACTCGGCGAGCGTGGTGTCCACCACCCGGGCTTCACCGAAGTCCTTCTGGAGGCCGTCGGTGACCCGGAAGACGCCGCCGAGCCGGCCGACGTCCTCGCCCATCAGGAGGACCTTGTCGTCGTCCTCCATGGCGCGGCGCAGGCCTGAGTTCAGTGCCTGAGAGAGGGTGAGCATGAAACGTGTTCTCCGATCGGGCGGGCGTCAGTCGAGGAAGGAGGCGCGGTAGGCGACGAACGCGTCGCGCTCCTCCCGCAGCAGCTGGGGCACGTCAGCCAGCACCGTGGCGAAGGCGTCCGCGAGGTCCGGCGCCGCCAGCGCCAGGCACTCCCGGCGGGTACGGTCGGCGATCTCGTCCGCCTCGGCCTGGACCTCGCCGAGGAACGCCTCGTCGCTCCAGCCCTCGGCGCGCATCAGCGCCTCGACCCGGGCCAGCGGATCCCGCGCCCGCCAGGTCTCCAGCTCGTCGTCGGTGCGGTACCGGGTCGGGTCGTCCGACGTGCTGTGCCCGCCCATCCGGTACGTGGTGGCCTCGACGATCGCGGGGCCGTTGCCGGACCGGGCGTGCTCGGTGACCGCGGACGTCACCGCGTACACCGCCAGCACGTCGTTGCCGTCGACCCACTCGCCGCGCAGGCCGAACCCGGCGCCGCGCCGGTGGATCGGCGTACGGGTCTGCGACGACGTGGGAGTGGAGATGGCCCACTGGTTGTTCTGGCAGAAGAACACCATCGGGGCGTCGTTGACGGCGGCGATGTTCATCGCCTCGCTCGCGTCGCCCTCGCTCGCGGCGCCGTCACCGAAGTACGTCACGACCACCGTGTCGCTGCCGTCGCGCTGCACGCCGAGCGCGTACCCGGTGGCGTGCAGCAGCTGAGCGGCCAGGACCAGCGTGTAGATGTGGAACGAGTACGGCTCCGGATCCCAGCCGCTGTGCGCGACACCGCGCCACTGGCGCAGCAGGTCGGCCGGGCCGATGCCGCGCCACAGCGCCGCGGCGTGCTCCCGGTAGCTCGGGAAGACGTAGTCGTCGGCGCGTACCGCCGCGACGGAGCCGACCTGGGCGGCCTCCTGGCCGCGGCACTGCAACCACAGGCCCAGCTCGCCCTGTCGCTGCAACGCGAACGCCTCGTCGTCGAGGCGGCGCGCGAGCCGCATCCCCCGGTACAGGTCACGGGTGAGCCGGCCGAGGGCGTCGTGGTCGGCGTCCACGTCCGGGTGCAGGCGCCCGTCCGGGGTGACGAGCTGGGTCCAGCCCTCGGACGTACGCGGAAGGCCGGTGGTGCCGGCGAAGGGGTTGGTGACCGGTGGGTCGGCGAGATCTACGGTAGTCATTCGTCACCTTCTGGGTGCGGGGTCTCCGCGTCACCGGGGTCGCCGGCCGTCTCGCGGATCTCGGATACGGGACCGCCCGCCGGGGTGGACCCGGCGGGCGGTGTGGGCGTTGCCTCAGACCGTGTGGCGGTCGGCGAGTGTCAGCGCCTCGTCGAGGATCGCCAGGCCCGCCTTGGCCTCCGTCTCCGACACGGTGCACGGCGGCACCACGTGGATCCGGTTGAAGTTCGCGAACGCGACCAGGCCGCCCCGCTTGCACGCGGCCAGCACCTCGTTCATCTCCGGCGACGACGACCCGTACGGCGCCAGCGGCTCCTTCGTCTCGCGGTCGCGCACCAGTTCCAGCGCCCAGAACACGCCGAGCCCGCGTACGTCACCGACGCTCGGGTGCCGGTCGGCGAGGTCGCGCAGCCCCGGGCCCAGCACGTCGGCGCCGATCGTGGCGGCGTTCTCGACGATCCGCTCGTCCCGCATCACGTTGATGGTCGCGACGGCGGCGGCGGTGGCCAGCGGGTGACCGGAGTAGGTCAGGCCGCCCGGGTAGGCGCGGTCGGCGAACGTCTCGGCGACGTGCTCGGCGATCACCACACCGCCGAGCGGGACGTAACCGGAGTTCACGCCCTTGGCGAAGGTGATCAGGTCGGGCGTCACGCCGTAGTGGTCCAGCGCGAACCAGGCGCCGGTACGCCCGAAGCCCGCCATCACCTCGTCGGCGATGTAGAGGATGCCGTGCCTGTCGCACAGTTCCCGTACGCCCGCGAGGAAGCCCGGCGGCGGCGGCATGATGCCGGCCGTGCCCGGCACCGTCTCCAGCACGATCGCGGCGATGGTGGACGGGCCCTCCATCTCCACGACGCGTTCGAGGTGGCGCAGCGCGAGCGTGCACTCCTCCTCCTCGGTGGTGGCGCCGAACTCCGACCGGTACCGGAACGGGCCGAAGAAGTGCACCACCCCGGCGGTGCCGTTGTCGCTGGGCCAGCGGCGCGGGTCGCCGGTGAGGTTCACCGCGGTCTGGGTGCCGCCGTGGTAGCTGCGGTACTGCGACAGCACCTTCGGCCGGCCGGTGTGCAGCCGGGCCATCCGGACGGCGTGTTCGATCGCGTCCGCGCCGCCGTTTGTGAAGAAGACCTTGTCCAGGCCGGCCGGGGTCAGCTCGGTGATCAGCCGGGCCGCCTCGCCGCGGACGTCGTTGGCGTAGGACGGCGCGATCGTGCACAGGCGGGCCGCCTGCTCCTGGATCGCCGCGACCACCACCGGGTGCTGGTGGCCGATGTTGGTGTTGACGAGCTGCGACGAGAAGTCCAGGTAGCGGTTCCCGTCACCGTCCCAGAAGTACGACCCCTCGGCGCGCTCGACCACCATCGGGTCGAGCTGCGACTGGGCGGACCAGGAGTGGAAGACGTGCGCGCGGTCCAGCTCGTAGGTGCGGCGTGCGCTGGTGCTCATCGGCGTTCTCTCTTCCGCTGCTCAGACGTTCTCGGGAAAGCCGAGGTTGATGCCGCCGTGGCTGGGGTCGAGCCACCGGGAGGTGACGACCTTGCCGCGGGTGAAGAAGTGCACGCCCTCGGCGCCGTGGGCGTGCGAGTCGCCGAAGAGGCTGTCCTTCCAGCCGCCGAAGGAGTAGTAGGCCATCGGCACCGGGATCGGCACGTTGACGCCGACCATGCCGACCTCGACCTCGTTCTGGTAGCGGCGGGCCGCGCCGCCGTCGTTCGTGAAGATGGCCGTGCCGTTGCCGTACCGGTTGGCGTTCACCAGGGTGAGCGCCTCGTCGTAGCTGCCGACGCGCACCACCGACAGCACCGGCCCGAAGATCTCGTCGGTGTAGACGCTCATCTCCGGCTGCACCCGGTCCAGCAGGCTCGGTCCGAGCCAGAACCCGGACTCGTCGCCGTCGACCCGCACCTCGCGGCCGTCCACCACCAGCTCGGCGCCGGCCTCGACGCCCGCGTCGAGGTACGACGCGACGCGGTCGCGGTGCTCCCGGGTGACCAGCGGGCCCATGTCGCAGGAGCGCCGCCCGTCACCGACCTTCAGGGTGGCGATGCGCTCGCGGATCCGGGCCACCAGGTCGTCGGCGACGGGCTCGACGACCACCAGGGCGGAGATCGCCATGCACCGCTCGCCGGCCGAGCCGAAACCGGCGTTCACCGCCGCGTCGGCGGCCAGGTCGAGGTCGGCGTCCGGGAGCACCACCATGTGGTTCTTCGCGCCGCCGAGGGCCTGGACGCGCTTGCCGTTGCGGGTGCCGGTCTCGTAGACGTACCGGGCGATCGGCGTGGAGCCGACGAACGACACCGCCTTGACCTCGGGGTGCTCCAGCAGCCGGTCCACCGCCACCTTGTCGCCGTGCACGACGTTGAACACGCCGGCGGGCAGGCCGGCCCGCTCCCAGAGCCGGGCCACGAGCAGCGACGCCGACGGGTCCTTCTCGCTGGGCTTGAGCACGACGGTGTTCCCCGCCGCGATGGCGATGGGCACGAACCACATCGGGACCATCACCGGGAAGTTGAACGGCGAGATGACGGCGCAGACGCCGACCGGCTGGCGGATCGAGTAGACGTCCACGTTCGTGGAGACGCCCTCGGAGTAGCCGCCCTTGAGCAGGTGCGGGATCCCGCACGCGAACTCGACGACCTCCAGCCCGCGGGTGACCTCGCCGAGGGCGTCCGAGACGACCTTGCCGTGCTCGGCCGTGATCAGCTCGGCCAGCTCCTGCTTGTGCTGGTTGACCAGCTCCCGGAACGCGAACAGCACCTGGGTGCGCTTGGTCAGCGACGAGTTCCGCCAGGAGGTGAACGCGGCGGCGGCGGAGGCGACGGCCTGGTCCACCTCGTCGACCGAGGCCAGCGGCACCTCCGTGCGGACCGAGCCCAGCGCCGGATCGTAGACTGGGGCCGTACGCTCGGTGACGCCGGCGAACGGCTTGCCGTCGATCCAGTGGGTCACCCGCTCCAGCGGGACGGGAGCGGGCACGGTGCCGGGTGCTGTCTGGGTCATGCCCGGATCATCTGCGCTTCCCCAGGTCCGGGCAATGGGCACTGTGTCGTTCCCGTACCCGGGATGCGCACATACTGTGCGCCGAGGGGAAGGGAGAAACGCCGCCGATGCCGATGACGGTTCGTGACGTGCTCGAACTGCCGGCGTTGCAGCAGGCCGGGCCGCGTGTCCTGGCCGGCCGGGACCGGCTGGACGCGCCGGTGCGCTGGGTGCACGTCGCCGAGATCCCCGAGATCGCCGACCTGCTGCGCGGCGGTGAGCTGGTGCTGACCACCGGCATCGGCCTGCCCCCCGACGACGACGGGCTGCGCCGCTGGATCGACGGCCTGGCGGCCGTCGGGGTGGCGGGCGTGGTGGTCGAGCTGGGCCGCCGGTTCGGTGGCACCCTACCGGCCGGGCTGGTCGAGCACGCCCGCAGCCGGAACCTGCCCCTCATCGCGTTGCGGCGCGAGATGCGGTTCGTGGCGGTGACCGAGGTCGTCCACTCCGTGATCGTCGAGGAGCAGACCGCCGAACTGCTCGCCAAGGACGAGATCCACCGCATCTTCACCGAGCTGTCGGTGGAGGGCGCCGAGCCCCGGCAGGTGCTCCGCGAGGTCACCCGCCTGTCCCGGCGTCCCGCGGTGCTGGAGAACCTCGCCCACCACGTGCTCGCGTACGAGACCGGCCCGCTGACCGCGGAGGAGTTGCTGGACCGGTGGGAGACCCGCTCGCGCGCGGTCGAGGTCCCGTCCGGCACCGGCTACGAGCCGCGCTCCGGCTGGCTGGTGACGAGCGTCGAGGCGCGCGGCAACAGGTGGGGGCGGCTCGTGCTGCTGTGCGACCAGGAGCCGCCGGCCCGGACCCGGGTGCTGCTGGAGCGGGCCGCGTCCACCATCGCGTTGAACCAGCTCGTCGCCCGGGACTCCTCGTCGGTCGAGCGGCAGGCGCGCAGCAGCCTGCTGCTGAGCATCGTCAACCACTCGGCGCCCACCCGGGACGTGGCGCTGCGGGCGCGCGGGCTCGGTGTCGTCCTGGAACAGCGACCGCTGCTCGGGGTCGTGGTCCGTCGGCGGCGGGCGGCCCCGGCCGGCGGCGCCGACCCGAACGCGCGCCGACGGGAGCTGCTGGACGCGGTGGAGACGGCGGTACGCGAGTGCGGGCTCGCCGCGCTCGCCGGCGACGTGGACGAGGCGGCGGGCGGCACCGGCGTCACCCTCCTCGTCGCCCTCGACGAGACCGGCTCGGACGAGGCCGCGCTGCACGGCCTGTCCACAGCGCTCACCCGGGCCGGTCACCGGGCCGGCTCGGACGTGGTGGTCGCCGCCGGATCGGTGGTCCGCACGCTCGACCTGGCCCGGCGCTCACTGGTCGAGGCGGCGCAGGTGGCCGACGCGACGGTGCACACCGCCGAGCCCCGCGCGTTCTACCGGCTGCACGACGTCCGCCTCCGGGGCCTGCTGTACCTGCTGCGCGACGACGTGCGCCTGCAGACGTTCGTCGAGCGCGAGCTGGGCCCGCTGCTCTCCTACGACCAGCGGCACGGCACGAACCACGTCGCGCTGCTGGAGACGTACCTGGTGGAGGGGCGCAACAAGCGGCGCGCGGCGGACGCGATGTCGCTGTCGCGGTCGGCGCTCTACCAGCGGCTGGAGCTGATCGAGCGGGTGCTCGGCGTCGACCTGGACTCGAGCGAGCGGCGCCTGTCGCTGCACGTGGCGCTCACCGCCCGCGACGTCATGCGCGCCGCCGGTCCGGAGCCCGCCGGCTGACCCGTCACCTGTGGGTGCCGCGGCCCGACCGCAGTCGCCGTACGCTCTCGCGGCTCGGCGCGCTGTGCACGCTGACGCTGACGACCGGTACGGCGTTCGCGACGCTCTTGCGCACCGTCTCCATCGGCGCCGTGCCGGGGGAGCACTCCACGATCATCACCGCGGACCGGTCGGGGCACTGCACGTACTGGACGTGCGAGACGGCGACCCGGCGCGAGTGCAGCACGGACAGCACCTTGAGCAGCCCGGTCGTGGAGTGCCCCACGCCGAGGTGGATCACCATCGTGCTCGGCGAGCCGTGCTCACCGGCCGGATCGGCGTGCGGGCGGCCGGGGGCGGGCCGGGGATGGCCGACGGTTGCGGGGGTGGATGCGGACACGCTCACGGGGGCCTCACTAGGACGAGCCGACAGGATGGCTTGGCCGGCGACGCACGCGGAGGCGTACGCCGCCTAGGTAATCAGCCGGGTCGCGATTCGATTGCCCACGGCGGGAGTGTGGCACGGGAACCCGCTCGCGGGGAGGCTGCGCCGGGCAGCCGTCCGCCACGTGAGACAGCGCCCTGACCTGCGGATCGACGGCCATGCGTCGGGATGGCGGGCGGCCCGCCGGGTTACCGGCCGGTACGCGAGCCCTTAAGGATCGTTCAGGATCTCGCTCTACACTCGGAAGCGGGACGACGACTTGAGAAGGAGCTCCGCGCATGGACGCTGACGAGATCGCCGCCGGTCGGGCCCGCTGGCAGGCCCGCTACGACGCCGCCCGCAAGCGCGACGCGGACTTCACCACGCTGTCCGGAATGCCGGTCGAGCCGGTGTACGGCCCGCCGGAGGACGCCGCGTACCCCGGGTTCGAGCGGATCGGCTGGCCGGGCGAGTTCCCGTACACCAGGGGTCTGTACCCGACCGGCTACCGCGGGCGGACCTGGACCATCAGGCAGTTCGCCGGCTTCGGCAACGCCCGGCAGACGAACGAGCGCTACAAGATGATCCTCGGCGCGGGCGGCGGCGGTCTCTCCGTCGCCTTCGACATGCCGACGCTGATGGGCCGCGACTCGGACGACCCGCAGTCGCTCGGCGAGGTCGGCCACTGTGGTGTCGCAGTGGACTCGGCGGCCGACATGGAGGTGCTGTTCGACGGGATCGACCTGGCCGGCGTGACCACCTCGATGACCATCTCCGGCCCGGCCGTGCCGGTCTTCTGCATGTACCTGGTCGCCGCCGAACGGCAGGGCGCCGACCTGTCCACGCTGGACGGAACGCTCCAGACCGACATTTTCAAGGAGTACATCGCGCAGAAGGAGTGGCTGTTCGACCCCGAGCCGCACCTGCGCCTCATCGGCGACCTGATGGAGTACTGCGCGCGGGAGATCCCCCGGTACAAGCCGCTGTCCGTCTCCGGCTACCACATCCGCGAGGCCGGCTCGACCGCCGCGCAGGAGCTGGCGTACACGCTCGCCGACGGGTTCGGCTACGTCGAGCTGGGCCTGTCGCGCGGGCTGGACGTGAACACGTTCGCCCCCGGCCTGAGCTTCTTCTTCGACTCCCACGTGGACTTCTTCGAGGAGATCGCCAAGTTCCGCGCCGCCCGCCGGATCTGGGCCCGCTGGCTGCGTGACGTGTACGGCGCGACCAGCGAGAAGGCCCAGTGGCTGCGGTTCCACACGCAGACCGCCGGGGTGTCGCTGACCGCCCAGCAGCCGGTCAACAACGTGGTACGCACCGCCGTGGAGGCGCTGGCCGCGGTGCTCGGCGGCACCAACTCGCTGCACACGAACGCCCTCGACGAGACGCTCGCCCTGCCCACCGACGAGTCGGCCGAGATCGCCCTGCGGACCCAGCAGGTGCTGATGGAGGAGACCGGGGTGACGAACGTGGCCGACCCGCTCGGCGGCTCCTGGTACGTCGAGGCGCTCACCGACCGGATCGAGGCCGAGGCGGAGGAGATCTTCGCCCGGATCAGGCAGCTCGGCGGCGAGGGCCCGCACACCATCGGCCCGATGACCTCCGGCATCCTGCGCGGCATCGAGGACGGCTGGTTCACCGGCCACATCGCCGAGTCGGCGTTCGTCTACCAGCAGGCGCTGGAGAAGGGCGACAAGAAGATCGTCGGCGTCAACTGCCACACCGGCACGGTGGCCAAGGACCTGGAGATCCTGCGCATCTCGCACGAGGTGGAGCTGGAGCAGCGCCGGGTGCTGACCGAGCGCAAGTCGGCCCGCGACGACGCCGCCGTCACCGCCGCCGTCGCGCGGATGGTCGAGGTCTCCCGGACCGGCGAGAACATGATCCCCGCCATGCTCGACGCGGTTCGCGCCGAGGCCACCCTCGGCGAGATCTGCGACGCCCTCCGCGCCGAGTGGGGCGTCTACCGAGAGCCCGCCCGCTTCTGACCCCCGCCCCGCAAGGAAGGGCCCCTTGTTAACACCCGCTGTTAACAAGGGGCCCTTCCTCTACCGGAGGCGTTAACAGGGGGCCCTTCCTTGCGAACGGGCTGAGCTGGGGGAGAGTGGTGACTGTCGCCGTCGCGGCTGGTCGGAGATCCGTGGCGTACGTGCGAGACTAGACAACCATGAGCGACCCACGGATCACCTCGTCGATCTTCACCCGCGGCGCGGTCGACCTCAGCGCGCTGCGCACCCCCGCACCGGCCGACACCTCCTCCGCCACACCGTCCCAGGGCGCTGGGCCGACCGGGCTGCCGGGCAGCCCCGCCGGCTCCGCCGCCGTGATCGACGTGACCGAGGCGAACATCCAGTCCGAGGTGCTCGAACGCTCGCTCACCACACCGGTAGTGGTCTTCTTCGGTGCCGCCGGCTACCCGGAGAGCGACCAGTTCGCCCCGGTGCTGGAGCGGCTCGCCGCCGAGGGCGGCGGCACATGGCTGCTGGCCCGGGTCGACGTGCAGCAGCAGCCGCGGCTCGCGCAGATGTTCCAGCTCCAGACGCTGCCCACCACGTACGCCATCGTCGGCGGCCGCCCGATCGACGCCTTCCCCGGCCCGGTGCCGGAGTCGCAGTTGCGACAGTGGCTCCAGGCCGTGCTCAAGGCCGGTGGCGTCACCGTGGCCGAGCCGGAGGACCCGCGCCTCGACGCCGCCGACGACGCGCTGATGAGCGGCGACCTCGACGCCGCCGAGGCGGCGTACCGGAAGATCCTGGCCGAGTCGCCCGCGGACGCGGCGGCGGAGGCGGGCCTGGCGCAGGTCGGGCTGGCCCGCCGGGTGGCCGGTGCGGACCCGCAGGGCGCGCTGGACGCCGCTGCCGCCGCCCCCGACGACGTGGACGCCCAACTGCTCGCCGCCGACATCGAGGTGCTCAGCGGCCTCGCCGACCAGGCGTACAAGCGGCTGGTCGGCCTGGTCCGGCGCACCGCCGGGGACGACCGGGACCGGGCACGCCAGCACCTGCTCGGCCTGTTCACCATCGCCGGCCCGGACGATCCCGCCGTGGCCTCCGCCCGACGCGCCCTGGCCAGCGCGCTGTTCTGAGTCAACCCGCGCGGGCCGGCGCACCGCCGGCCCGCCCGACCGCCGAGGACGGGAGCCCATGATGCGCCGGATCGCCGTCCTCGACGCGCCGACGAACCTCGGGCTGCGCCCGCCCACCGCCAGCTCCGTGCCCGGCTGCGCCAAGGCGCCGGGCGCGCTGCGCGACCACGGCCTGCTCGCCCGGCTGCGGGCCCGCGACGCCGGCTGCCTCACCCCGCCGCGGTACGACCCGGGCGACTGGCGACCCGGCGACGGCGTCTGCCACGCGCCGGAGATCTCCGCGTACTCGGTGGCGCTCGCCGACCGGATCGGCGCGATCATCGACCGGGGCGAGTTCCCGCTTGTGCTCGGCGGCGACTGCTCGGTGCTGCTCGGCTCGGCGTTGGCCATGCACCGCCTCGGCGAGGCGGTAGGCGGGCGGATCGGGCTGGTCTTCGTCGACGGCCACTCCGACTTCCGGCACCCGGGCAACGCCTCCTACGTCGGCGCGGCGGCGGGGGAGGACCTGGCCCTGGTCACCGGCCGGGGGCAGCCCGACCTGGCCGCCATCGAGGGCCGGCGGCCGTACTTCCGGGACATCGACGTGGTGGTGCTCGGCATCCGCGCGCAGGACGAGTACCGCCTCGACCTCCAGGCCGCCGGCATCACCACCCGGCCGGTGCCCGCGCTGCGCGCCGAGGGCGCCGCCCGTACCGCCCAGTGGGCGCACGAGCAGCTCGTCGACTGCGCCGGCTACTGGGTGCACATCGACGTGGACGTGCTCGACCCGGCGGTGATGCCCGCGGTGGACGCCCCCGACCCGGGCGGCATCGCCTTCGCCGAGCTGGAGATCCTGCTCGCCGGGCTGGTCGACACCCCGCACTGCCTCGGTGTCGAGCTGACCGTCTTCGATCCCGACTACGACCCGGACGGCGCGTACGCGGCCGAGATCGTGAACACGGTGGTGGCCGGGCTCGCCCCGGTCGTCGCGCCCGGTGCGGTGCCGCCCCGGCTGCTGCCGGCCGCGCCTGTCGCACCGGCGCCCCGCACCGCCGGCAACCACCGCGCGCAGCGGGCGGCGGTGACGGTGCCGGTGCCCGCCGTGGCAACGGACCCGATCGGCCCGCCGGCCGCGCCCGCCGGGCTCGACGAGTACGCGCCGGCCGACGCCGAGGAGCCGCCGTCGTGGCCCGACGCGGCGGATCGGCTACCGCCCTCCGGCCCGGGGCTGCTCCGCCGCGTGGCGGTGCCCGAGGTGGACGTCCCGCCGGCCGAGGAGACGTCGCCGGCACCCGCCGAGCACGACCGGGCGTGATCCCCGCTTCCCGGGAAGTGACGCCGCGACGTCATACCCGCCGTGAGGACCACCGGCCGTCGGCGAAGGGCACGTCGGCCGTGTCGATCACGGTTCGGTAGGAGCAGTGGGCGCCGTCGGTGCGGGCGACGGGGATCGGGGCGCGGGCGGTGCGGCTCCCCCGGAGCCCGGCTCGGCGGAGGTCGCGGCCAGCACCTCCAGCACGGCGCGGGTGAGCAGCGTGGCCAACGCCAGGAGCACGCAGATGGTCACGCCCGCACGCAGCACGGGGCCGTGCGGCAGCACCTCGGCCAGCGCCAGCACGGCCAGTGCCGTCCCGGTCACGATGACCGTCACGATGAACAGGGAGTACGCGCGCACGCGGGGCCGGGTCCAGAACAGGACGCCGCCCGGATCGTCGCGCCGCAGCCGGCGGTTCTGCCCGCGCAGGCGCTCCAGGAAGCGGGACTCCCAGATCAGCGCGAGGAGCACAACGGGAGCACCTGGGCGGCTGTCGCGTAAAGGTCAGAAGACACCGAGACCCTCCCCACTGCGCGGTTCGACATCGACGAGGATCGCACGACCTGGTGAACGGGGTCAGCCGGCCAGGCCGCGCAGGAACTTCTCGGCGATCGGCGCCGCCACCTTCGAGCCCGCCCCGCCCTGCTCGACGAAGACGGCGAAGGCCACGTCGCCCTGCCAACCGACGAACCAGGCGTGCGTGTGCGCCGGGTTGTTGTCGTACTCCGCGGTGCCGGTCTTGCCGTGCACCGGCTCGCCCGGCACGTCCGCCAGGGCGCTGCCGCTACCCGAAGTGACGACCCCGCGCATCATCGACTTCAGCGCCGCCACCGACTCCGGCTTGAGCGCCTCGCCGGACGGCGCGGGCTTGGCCGGCGCCGGGTCGAGCAGAAGTTTGGGCTGCTCGAACTTCCCCCGGGTCACGGCCGCGGTGGCGCTGGCCATCGCCAGCGGGCTCACCAGCGTGGTGCCCTGGCCGATCGCGGCGGCGGCCTGCTCGGGCGCCGGACCGTTGGCGGAGATCTTGCCGGTGAACGCCTCGGTGCCGAGATCCCACGCGGCCTCCAGGCCGAGCGTACGGCCGGCCTGGGCCAGCCCGTCCGGGCCGAGCTTCGGCGCCAGCGCGACGAAGGCGGTGTTGCACGACTTGGCGAAGTCCGTGGCGAAAGGCACCCGGCCCAGCTCGAAGCCGTCCGAGTTCTTGAAGTTGCGGCCCTCGACAGTCGCCGTCTTCGGGCAGTCCACGACCGTCTGCGGGGTCACCGCGCCCCGGTCGAGCAGGCCGAGCGCGCTGACCATCTTGAACGTCGAGCCGGGTGGCACCTGGGCGGTGAAGGCGAGATTGTCGCCCGCCGCGCCCGGGCCGTTCGCGGCGGCCAGCACCGCGCCGTCGCTGATCCGCACGGCGACCAGGGCGGACCGGCGGGTCTGCCCGCGCAACGCGGCGTCGGCCGCGTTCTGGGTGGCCGCGTCGATGGTGGTCCGCACCGGCTGCCCGGGCTTCGGGTCGCTGCGGAACAGCTCCGTGCCGGTCGGCTCCACCTTGCCGTCCGGCGTGGTCCGCTCGGTGATCACGGTGACGCCGGGGACGCCCCGCAGCCGTTCGTCGTACCGGCCCTGGAGACCGCCGTGGCCGACCAGGTCGCCGCGCGCGTACTTGTCGGGGTGGGCTTGGAGGTCGTCGGCGGTGGCCTGGTCGACCGAGCCGAGCAGCGCCCGGGCGAACTCGCGGGTCGGCGCCAGCATGAGCTGCTCGGCGGCGAACCGGGTGCCGGGCAGGTCGTAGACGCGCGGCTTGATCTGCCGGTACGCCTCGTCGCGCAACGTCACCACCTCGACGCGCGCGTCCGGCTTCGCCTCCTTGAGGCGCTTGGGCAGGTCGCCCAGGTCGACCGGCGGCGTGAGCGCGGGCCGGATCGCCTTGAACGCGGCGTCCAGCTTCCGGATCATGCCCGGGACGTCGTCGATCTCGCCGGGGACGAGCTGCACGCGGACCACCGGGCGCGGCGCGACGATCGGCCGGCCGGACGCGTCCAGCACACCCGCCCGCTGCGCCGGCTCCCGCCGCAGCGCGATCCGGTCACCGCTCTCCAGCTTCTCGTGCACCACCGACGGCTCCCAGATCACCTGCCACCGGTCGTCGTCGCCGCGCTTGAGGCGTACCGGGTTCTCGTAGTCCCAGCGGCCGCCGCCCGGCAGCGCCCAGCTCACCTTGACCCGGGCGGTGGCGATGTCCCCCTGGGTGGTGATCTCGCCGGTGCGCGCCAGCTCCGGCGGGCCGGACGAGAGCGCGCCGGCGAGCGCCTGGATCTGCTTCGTCACCTCGGCTGCGGGCAGCCGCCCGCCGGTCGGCTCGACGAAGCCGACCGCGTGCAGGTCGCCGGAGCGCCAGCCGCCGAGGAACTCCTCGACGGCCGCGTCCGGGCCGTCGTCCCCGGAGCATCCGGTGAGCGCGCCGGCCGTGACCAGGACGGCGGCCAGCGTCGCGAGGAGGCGGTGACGGGTGTGACGGCGGGGGCGGACGGGGTACGACAACGGCATGAAGCAGTCCCTCCGGTGCGTAACTGCCCTGCACGCTAGTACGGCCCGCCGCTCGCCACCGCCCCGCCACGGCCTCCGGCAGCGCGACAAGCAGCGTGTGGCAGTGTGATGAACATCGCCAGTCGGGGTACTCCGCGAACGGCCGACCACAGACCCGCAACGGGTGAAAGGACGAAGTCCCGATCCGGACGTCCGGTCGATGATCCACCGCGGGGGGTACCACGCGGTAGGGCCTAGGCTGGGCGGCAGAGTGACCCACAACGCGGTGGGTCGAGGGGAGTGGCACCGATGGACCGGCGTCCGGCGATCAAACCGGGACCCGACCTCCGGCAGGCTGACACCGGCCGGGACGACGACGACAGCTTCGATTCGGCGACCGACGGAGACGGTTTCAGCCGTCTCGACACAGGCGTGACCGGGATGACCGGTTCCAGCATCGACACCCTTTACGACCTGGGCCTGCCCGCGCAGGCACTGGCCGGAGAGTCGGAGGACGCCGAGCTGGACGAGCCCGTTCCCAACGCGGAACGGCTGGTCGCCCAGGCGGTCGCGCTGGCCGGCGACGACCACGACGCGGCCACACTCGTGGACCGCTTCTGGCGGTTCGCGCCGGACGAGGAGCTGATCGGCTTCACCGCCGAGGAGATGCTCGAGGCGGCCCGGGCCCACCGGGACCTGGCCCAGCAGCGGGTACCGGGCGAGCTGAAGCTGCGCATCCACGAGCCGGACGCCGAGCAGCACCACACGGTCGTCGAGATCGTCACCGACGACATGCCGTTCCTGGTCGACTCGGTGACCGCCCTGCTGAACTCCCGCCACCTGGACGTGCACCTGCTGGTGCACCCGCTGGTCGTGGTGCGGCGCGAGCCGCTGGGCCGGCTCACCGAGGTCTCGGCCGACGTGGAACCGGACGACGCGATCGCCGGTGACCTGGTCGAGAGCTGGATGCGGATCGAGATCGACCCGGTCCGCGACGCGGCCGAGCGGGAGACGCTGCGCCGCGAGTTGCAGCGGGTGCTCACCGACGTGCGCGAGGCGGTCGAGGACTGGCCGAAGATGCGGCAGCGGGCCCTGGCGCTCGCCGACGAGCTGGCCGCCGCCCGGACGTCGGACAACCGCCCGCCGGTGCCGGAGAAGGACATCACGGACTCGGTGGAGCTGCTGCGCTGGCTGGCGCACGACCACTTCACGTTCCTCGGCTACCGGGAATACCGCCTCGTCCACACCGACGGCGCGCGCACCGGGCAGGCCCTGGAGGCGGTGCTCGGCACCGGACTGGGCATCCTGCGCTCCGACTCGCCGGAGGCCCGGTCGCTGAACTCGATGACGCCCGAGGCGCACGAGAAGGTGCTGGAGAAGCGCCTGCTCATCATCACCAAGGCCAACTCGCGTGCCACAGTGCACCGTTCGGCTTACCTCGACTACATCGGCTTCAAGATCTTCAACGAGGCCGGCGAGGTGGTCGGGGAACGGCGCTTCCTGGGGCTGTTCTCCACCGCGGCGTACCGGACCAGCGTGCAGGAGCTGCCGGTGGTCCGGCGCAAGGTCGCCGAGGTGCTGGACCGCTCCGGCCTGAGCCTGCGCAGCCACTCCGGCAAGGACCTGTTGCAGATCCTGGAGACCTACCCGCGCGACGAGCTGTTCCAGATCAAGACCGACGACCTCTACCACGCGGTGATCGGCGTGCTGCGGATGGCGGGCCGCCGGCAACTGCGGGTGTTCCTGCGCCGCGACGCGTACGGGCGGTTCATCTCCTGCCTGATCTACCTGCCGCGGGACCGGTTCACCACGCAGAA
The DNA here is from genome assembly GCF_040649715.1 of Micromonospora sp. NPDC048887. Classification (NCBI taxonomy): domain Bacteria; kingdom Bacillati; phylum Actinomycetota; class Actinomycetes; order Micromonosporales; family Micromonosporaceae; genus Micromonospora; species Micromonospora sp. NPDC048887. Next base: position 76,025 of record NZ_JBEZGA010000017.1, on the reverse strand, counting down.
CCGGCTGCGCATGCAGGACATCCTGCTGCGCGAGCTGAACGGCGTGGGCGTCGACTACACCACCCGGGTGACCGAGTCGATGCTGGCCCGGGTGCACTTCATCGTGCGTACCGACCCGAACAACCCGCCCGGTGAGATCGACGCCGACCTGCTCGCCGAGGAGCTGGCCGACGCCACCCGGCTCTGGGACGACGACTACCGGCTGGTGCTGGAACGCAAGCTCGGCGACGAGCAGGCCAAGCATCTGTTCACCAGGTACGCCGACGCGTTCCCGGAGGGCTACAAGGACGGGCACACGCCGTACGAGGCGATGAAGGACCTGGCGAAGCTGGAGCTGCTGGAGGAGCCCGGCCAGCTGGAGATGCACCTGTTCCGCAAGCAGGCGCCGCCGCGCCCGTACGCGGGCCGCGCCGCCGACGCCGACGAGGCGATGGACGTGCGGTTCAAGGTCTACCGGTACGGCGAGCCGATGATGCTCTCCGCGGTGCTGCCGGTGCTGCACTCGCTCGGCGTGAAGGTGGTCGACGAGCACCCGTACGAGGTGGAGCGCGTCGACGGCCGGATCTGGCTCTACGACTTCGGTCTGGAGCTGCCCGAGCGGCACCAGGACCTGGCCGAGGTGCGTCCGCACGTGGAGAACGCCTTCGCCGCCGCCTGGCGGGGCGAGGCCGAGGTGGACGGCTTCAACGAGCTGGTGCTGCGCGCCGGGCTCACCTGGCGGCAGGTCGTCGTGCTGCGCGCGTACGCGAAGTACCTGCGCCAGGCCGGCACCGTGTTCTCCCAGGAGTACATGGAGCAGACGTTCATCGCGTACCCGCGCATCGCCGACCTGCTGGTGAAGCTGTTCGAGACCCGGTTCGCCCCGGGCGCGACCACGCTCGACGAGCGCCGGCAGCGCAGCGGCGAGCTGGTCGACGCGATCGGCGAGTCGCTGGACGAGGTGGCCAGCCTCGACCAGGACCGCATCCTGCGGGCCTACCTGACGCTGATCCAGGCCACCCTGCGCACCAGCTTCTACCAGAAGCCGGTGCGCGGGCGGCCCAAGGCGTACGTGGCGTTCAAGCTGGACCCGCAGGCCATCCCGGATCTTCCGGCGCCGCGACCCAAGTTCGAGATCTTCGTGTACTCGCCCCGCTTCGAGGGCGTGCACCTGCGCTACGGGCCGGTGGCCCGCGGCGGCCTGCGCTGGTCCGACCGGCGCGAGGACTTCCGGACCGAGGTGCTCGGCCTGGTCAAGGCGCAGATGGTGAAGAACGCGGTGATCGTGCCGGTCGGCGCCAAGGGCGGCTTCGTGCTCAAGCAGAAGCCGGGCGACCGGGACGAGGCGGTGACCTGCTACAAGGAGTTCATCTCCGCGCTGCTCGACGTCACCGACAACATCGTCAGCGGCGACATCGTGCCGCCCGAGGACGTGGTCCGGCACGACGGCGACGACCCGTACCTGGTGGTGGCCGCCGACAAGGGCACCGCGACGTTCTCCGACATCGCCAACGAGATCTCCGAGGCGCACAACTTCTGGCTGGGTGACGCGTTCGCCTCCGGCGGCTCGGCCGGCTACGACCACAAGAAGATGGGCATCACCGCCCGGGGCGCCTGGGAGTCGGTGAAGCGGCACTTCCGGGAGCTGGGGCACGACACCCAGACGCAGGACTTCACAGTGGTCGGCGTCGGCGACATGTCCGGCGACGTGTTCGGCAACGGGATGCTGTTGTCGAAGCACATCCGGCTGGTGGCCGCGTTCGACCACCGGCACATCTTCCTGGACCCGGATCCGGACTCGGCCCGGTCCTGGGAGGAACGCAAGCGGCTGTTCGACATGCCGCGCTCGTCGTGGGAGGACTACGACCGCGAGCTGATCTCCGAAGGCGGGGGCGTCCACTCGCGTACGGCGAAGTCGGTGCCGATCTCGCCGCAGGTCCGCGCGGTGCTCGGCCTCGACGAGGACGTCACGCAGCTCAGCCCGCAGGAGCTGATGAAGGCGATCCTCACCGCGCCGGTCGACCTGTTCTGGAACGGTGGCATCGGCACCTACGTCAAGGCGTCCAGCCAGACCAGCGCCGACGTGGGGGACAAGTCCAACGACGCCATCCGGGTGGACGGCAAGAGCCTGCGCTGCCGGGTGGTCGGCGAGGGCGGCAACCTGGGCTTCACCCAGCAGGGCCGGATCGAGTACGCGGCGACCGGCGGCCGCATCTACACCGACTTCATCGACAACGCGGCCGGTGTGGACTGTTCCGACCACGAGGTCAACATCAAGATCCTGCTCAACACGGCGGTGGCCGACGACGAGCTGGACCGGCCGGAACGCGACGAGCTGCTGGCCCAGATGACCGACGAGGTCGCCGAGCTGGTGCTGCGGGACAACTACGACCAGGCACGGGCGCTCAACAACGCCCAGGCCCAGGCCGCCTCGCTGCTCCCGGTGCACCGGCGGATGATCAACGACCTGGAGCGGTCCGGCGCGCTCGACCGGGCGCTGGAGGCGCTGCCGTCGGACGAGGAACTGGCGGTCCGCACCGAGAGCGGCCTGACCGCGCCGGAGTTCGCGGTGCTGCTCGCGTACGTCAAGATCGTGCTGGAGCGCGAAATCGTCGGCGAGGGCCTGGCGGACGAGGAGTGGACGACCGACATCCTGGTCAACTACTTCCCGACCCCGCTGCGGCAGCGCTTCGCCGAACGGATGGGCCGGCACCGGCTGCGCCGGGACATCGTCACCACGGTCCTGGTGAACGAGGCGATCAACCGGGGCGGCATCTCGTTCGTCTTCCGGGTGGTCGAGGAGACGGCCGCGTCCGCGGCGGACGTGCTCCGGGCGTACGTGGTGGTCCGCGAGGTGTTCGGGCTGCGTGACCTGTGGGACGCGGTCGAGGCGCTGGACAACAAGGTCTCGCCCGAGTTGCAGACCGCCGTCTACCTGGACACCCGGCGGCTGCTCGACCGCGCGGTGCGCTGGCTGGTCACCAACCGGCGGTCGCCGATCGACGTGCCGGCGGAGGTCGCCCGGCTGCGCGACGGCGTGGCCCGGCTCCTGCCGGACCTGGAGCACCGGTTCTGGGGCACCGAGCGGGAGGCCATCGCGGAGCACATCGAGTCGCTCGTCGAGCGCGGGCTGCCGCGTGACCTGGCCGAGCAGGCGACCCGCCTGATGTACAGCTTCGGCCTGCTGGACATCGTCGAGACGGCGCAGGCGACCGGGCGGGACGTGGACGAGGTGGCCGCGGTCTACTTCGTGCTCTCCGACCGGTTCCGGGTGGACGCGCTGCTGTCGAAGATCTCCCTGCTGCCGCGCGAGGACAGGTGGCAGACGCTGGCCCGGATGGCGCTGCGCTACGACCTGTACGCCGCGCTGGCCGCACTCACCGCCGAGGTGCTCGGGTCCACGCCCGAGGACGTGCCGCCGGTGGAGCGGGTGCAGGAGTGGGAGCAGGCGAACGCCACCTCGATCCACCGGGCGCACCGGGCGATGGGGGAGTTCGACGAGTCCCGCGCCGACCTGTCCGCGCTGTCGGTGCTGCTGCGCCAGATCCGTACCCTGGTCCGGACCTCGGCGGCGGCCTGACCGTTGACGCGCGCGTGACCCGGTGGTCGGTTCGCCGACCACCGGGCCACCCGCCGTTCCCGGCCTCAGCCGGTCATCGTGGCGTAGACGACGATGTTGTTCAGGTAGCTGCCGGCCGTCTTGTCGAACACCCCGCCGCAGGTCACCACGCGCAGGGCGGGCGCGGCCGACGGACCGTAGACCTGCGCGGCGGGAAAGGCGGTCTTCGGGTACGACCCGACCGCGTGCACGGTGAACGTGGCGGTCGAGCCGTCCTGCCGGCCGACCACTATGGTGTCGCCGGCCACCAGCGCGCCGAGGTTGAAGAACACCGCCGGGCCGAGCTGGGCGGAGTCGACGTGACCCACGATCACCGCGTTGCCGGCCTCGCCGGGGCTGGCGCCGGGGGAGTACCAGCCGGCCTTCATGGCCTGGTCCAGCGGGGGCACCTGGACCGTGCCGTCCGGGTTCGTGCCGAGCGACATGATCGGGGCCCGTACCCCGATGCGGGGGATCGAGATGCTGACCGGCGCCGACCGGGGCAGCGGAGCCGGGCCGGTGGCGCGGGTCGCCGCCGGAGCGCCCGCCACGGCCGGCGGGGTGCTCGCGCCCGGGGTGCCGGCGGCGCCTGGGTTCGGGGTGCCGGGTCCGATGGTGGGCGGGCCTGGTGTCGCCTGGCCGGCGCCTCCCGTGGTCGGTTGCCCGCTGTCGGGTACCGGCCGGCCGGTGACGTCCGGTGCCGGTTCCCCAGCGATGTCCGGATCGGCGTAGGTGCCCGGATCGTCGGACGGGCCGGTGGTGACCGGGCCCGCCCGCGCGATCGGCTGTGGCGGGGTGGGCGGTGGGTCGGTCCGGACGGACGCGCCGACCAGACCGGCCCCGGCCATGGCGAGCAGGACGACGACGGCCGTGCCGGCGGCACGCCACGGACTTCCGTGACGGCCGCCGGCCCGGGTCGTCGTCCGGTCAGACCGAGCCACCGGCCCGCCGCCGGCGCAGCAGCACCAGGCCGCCCAGCGCCGCGGCGCCGATCATGCCCGCGCCACCGGTGGCGAGGTTGCGGTCCACGCCGGTGGTCGTCATGCCACCGTCGCCGCCGTCGACCCCACCGCGCGGCAGGACCACCAGCTCGCCCTCACCGCAGGAGCCGCGCAGCTCGTACCGGCCCGGCCGGGCGTCGTGCGAGACGGTGGCCTCGCCGTAGTAGACGAAGTCCTTCCCGTGCTCCCAGCCCGCGTCGTCCTTGCCGTAGTCGCCGCCCTTGCCGTCCTTCTCACCCGGCCAGCCGCCGTGCTCGTCCTTGCCGTAGCTGTCCTTGTCGTCCTGCCAGGCGCCTCCGCTCGCCTGCCAGTCGTCCTTGCCGTCCGACCAGGCGCCGTGCTCGTCCTTGCCGTCCTTGCCGTCCTTGCCGTCCTTGCCGTGCTCGTCCCTGCCGTCCGGACGGCCGCCACGCTGGTCCTTGGCGTCCTTGGAGTCCTTGCCGTGCTGGTCCTTGCCGTCGGGGCCGTGCTCGTCCCTGGTCCAGTCGGGCGCGCCCCCCTTCTCCTTGTCCCAGCCCGGCTCGGCGTCCTGGCCGTACTCGTCGTGCCCCTGCCAGGCGCCGGTGTCGGCAGCCATACCGGCACCGGCGCCGCCCGGCTGCGGCTGTCCTCCGGGCTGGCCACCCGGCTGCGGCTGGTCCGCCGGAGGCTGCGGCATGCCGTTCCCCGGCCCGCCCGGCCCGTTGCCGCCCGGCCCGCCCGGCCCGCCCGGTCCGCCAGGGCCGTTGCCGCCGGGACCATGGCCGTCTTCGCCCGGCTCGCCCTTCCCGTCGGGGCCCTTGCCGTGGTCGTCCTTGCCGTCCGGGCCCTGGTCGGCGTCCCAGCCCCAGCCCTGGCCGCCGCCCCAGTCGCCGCCGTCGACCCAGTCGCCGTGCTCGCCGTCCCGGGCCGGGTGCAGGTCGACCTTGCCGGTCACCTCCGACCAGACGGTGGCGTGCTTCTGCGGCTCGGAGCAGATCGCGAGCAGTTCGACGGTGTCCCCGGCCTTCACCACGTGCGGCTTGGCGATGACCTTGCCCTCGTCATGTCCGCCCGCGTAGGCCATTCCCGGGGTGAACGCGAGAAGGCCCGCTCCGCCGAGAGCGGCGCCCGCGATCACCTTCCCGAGCATCTTCTTAGCCATGACCAGCGTCTCCATCCCTGTTCGTCCTGAGCCCGACGTCAGTCGAGCTAAGGCTGACGTTAGACCATTTCACGACTTATCCGGGAAAGATTCGCTTTTAGGGATTTGCCAGTGATGCGTCCCGTGCGCGTGCTGCCCGACCTGTACGCGCGAGTGGACGCCATGGGTGTCTCCGGGCTGTTTTGGCACCCGTGGCGCTCCACCCGGGCACAGGGCTGCGGGTGGTGGCGGCGGAACGAGGGCCGGACGTCGGGCCGAGGGCGCGCCGGGCGGCGGTAGGGTGGGCGGTGGCGTATCGAGGCATTGCCATGGAAGCGCTCCCATGCAAGAATCGCTGCACGCGGTTCGGGGAGCCACACCGCGAGCTCAGACGTCGAGGGCAGCCGGCACCACCGGCCGACGTCCGTCTCCATCGGCCGGTCCTGCGGACCGGTCGGCACCACCACCCCCAACGCCCGTCCGGGTCGGGCGTCCCCCGAAGTAACCCGTGGCGCGCACGGTCGTTCCCGCAGGGCGACCGCAGCCGCCATTTGCGCCGGGCCGTACGCGGATCCGGTCTCGCCCAAGGAGATCAGTGGCATGAATCTGTGGAGAAGGCTGTCCGGCCGGAACCGGACGCTTGCGCTCACCAGCGCCGGCGTCCTGGTAGCCGGTGGACTGGTGACCCTCCCGGTCACCGCGGCGCAGGCCGCCACCCAGTGCAGCGTGACCTACACGACCAGCGACTGGCCCGGTGGATTCACCGGCAACGTGACCATCAAGAACATCGGTGACGCGCTCAGCTCGTGGAGCCTCGGCTTCACCTTCCCGAACAGCTCGCAGCGGGTGGTGAACGGCTGGTCTGCGAGGTGGTCCCAGAGCGGGCAGAACGTCACCGCGCAGAACGAGTCGTACAACGGGTCGCTCGCCAGCGGCGCCAGCACCACCATCGGCTTCAACGGCTCCTGGAGCGGCAGCAACCCCAAGCCGACCCAGTTCACGCTCAACGGCACTGTGTGCAACGGCGGCACGCCGTCCACCAGCACCCCGCCGACGAGCACGCCGCCGACCAGCACGCCGCCCACGAGCACGCCGCCGACGTCGACCCCGCCGACCTCGACGCCGCCGACGACCACCCCGCCGCCCGGGCAGCGGGTCGACAACCCGTACGCCGGTGTGAAGGGGTACGTGAACCCCGAGTGGAAGGCCAAGGCCGAGTCGGTGTCCGGCGGCAACCGGGTGTCGAACAACCCGACCGCGGTCTGGCTCGACCGGATCGCCGCCATCAACGGCACGCCGGACAGCAGCTCCAACGGCGCGATGGGCGTCCGTCAGCACCTGGACGCCGCGCTCGCCCAGGGCGCCGGCTACATCCAGTTCGTCATCTACAACCTGCCCGGCCGTGACTGCTCGGCGCTCGCCTCCAACGGCGAGCTGGGCCCGGACGAGCTGCCCCGCTACAAGGCCGAGTACATCGACCCGATCGCCGCGATCCAGAGCGACGCGAAGTACCGGAACCTGCGCATCGTCAACATCATCGAGATCGACTCGCTGCCCAACCTGGTGACCAACACCTCGGGCAACGCGGGCGGCACGGTCATGTGTGACACGGTCAAGGCCAACGGCGCGTACGTGAACGGTGTCGGCTACGCCCTGGCGAAGCTGGGCGCGATCGGCAACGTCTACAACTACATCGACGCCGCCCACCACGGCTGGATCGGCTGGGACAGCAACTTCGGCCCGGTCGCCGACCAGCTCAAGGCCGCCGCCGTGGCGTCCGGCAGCACCGTCGCCAACGTGCAGGGCTTCATCGTCAACACGGCGAACTACTCCGCGCTGAAGGAGCCGTACGTCAAGGTCACCGACTCGGTGAACGGCCAGACCGTACGGCAGTCCAAGTGGATCGACTGGAACCAGTACGTCGACGAGCTGTCGTTCGCCCAGGCGTTCCGGCAGAAGCTGGTCTCGGTCGGCTTCGACAGCAACATCGGCATGCTGATCGACACCTCCCGCAACGGTTGGGGCGGCGCCGCCCGGCCGACCGGCCCCGGCCCGTCGACCAGCATCGACGCGTACGTCGACGGCGGCCGGGTCGACCGCCGCTTCCACACCGGCAACTGGTGCAACCAGGCCGGCGCGGGTCTCGGCGAGCGGCCGAAGGCCAACCCGGAGCCCGGCATCGACGCCTACGTCTGGGTGAAGCCCCCGGGTGAGTCGGACGGCTCCAGCAAGGAGATCCCGAACAACGAGGGCAAGGGCTTCGACCGGATGTGCGACCCGACCTACACCGGTAACGCCCGCAACGGCAACAACATGTCCGGCGCCCTGCCGGACGCGCCGATCTCCGGCGCGTGGTTCGCGGCCCAGTTCCAGCAGCTCATGCAGAACGCGTACCCGCCGCTCTCCTGAGCCGCGGTGAGGGCCACCCGCGGCGGCGGGAGTGAGGCACCGCCGCGCGGGTTCCCCGGGCCCCTGGTCGACGCCCACGTCGGCCAGGGGCCCTCGGCCGTCCCGGGTCAGGGCACGGTGCGCTCGATCGCCGCCCGGCCCAGTTCGGCCAGGTCGCGGCGGGCCCGCTCCAGGTTCTCCGGCGTCACGTCCTGACCCCGGGCCCGCACCAGGTCCTCCGGATCCCAGGGCTGTTCGGCGCCGGTGCGGATGCCGTCCGGGGCGGCGCCGGTGCCGGTGCCGGTCGCGCCGGTCCCGGCCGCGTACGGGTCACCGATGAGGTTCGGCGAGCCGGTGTCGGGTACCGCGCCGTCGGGCTCGGTGAACACGGGGTTGTCCGGGTCGGTGCCGCCGCTGCGCAACTGGGGCACCGTGCTGTCGTCGTCCACCGCCGCGGCCACCTCGGGGGTCTCCTCCAGCGGCCGCTCGCCACCGCGGTCACGATCGGTCATGCTGCTGCCCTCCTGTCCCTTCCGCCTGATCCCCGTGGCGTACCCGGTGCGGGCCGCGCCATGCGGGCGGCGGGGGTCAGGACTCGTCGCGGTGCGGCTCCGGCGTCTCGGTGGGGCTCAGCCGCTGCCACAGCAGCATCAGCAGGCCGAACACGAGCATCGCCGCGCCGGCCCAGAGGTTGATCCGTAGACCCTGCGCCTTCTCGATCTCGGCGGAGGTGTCGAACAGCCCCATCAGCCCGACGATCAGCCCGTACACCACGAACAGGCCGCCGATCACGCGGCGGATGTCGAACAGCCGGGCCGCGGCCGAGCGCGCCTCCCGCGCGTCCTCGGTCTCGTCGACCAGCGGGTCGTGCGCCTCGCCGCCCTGGTAGTGGCGGTCCGCGTCGTCTGCCATGGCGTGCGTCCCCTCCTTAGAAGACCGGGATGTAGAACAGGGCGGCGAGGATCACGGCGACGACGCCGAGCAGCACCGGGGAGCGGTACCAGGCGGCGTCGCCGGCCAGCGAGTCGTCGGCGAGCGTGGTGTCGCTGAGGCCGTACACGAGCCCGGTCAGCTCCTGGTCGGCCTTCGGCCGGGTCAGCGGCGTGACGATCGCGGCCACCACCGCGACGGTGGCGAAGGCCAGGCCCGCGCCCCAGAAGCTCTCCTCCAGGTCGGAGTTGAAGCTGATCACGCCGCCCTTGTAGAGCAGGTACGTGGCGGTGGCGACGACGGTGCCGGACAGCAGCGACCAGAAGCCGGCCAGCGGCGTCATCCGCCGCCAGAACATGCCGATGATGAACGTGCCGAACAGCGGGGCGTTGAAGACCGAGAACAGCGCCTGGATGTAGTTCATGATGTTGCTGAACCCGGCCGCGATGAAGGCGGTGCCGATGCCGATCACGACCGCGCCGACGGTGGCGAGGCGGCCCACCTTCACGTAGTGCTCGTCCGGCTCGTCCCGCCGGAAGTACGCCTGCCAGATGTCGTACGTGAAGACGGTGTTGAACCCGCTGACGTTCGCCGCCATGCCGGCCATGAACGACGCCACCAGGCCGGTGACCGCGATGCCGAGCACGCCGTTGGGCAGCAGGTCGCGCATGAGCAGCGGGATCGCGTTGTTGTAGACCAGGTCGCCCTCGTCGGCACCCAGCCCCTTGACAGTGACCAGGGCGATCAGGCCGGGGATCACGGTGACGGCCGGGATGAGCAGCTTCGGGTACGCGGCGATGATCGGCGTACGCCGGGCGGCGCTCATGTTGCGGGCGGACAGGGCGCGCTGCACCTCGGCGAAGTTGGTGGTCCAGTAGCCGAAGGAGAGCACGAAGCCGAGGCCGAACACGATGCCCAGCCAGTGCGCGCCGAGCGGGTTGGCGGTGCTGCCGGTGCCCTCCCAGGCGTGCAGCCCGGCCTCGCCGAGCCGGGAGTCGCGGACCGCGTCCATCAGGCCGCTGACGCCGCCGACCTTGACCAGGCCGATCACCGTGATCGGCACCAGGCCGGCGACGATCACGAAGAACTGGAGCACCTCGTTGTAGATCGCGCCGGAGAGCCCGCCGATGGTGATGTACGCCAGCACGATCACCGCGCCGACGATGATCGCGAACCAGAGCGGCCAGCCGAGCAGCGCCTGCATGATCAGGGCCAGCGCGTAGAGGTTGACGCCCGCGATGAGCACCTGTGCGACCGCGAAGCTGATCGCGTTGAGCAGGTGGGTGGGGCGGTTGAAGCGCAGCCGCAGGTACTCGGGGACGCTGCGGACCTTCGAGCCGTAGTAGAACGGCATCATCACGATGCCGAGGAAGACCATCGCCGGCACGGCGCCGATCCAGTAGTAGTGCACTGTCATGATGCCGTACTGGGCGCCGTTGGCGGCCATGCCGATGATCTCCAGCGCGCCCAGGTTCGCCGAGACGAACGCCAGCCCGGTGACCCAGGCGGGCAGCGAGCGGCCGGAGAGGAAGAAGTCCACGCTGGTGCGGATCGCGCGCCGGGCGGCGAAACCGACGCCGAGCACCGTGACGAAATAGAGCGCCAGGATCAGGTAGTCCAGCGCGTTCATGTTCAACCGCAGGCCGCCGCCGCCCATGCCCGTGCTCCCCTCGTGCGCACCGCTGCCCGCACGTACCCCGATTGCGAGGTTTCATACCTGCTGTTCGGTCCGGACATGCGCGAAGCCCCGGCCGGGTCACCGGCCGGGGCTTCGTGGTGATGGGTCAGCGGCCCAGCACGCGGTCCAGGAAGTCGCGGTAGCCACGCACGGCCATCCGGAGCTGCTCGGTGTCCGTGGAGCCGGACTCCTGCCAGGTGCCGAGCCGGGTGCGCTGCTCACGCAGGGCCGTGGAGAGCGCCTCGATCGCCTCCTCGACGAGTGACTCCGCCTCGCCGACCGCCGCGCGCGGGTCGTCCACGAAGCGCAGTTGCACGTCGCGCCAGCGGTCCCGGAAGCCCTGGGCGGCCTCCGGGGCGAACAGCGTCGCCGCGTCGGCCGGTACCGCGCCGGGCGTGGGCCGCTCCGCGCCGCCCAGGGCCGTGCCGGCGGCGCCGGCCGCCGCCGCGCCCGTCGCCGCGGTGGTGGTGTCCATCCGGTCGTGCTGCCGGTCGGCGTCGCCGGATCCGGCGGGCACGGGCTCGGCGTCCGGGTCGACCAGGCCCGGCTCGGCGCTGCCGTACCCGACCGCGCCGTCGGCGACCGCGTCGTCCCGGACGACGCCGTCCACCGTGCGGTCGTCCCGGACCGCGTGGGCCCCGGTGCGGTCGTCCCGGCCGTCGCCGTCCACGTCGTGGTCGGTTGCGCCGGAGTGCTCGGCGTCCCAGCGGTCGCGGTCGTGCAGGCGGTCCCCGGCGGTCGGGTCGGCCCGCTCGTCGTCCAGCGGGTCGGTCTGACCGGGTGCGCCGTCGCCCGGCGCTGCCGTGTCCTCGTCGCGCGCGTCGCGCTCGTCCTGCGGACGACCGCCGGCCAGGGCCGAGGCGGCGACCGCGTCGCCCACGGTCGCCGCGCCGAACGCCGTCGGCAGCGGCGCCGGGTCGGCGTACGGGGCGCGACCGTCGTCGGTCCGGTCGGCCGCGTCGCGCAGCTCCCCGGCGTCGTAGGCGCGGGTCTCGTCGACCTCGGCGTCGCGCCGCTCGTCGACGTCCGTGTCGCTCCGCTCGGTGGCGACCGCCGGGTCGTCGAAGGTGCCCCGGTCGTCCAGCGCGTCCTCGGGCACGTCGGCCCGGTCGGTGTCGCGGCGGTCGGCGTCGGCGTGGGCGTGCTCGCCCGGCTGCGGGACCGGCACCGGTGCGGACCGGACGGCCTCGGGGTGGTCCTGCGTGACCTGCTGTTCCTCCTGGCGCATGGGGCGGCCTCCTCAGCGGCTCGGGACGTCGTGGTCGTGGTCGTGGTCGGGGTGGCGCTGCTCCGGCTGCTGCGTGGAGGTGGGCACCGGGTCCTCGCCGAGCAGGTCGGCGAAGAGGGCCCGGTAGTGCACCAGCGCCTGCCGGAGGTCCTCGGTGCCGGCCTCACCGCGCTCGTTGCGCTGCCGGATCTCGTGGGCGTCGCGGTAGTGGGTGAGGGTGCGGGCGTGCTCGACGGAGAGGTGGGCGATCTGGTCCGAGAAGTCCCCGGTGGGGTATCCGCGCTCGGCGATCAGACGGCTGACCAGCTCGTCGGCCTCGCCGACGGTCTCCGCGGGGGAGTCGACGAAGCGCACCTGGAGTTCCTCCCAGGCGGCGGCGTAACGGGCCCGGGACTCCGGGCTCAGTGGGGTCAGCTCCAGCTCGGCGTGCCGGCGCTCCCGTTCCCGCAGCTCGCGCTCGGCGGCGCTGCGGCTGTCCTGCTCGGCGACGGCCCGGTCGTACTCGGGGCCGAAGCGCTCCCGGAGCGCCCGGCGGCGGCTGGCGACCACGGCGACCGCGACGAGCGCGGCGATGACGGCGACGACGATGACTATGACGACTACCTGGGTGGACGACATGGCTCCTCCTTCGCACGCTGGTATTCCCTCGTGCGGGTGATCGCCAATCCCGTTGTGCGGCACTTTCCGCCCCGGGCCGGAAAAAGGTGCGGTGTCGCGACCGCCCGTCCGGTGCCGGGCCGGTGTCCGACTGCGCCCGTCGTGCCCGTCTCGGACCGTAGTGAGAGCCGAGACGGCCGGTAGTGCATCCGCCCCGGATTACGTATCCTGCCCAAGGCGTCCGGGCCGGGGCCCGGCGTCGTGGCCGGCGAACGTGACGGCCGCTGCCGGCGCCACCGAGCGACACCTTCCCGGGCGAGGTCTGATTGAACACCCGTGACTGGCCGATCCGCGCCAAGCTGACCGCGCTGGTCATCGGCCCGGTGACCGGGCTGCTGGCCTTGTGGATCTTCGCCACCACGCTCACCTTCGGGCCCGCGCTCGACCTGCTCTCCGCGCGTACCCTCCTCTACGACCTGGGCCGTCCGGGCGAGACCGTGGTGGCGGAGCTGCAACGGGAACGGCGGCTGTCGGTGGTCCAGCTCGCCGGTGACAGCGCCCTCCCCGAGCTGGTCGAACAGCGGGTACGCACCGACGACGCGATCGTCGAGCTGCGCCGCAAGGTCGACGGCGAGGACCTGCGCGACGTCGCCGACGCCCAGCTCGACAACCGGCTCGACCACCTGGTCTCGGCGCTCGACGCGCTGCCCGCGGGGCGCTCGTTCATCGACGACCGGACGGTGGACCGGGCCGGCGCCGTCGGCCTCTACAGCGGGATGATCGGCTCGGCGTTCCAGGCGTTCGGCGCGATGGCGGCGCTGCCCGACGCGCAGCTCAACCGGGAGGCCACGGCGCTCACCTCGCTGGGCCGTTCCCGGGAGCTGCTCGGACAGGCCGACGCGCTGCTGGCCGGCGCCGTCACCGCCGGACGGTACGGCGACGGCGAGCACGAGCAACTGGTGCGTACGATCGAGAACCAGCGCTTCCTGGCCGAGATCGCGGTGGCCGAGCTGCCGTCCGGGGAGCGGGCCGCGTACCAGCGGATGATCGAGGGCGCCGGGTTCGGCAGGCTGCGCGCGCTCCAGGACAGCCTGATCCGCTCGCCGGCGCTGCCCGCCCGGTTCGACATGCGGGCGTGGGACACCAGTCACGCCGAGGTGTGGCAGAGCCTGCGCGACTTCGAGCTAAGTGGCGCGGACGGGCTCGCCGAACGCTCGGTGCCGATGGCCACCCGGATCCTCGTCCAGCTCGCCCTCGCCGGGGTGCTGGGCCTGATCGCGATCGTGGTGTGCGTGCTGGTGGCGTGGCGGGTCGGCCGGTCGCTGGCACAGCGGCTGACCGGCGTACGCGCCGCCGCGACCGAGGTGGCCGAACGCCGGCTGCCCGACGTCGTGGCGCGGCTGCGCCGGGGCGAGGAGGTCGACGTGGCCCGGGAGGCGCCCGAGCTGGACCACGGCGGCGACGAGATCGGCCAGGTGGCACGCGCGTTCAACGAGGTGCGCCGGACCGCTGTCCGCGCCGCCGTCGACGAGGTGACGCTGCGCCGCGGCTTCAACGAGGTGATCCTCAACCTCGCCCGGCGCAGCCAGGGACTGGTGCACCGGCAGCTGGCGCTGCTGGACCGGCTGGAACGGCGTACCGAGGACCCGGACGAGCTGGCCGGGCTGTTCCAGGTCGACCACCTGGCGACGCGGCTGCGGCGGCACGCCGAGGACCTGGTCATCCTGGCCGGGGCCGCGCCCGGACGAGGCTGGCGGCGGCCGGTCGCCGCTGTCGACGTGATGCGCGGCGCGATCTCCGAGGTCGAGGCGTACGACCGGGTCGACGTGGGTGAGGTGGCGACGGCCGGGGTGCTGGGCCGGGCCGTCGGCGACGTGATCCACCTGCTCGCCGAGCTGATCGAGAACGCCACCGCGTTCTCCCCGCCCGGCACCCGGGTGGACGTCACCGGCCGGAGCGTCCCGGGCGGCTACACCATCGAGATCACCGACCGGGGACTGGGCATGTCCGCCCCGGCCCTGGCCGAGGCCAACCGCAAGCTGGCCGAGCCGCCGGAGTTCGACCCGTCCGGCAGCGCCCGGCTGGGGCTGTTCGTGGTGGCACGCCTGGCCGCCAGGCACGGCGTACGGGTGGAGCTGCGGCCGTCCCGCCCGGCCGGGATCGTCGCCGCGGTGTTCGTACCGTCGGCACTGATCACCGACGAGCCGCCGGTGGGCGCGGACGCCTCCGCCGGGCCGGAACGGCGGCGCCTGGCCAAGGTGACCCGGCTGACCACTGTGCCCCGGCCGGGCCGTCCGGGCCGTTCCGGCCGGGACCGGTCGGAGAGCACAGTGGTGTCGTTGCAGTCGGCGCGCGCCTCGACGGTGGAGCCACCCGCCGACGACGACGGCCTGCCCCGCCGGATCCGGCGGCGCGGCGCGACGGCGCGGCCCCGCGCCGCGGTCGCCGACACCCCGGCCCACCGCACCCCGGAGGAGGCCCGCCGGGCCATGTCCGCGTTGCAGGCCGGCACCGCGCGCGGACGCCGGGACGGCTCGCGCGGCGCCGGGACCAGCCCGGCCACCCCCAGCACCGAGACGCGCGACACCGGTACGCCGTCCACCACCGTGGGGCCGCCTGTGGAGCCCGCCCCGCCGGCGCCGGACCAACGAACCGCGACTGAGAGGGACGCCTAGTGGTGCACACGACGCGGCAGAACGCCGATCTCGACTGGCTGCTCGACGACCTGGTGGAGCGTGTCCCCGCCGCCCGCCAGGCGGTGGTGCTCTCGGCGGACGGGCTCCTGCTCGGCGCCTCCACCGACCAGGACCGCACCGACGCGGAACACCTGTGCGCGCTGGCGTCCGGCTTCTCCGGCCTGGCCAAGGGCGCCACCCGGCACCTGGGCGGCGGCGCGGTCCGTCAGACAGTGGTGGAGATGGAGTCGGCCTACCTGTTCGTGACCGCCGCCGGGCAGGGTGCCTGCCTGGCGGTGGCCAGCGACGCCGACGCCGACATCGGCCTGGTGGCGTACGAGATGGCGATGCTCGTCATCCGGGTCGGGGAGAACCTGGCCGCGCCGAGCCGGGCGGCGGGGGAGCGGGCCGATGCGCGCTGAGTCGCCCGGGCCGCAGCACGAGTGGCTGGACTCCGACGCCGGCCCGGTGGTGCGCCCGTACACGCTCACCGGGGGGCGTGTGCGCCCGCCGGTCGACGGCTTCGACCTGTTGGCGTTCGTGCTCGCCACCCCCGGCGCGGACCCGGCCGGGCGGCCCGGTCTCCAGCCGGAGCACCGCCGCCTGACCGAGCTGGCCCGGCGGCCGAAGGCCGTGGCCGACCTCGCCGCCGACCTGGACCTCGCCGTGGGTGTGGTCCGGGTGCTGCTCGGCGACCTTCTCGCCCAGGGGCTCGTCGCGGTGCACCGGCCACCGGCCACCGCGTACCTGCCCGACGACAACATCCTCAAGGCGGTGGTCAGTGGACTCCGTGCGCTTTGACCGGGAGCCGGAGGCGCCGCGAGTGCCGCTGGCTTTGAAGATCCTCATCGCCGGTGGCTTCGGCGCCGGTAAGACGACGCTGGTGAGCGCGTTGAGTGAGGTCCGGCCGTTGCAGACCGAGGAGGTCCTGACCGGGGCGGGGCTCGGCACCGACGACGTGTCCGGGGTCGAGCAGAAGTCGACCACGACCGTGGCGATGGACTTCGGCCGGATCACCATCAACGACGACCTCCAGGTCTATCTGTTCGGCACCCCGGGGCAGGACCGGTTCTGGTTCCTCTGGGACGAGCTGGCGTTCGGCGCGCTCGGCGCGGTGGTGCTCGCCGACACCCGTCGGCTGGCCGACTGCTTCCCCTCGATCGACTACTTCGAGCAGCGGGGCATCCCGTTCGTGGTGGGCGTCAACTGCTTCGAGGGTTCCCGCCGGTTCGGGCTGGAGGCGGTCCGCGACGCCCTGGACCTGGACCCGGACGTCCCGCTGGTGCTCTGCGACGCCCGGGACCGGCAGTCCGGCAAGCTGGTGCTGATCTCGCTTGTCGAGCACGTGGCGCGGCAGCGCGGCGAGCCGGTGCCGGTGGGCTGAGCGGCCCGCCGCGAATCCCGCCGGCGGTCACGGGACTGATCGGCCGCCGGAACGGGAAGCCTCTGGTTGGATCTGCGGAGACAGGACCGACGGAAGGTGGGAGCGGTGACCGGGCAGGACGAGATCGTCCACATCGGCGGCTACACGGCGCAGACGGGCGGGCGGGCCGAGGGCGTCGTGGCGGCCCGGCGGGACCGGGCGACCGGGGAACTGACCCCGCTGGGTGTCGTGGCGGTCACCCCGTCGCCGTCGTTCCTGGTGCGGCATCCGGCGCTCCCGGTGCTGTACGGGTGCAACGAGCTGCCGGACGGGCTGGTGAGCGCGTTCCGGGTGGCCCCGGACGGCGACCTCACGCCGCTGGGCGTACGCGAGACGGGTGGCGCGGAGCCGTGCCACCTGGCGGTCGCCCCGGACGGGCGGCACCTGTTCGTGGCGAACTACGGCGGCGGCAGCGTCGCGGTGTTCGGCCTGGACGCCGACGGCGTGCCCGGGGAGCGCACCGATCTGGTCCGGCACTCCGGCCACGGCGCCGACCCGCAGCGGCAGGAGCAGGCGCACTGCCACATGGTCTCGCCGGATCCGGCCGGCGACGGCCTGCTCGCCGTCGACCTGGGCACCGACTCCGTCTACCGGTACGACCTCGACGCCGCCACCGGCCGGCTGGCCGAGCGGGAGCCCCGGGTGCGGACGGCGCCCGGCACCGGGCCCCGGCACCTGGCCCGGCACCCGGACGGGCGGCGCTGCTGGCTGGTCGGTGAGCTGGACGCCACTGTCACCGCGTACGAGCTGACGCCGGACGGGCCGCGGCAGCGCACCCGGGTCGACGCCAGCGGCCGGACCGGGCACGTGCAGCCCTCCGAGGTGGCCGTCGGGCCGGGCGGGCGTTTCCTCTACGTGGGCAACCGAGGTGTGGGCACCGTCGCGGTCTTCGCGCTCGACGGCGCCGCGCCGGAGCTGGTGGCCGAGGTGGACACCGGCGGCGAGTGGCCCCGGCACTTCGCGTTCGCCGGGGAGCACCTGTACGTGGCCGACGAGCGGGCCGACATGATCAGGATCTTCCGGGTCGATCCGGACGGCGGGGTGCCCGAGCCGGTGGGGGAGCCGGTGCCGGTGGCCAGCCCGACATGCGTCCTGCCGTGACCGGACGGTCACGCACAGGTGGTCCGAAGTGGATTGACTTCACCTTAAATGACTGACCAGTAACTTAACGTATGAGTTAGCTGATCAACTGTTTCTGCTGCGTAACTTTCGTCCGAACGGTTGTGGTGGTAACCCCACGAGGTACGCAAGATGGTCACCGTGTCTGGCCGCCATCGCATGCGTTCTCACCTCCGCGGAGCAGGTGCCGCCGCCGTGGCGGCCGCCCTGGTCGCCGTCGTAGCCGGCTCCTGGTTCGGCTACCAGCAGCTGGCCGGCCCGAACTGTTCGGGCCGGATCGAGCTGTCGGTGGCGACCGCCCCGGAGATCGCCCCCGCGGTGCGTGCCGCCGCCGACCAGTGGGTCTCCGACGGCGCGGCGGTGGGCGGCACCTGCATCGCGGTGAACGTCTCCTCCGCCGAGTCGGTCGAGGTGGCCGCCGCCGTGGCGAGCAAGCACGGCGCCACGCTCGCCGGTGTCGGGCAGGCCAGCGGCACCGCCGTCACCCCTGACGTCTGGGTGCCGGACTCCTCGACCTGGCTGGTGCGGCTCAAGAGTGGCGGGGCCAGCGCGTTCGCGCCGATGAACGGCGCCTCGATCGCGCGCAGCCCGGTCGTGGTGGCGCTGCCCGAGCCGGTGGCCTCGCGCATAGGGTGGCCGGACAAGCAGCTCCGCTGGTCCGACCTGCTGACCCAGGTCACCGCCAGCAAGCCGCTGCGCGCCGGGATCGTCGAGCCGACCCAGGACGCGGCCGGCCTGTCCGGTCTGCTGTCGCTGACCGCGGCGGCCAGCTCCACCGGCGAGTCCGGCTCGCCGAAGGCGCAGGAGGCGATGGTCGGCGCGCTGCGGGCGCTGGCCACCAACCGTTCCTCGCTGCGGCAGGACCTCCTCGCACGGTTCCCGCGCTCGTCGGACCCGACGGCGATCGCCAACGCCCTCGGCGCGGCGGCGCTGTCCGAGGAGGACGTGATCGCCTACAACAGCACCAAGCCGCCGATCCGGCTGGCCGCGCTGTACCTGGAGCCGCCGCCGATCTCGCTGGACTACCCGTTCGCGGTGCTGCCCGGCATCGAGCCGACCAAGGCGTCCGCCGCCAAGGTGCTGTTCGAGGTGCTGCGTACCCCGGGGTTCAAGGACCGGCTGGCCTCCCAGGCGCTGCGCGCGCCGGACGGCAACTGGGGGCGGGGTTTCCAGGCGCCGACCGGCGCGCCGAGCCCGGCCAACGGCGGCGCGCGCCAGGTGCCGCCGTCGGGTCAGGGCGGCGCGGCCGACCTCGACCCCGGCGCCATCTCGACCGCCACCACGACCTGGTCGGTGGCCACCCAGTCGGGCCGGATGCTCTGCGTCATCGACGTCTCCGGTTCGATGAAGAAGCCGGTCGCGACCGCGAACGGCGCCAGCCGGGAGCAGGTCACGGTGGCCGCCGCGAGCCAGGGACTCGGCTTGTTCGACGACTCCTGGTCGATCGGCCTCTGGACGTTCTCCACCAACCTGGAGGGCTCGCAGGACTGGAGCGAGCTGGTCGGGATAAAGCCGTTGTCCAGCAACCGGGGGGCGTTGCAGCGTGGCCTGGCCTCGATCAAGCCCTCCAACGGCAACACCGGCCTGTACGACACCATGCTCGCGGCGTACAAGAAGGTGCAGCAGGACTGGGAGCCGGGCAAGGTCAACTCGATCGTGCTGTTCACCGACGGCAAGAACGAGGACGACAACGGCATCTCGCAGAAGGCGCTGCTGGACCAGTTGACCAAGCTGCAGGACGACGAGCAGCCGGTGCAGGTCATCATCATCGGCATCGGCACCGAGGTGAACCGGGCCGAGCTGGAGTCGATCACCAAGGTCACCGGCGGCGGCGCCTTCGTCACCACCGACCCCAGCAAGATCGGCGAGATCTTCCTCCGCGCGATCGCGCTCCGCCCGCCCGCCCCCCGCTGACCTGAAGCTCAGCGCTAGTCTTCCGCCGTACCGGATTTCCGGTACGGCGGAAGACTTCCCGGTCAAGACCCGGGATGAGAACTGACGGTAATGCGTCCGAATCAATCGGTAACCATAATTGTCCAGGCATGATGACCGGGTGCCTCGACCGCGCGGGCTCCACATCGGAGCCGGGCGGGGACGAGGCGGTCCTGAGCGAAGTGGGGAGGGCCGGTGACCTCGGCGACGCTGTTGACCCCTGCCACGTCGTCGCGACCCGGTGGTGAACGCCCGGGCAAGACGACGCGGGCTGCGGAGCGGGCCTACATCCGGGTCCTGGTGGTGCTGGACACCGCCGTGCTCGCCGTGGCCATCCTGGTGGGCTACCTGGCCCGGTTCGGCGACGAGGAGCCGACCGGGTCCGAGATCCCGTACGTGGTGGTCGCCCCGGTGCTCCTGCTGGTGTGGCTCGTCTCGCTCAAGGCGATGCGGTGCTACGACGACCAGGTGCTCGGCTACGGCGCCGACGAGTACCGCCGGGTCAGCGCGGCCAGCATGCGACTCGCCGGCGGCATCGCCATCGCCGGCTACATCGCCGACGTCGGCGTCTCCCGGGGCTTCCTGGCCATCTCCTTCGCGGTCGGCACGGTCGGCCTGGAGGTGGCCCGGTTCGCGGCCCGCAAGCGGCTGCACCGGGCCCGCGACCGGGGCGCCGGCTGGTCCCGCAAGGTGCTCGTGGTGGGCGACACCGCGCACGTGCTGGAGCTGGTGCACACGCTGCGCCGGGAACCGTACGCCGGCTACCAGGTGGTCGGCGCGTGCATCCCGGACGCGCTGCTCGCCCCGGTGCCGCAGCGGCTGGGCGACGTGCCGGTGGTCGGCAGCTTCCGGGGCATCCCGGAGGCGGCCACCGCGATCGGCGCCGACACCGTCGCGGTCACCGCCTCCGGCGAGCTGACCGCGACCCGGCTGCGCCGCCTGGGCTGGCAACTGGAGGGCACCGGCGTCGACCTGGTGGTGGCGCCGGCGCTCACCGACGTGGCCGGTCCCCGCATCCACACCCGTCCGGTCGCCGGCCTGCCGCTGATCCACGTCGAGGCGCCGGAGTTCCGCGGCACCCGCAAGCTCGTCAAGGGCTTCGTCGACCGGTCGATCTCGCTGATCGCCCTGCTCATCCTGGCGCCGCTGCTGGTGGTGATAGCGCTCGCCATCAAGATCGACAGCCGTGGCCCGGTGCTGTTCCGCCAGACCCGCGTCGGCCAGGGCGGCGAGGAGTTCGGCGTCTTCAAGTTCCGCACCATGGTGGTGAACGCCGACGCCCTGCTCGCCGAGCTGGCCGCGCGCAACGAGACCGACGGCCTGATGTTCAAGATGCGCGACGACCCGCGCGTCACCCGGGTCGGCCGGCTGCTACGCAAGTGGTCGCTGGACGAGCTGCCCCAGCTCGCAAACGTGCTGCTCGGCCAGATGAGCCTTGTCGGTCCGCGCCCGCCGCTGCCCTCCGAGGTGGCCCGCTACGACGGTGACGTGGCACGCCGGCTGCTGGTCAAGCCCGGCATGACCGGCCTCTGGCAGGTCAGCGGCCGGTCGGACCTGAGCTGGGAGGACGGCATCCGGCTCGACCTGTACTACGTGGAGAACTGGTCGCTGGCCGCCGACCTGACCATCCTCTGGAAGACGTTCGGCGCGGTGCTCAACAGCCGCGGCGCGTACTGAGAGGGCGGGTCAGGGCTGCGGCCCCAGCCAGTCCAGGCAGACCACCACCGCGTCGTCCACCAGGTCACCGGCGACGAAGGCCCGCAGGTCGCCGATCAGCGACCGGACCGCGTCCAGCGGCTCCATCGGCCCGGTCCGGCGCAGGAACCGGTCCAGCGCCGCCTCGCCGTAGCGCGCCTGCTCCGTGGTGGCGTCGATGACGCCGTCACTGACCACGAAGAGGCGGTCACCGCGCTCCAGCCGGAAGCGCTGCGGTCGGTAGTCGGTGCCCTCGAACATGCCGAGCGGGAACTGCTTGTCCAGCTCCTGCTCGGTCACCTCGCCGGCCCGCAGGCGCAGCAGCCGGGGCGAACCGGCGTCGACCACAGTCATCTCGCCGGTGGCCAGGTCCAGCTCCACCAGGAGCACGGAGACGTGCTGTTCGCCCCGGTGCTGGGCGTAGATGGCCTGGTCGGCCAGCGCGGCCTGGTCGGCCAGGTCCAGCCCGGCCCGGCGCGCGTTGCGCAACGCGTACGTGGCCAGCGAGGCGAGCAGTGCGGCGGCCACCCCCTCGCCGTAGCCGTTCAGCACCGCCAGCCAGAGCCGGTGACCGTCGTCGGACCAGTCGAAGCTGTCCCCGCGCACCGCGTACGCCGGCTCCAACTGCCCGGCCAGGCTGAACGACGGCCGGATCCGGCTGCGCCCGGGCAGCAGCTCCCACTGCATCTCGGCGGCCAGTGTCAGACGCCGGCTGCGCCGGGCCGTGCGGTAGATGTCGGTCGTCGCCATGACCGCGCTCAGCTCGTGGCCGAGCACCGTGGCGATGGTGCCCAGCTCCCGGCGCGCGTGCGGGTCGGCGGGCACCGGCGACACCTGGAGCACGCCCCGGCGTTCGCCGCGCATGCCCACCGGGAACCAGCCGACGCCGTCGGCGAACACCGGCTCCTGGTGGTCGAAGGCCCGCCAGGCCGGGTGACCCGGCCCGGTGAGCGACGGTCCGTCGTCCAGCGGCAGCAGCTCGGCGAGCCGGTAGTCGACTTGGTAGAGCGCGGTGCGGGTGACGCCGTACGTACGCGCCAGCTCGGCGGCGAGGCGGTCCACGATGAGATCCGTCGGTGCCTCGGTCAGGGCCCGGCGCGCGTGGCCCTCCGCTCCGCTCATCTTTGCTCCTTTGCACAGGTCGCCGGGCAGGTCCGGGGAGTAGTCTCGGGCCCACCATGACCGAAGAGCGCGGTCCCCGGGGACCTGAAACGAGTATGTCCGCCGCCTTGGACGAGGCGGCAGGCACCTTGCTCGCCGTCTGGGAGGCGGCCCGGGAACGCACCACCAGCCGGCTGTCGAGTGCCCAACTACGCGCGATCATGGTCGTCGAGCAGTATGACGGCATCAACCTCCGCCGGCTCGCCACGCTCACCGACATGTTGCTCTCCTCCGCCAGCCGGCTGTGCGACCGGCTGGTCGCGGCCGGGATGCTGGAACGCGAGCCGGGCCGCTACGACCGGCGGGAGATCTCCCTGCACCTCACGCCCGCCGCCATCCGGCTCCTCGCCGAGCTGCGCGCCGACCGGCGGCACCGGCTGGAGCGGATCCTGGCCGGGATGAGCCCGGAGGGCCGGCTCGCGCTGGTGCGCGGCATGCGCGAGTTCGACGAGGTGGGCCGGCGCGGGGAGGCCATGGTGGCGGACGGCTGGCCGATGCTGCAACCCTCCGGGGAACGGATCGGCGACCCGGCCCGGCCGTCCGGCGAGCCCTCGGTGGCCCGTACCGCCTGACTCAGCCGGCGTGGGCGGAACCGCCCGGCGTGCCCTCGCGGGCGGCCCGCAACCGCGCCGCCACCCGGGGATGCTCGGTCAACGCCCGTTCCAGCGTGTCGAGCACCTCGTCCAGCAGCGCCCGGCCGCCCCGGGATGTGAGCGCCTCCTCCTGCCACCCGACGAAGTCGCGCAGCAGCCGGTCGTCGTCCACCCGTACGGCCGCGATCAGCGCGTCCACCAGGTGCGCGATGCCGGCGGCGACGTCCTCGGCGGTCTCCTGTGGTGGGTTCACAGTGGACAGGGCGAGCCGGACCAGCTCACGCCGCCGGTGCAGCACCGCCACGTACGAGTCGTCGGGCGGGGGCGGCGGCGCACCGGTGTCCGTTGCCGAGCGTGGCCGGTCCAGCAGCGTGACCGCGTCCCGGGCGCTGGCGCCCCAGGCCGCCGCGCCGATCGTGGTGGCCCACCGGCCGTCCGAGCCGAAGCCGGGGCCACCGGCGAGCACCGGCACCCCGGCCGCGCGGCTGGCCTCCACCATCCGTGCCGCCCGGACCAGCCGGTTCGGCTGCACGCAGCTCAGCAGCACCGCGTCCGGGCCGGTCTGGTGCAGGTAGGTGACCAGGTGCCGGGCCGGCACGCTGGCCCCGAGGAACGTCACCCGCCAGCCGGCCGCCCGGACCACCTCGGCGACGATGCGGGCGGCCAGCGCGTGCCACTCGCCCTCGACGCAGGCCATCACGACGTGCCCGCGTCGCGGTGCGCCGATCGTCGCGCTCACCGCGTCCACCACCTGCTCGCTGACGTGGGTGGCGGCGTGTTCCTGGGCGACGCTCCACGACCCGGCCAGCCAGCGCCGGCCGATCTCCCGCTGCGCCACCGCGACCAGGTCGACCAGGACGTCCGCGACCGAGAAGCCGTCGGCCAGCAGGCCGCGCGCCAGTGCCACCGCACCGGCCCGGTCGGCGGCGTCCAGATGATCGAGGTACGCGGTGAGCGCCTCCGGCCCGATCCGGCGCTCGGCGCTCACCCGGCCGCCACGGCCAGCATGGCGATGTCGTCGTGGGGTTGCCCGTCCAGCCACTCGTCGACGAGCTGGAGCACTCGCTCGACGAGCGCGGCGGGCGGAAGCCCGGCACCGGTGGCGAGGGCCTGCCGCAACCGGGCGTCGCCGAACATGGCCGGCTCGGTCGGGCCGCCACGGGCCTCGGTCACCCCGTCGGTGTACGCCAGCAGCAGGTCGCCCGGCGCCAGCCGTACCTCGGTGCCGGCGATCCGGGCATCGGTGAGCGCGCCCACCGGCATGCCGCCCACCCGGACCGTCTCGACCTCGCCGCCGACACGGACGACGAGCGGTGAGGGGTGCCCGCCACCTGCGAGCCGGACCAGCAGCCCGCCGTCGGGTTCGCGGCGTAGCGCGCCGAGCAGGAGCGTGGTGAACTGGGCCCGGCGGGCCGCGTCGGGGGCGTCCAGCAGCGCCCGGTTGAGCAGCGCCAGCAGCTCCCGGGGGCGCTGCTCGACCAGGCGCAGGGTCTGCAACGACTGCCGCACCCGTCCGGTCAGCACCGCCGCGCCGACGCCCTTGCCGCAGACGTCGCCGAGCGCGAACAGGCCGCCCTCGCCGGTGGGGAACAGGTCGTAGAAGTCGCCGCCGATGCGCAGGCTGTCACCGGCGGCGCGATAACCGCCGGCGAGCGTCATCCCGGGCAGGCGGGGCAGCTCCGGCGGGAGCAGGCTGTTCTGCAGCACCCGGGCCAGGTGGGCCTGTTCGCCGTACAGCTCGGCGGCGGCCAGCGCGGCGCCGGCCCGGCCGGCGAACTCCCGGGCCAGGGCGATCTCACGCTTGTCGAAACCGGGCCGCTCCGGGCGGCGGGCCAGCACCAGCGCGCCGGCCGGACCACCGGCGCTGGGCATCGGGCTGATCAGCACGGTGCCGGGGCGGCCGAACCCGGCGGGCAGCACCTCGGCCAGGTCGGCCAGTTCGGCGTCCAGCCAGGGACTCGGTTCGGTGAGGTCGCCGTCGAGCGCCTCGACCAGGCCGGGCACGGACTCCACAGTGGGCCAGCCGGCCAGGCCGGCGACCGGGCCGGGGTCGCCGGTGGCGTACCGGATCCAGTGGGGTTGGTCCTCGGCGGGCGGCGGCGGGCGGTGCACCACCACGGCGGCGTCGGCCAGGTAGGGCACCGGCAGCGTCACCGCGGTACGCAGCGTCTGCTCCCGGTGCAGGGACAGCCCGAGCCGGCTGCCCGCCTCGGCGAGGAACGCGGTGCGGGACCGTTCGGCGAGCAGCGCGTCGGTGCGCGCGTGTTCCTCGGTGACGTCGCGGACGTACCAGGCGTTGCGGTCGTCGGCCAGGGGGCGCCGCAGGCCGCGCAGCCGCCGGCCGTGGTGGTCGGTCTCGAACGCGTCCGACCCGGCGACCGCCGCGTCGGCCAGGGCCGGCACCCGGCACGCGGCCAGGTCGACGCCGGGCGTCACCTCGGGGAGCAGGTCGGTGGCCATCGCGTTGACGAGCGTGACCACGCCGGCGTGGTCGATAGTCACGACCGCCTCGGCGAGCCCGTCCAGCAGCTCCCGGGCCAGATGGCCGTCAGCCGGGAGCGCGGCCTCGGCAAGCCGCCGGGGCCGTCTCCGCGGGGTGTGTCCGCCGCCGCTGACCGGCCCCGCGACACCGCCCCGGCGCGCGGCGGTCACCTCCGGTGGCCGGGCGCTTCGGTCGGTCGACCCCTGCGCATGCTGTCGGTGCACCCCTCGCTCGTGGACACGTTGCCTGGCGGCAAGCGTACCGAGCGCGGGCACGGAATGCCCGTCCAGGATCATCCAAGGTCAGGCGGCCCGTGCCAGCCATCCCACCGGCCGGTCGACGATCCGGCGCACCACCGAGCCGGCCCCGCCGACCGCCGCCGACTGCGCCCCGAGCACGGCCGGGCGTACCGTCACCGGCGCCCAGGCGGCGGTGAGCACCCGCTGGGAGACCTCCGCCTCCACCGGCGGCCGCAGCCAGGGCGCGAGCCGGGCATATCCGCCCCCGAGCACCACGGTGTCCAGATCCAGCAGGTTCACCACGCCCGCCACCGCGATTCCGAGGGCGGCGCCGGCGTCGGTCAGGGCGGTCAGCGTGGCCGCGTCGCCGGCCCCGGCCAGGTCGGCGAGCCGGGCGGCGGCGGTGTCGGCAGGCAGTTCCGCGCCGGGCAGCCCGGCGGCGGCCAGGATCGCCTCCTGGCCCGCGTACCGCTCCAGGCAACCCTGGCCACCGCAGCGGCACGGGCGCCCCTGCGGCTGCACCGGGAAGTGACCGATCTCTCCGCTCCAGCCGCGTGCGCCCCGGTAGAGCGAGCCGTCGAGCACGATGCCGGCGCCGATGCCGATCTCGCCGGTGACGTGCAGGAAGCTGCGCGGGCCGGCCGGGCCGGCGTACAGCTCGCCGAGCGCCGCCAGGTTGGCCTCGTTGTCGACCACCAGCGGCGGCACGCCGTCGACCGGCTCGGCCAGCGGGTGCCCGGCGAGCAGCGCCGGCACGTCCACGTCCCGCCAGCCCAGGTTCGGCGCGAGCCGGACCAGGCCGCCGTCGCCCACCAGGCCCGGCACGGCGAGCGCCGCGCCGGCCAGGGTCAACCCGTCGCGTACGGCGGCGGCGCGCGCCTCGGCGGCCAGCGCGGCGAGCCGGGCGAGCGCGTCAGCGGGGGAGACCGGGCGCAGGTCGGCGCGGCGGACCAGGTGGTGCCGGACGGCGCCGGTCAGGTCGACGACGCAGGCCGCCAGGTAGTCGACGTTCACCTCCAGGCCGAGCCCGGCCGGGCCGTCGGAGGCGAGCACCAGGCCGCGGGCCGGGCGGCCCGCCCCGGTACGCGGCTCCGGCTCCGCCTCGGCGACCAGCCGGCCCGCGATGAGGTCGTCCACGACTGCGGAGACGGTGGCCCGGGTCAGGCCGGTGTCGGCGGCGATCCCGGCGCGCGAGGGCGGTCGATCGGCGGCGGCGATCCGCCGGAGCACCACCGCGAGGTTCAACTCGCGCAGGCTGCCCTGCCGGACCGCCCCGGCGATGCTGGTGCTTGTCACCTCTTGACACTGCCACATTGCCGCCATTTAATTCAACCGCTGAACAAATCGCGGAAGACGCCACCACCTGGAGGTCTGCCATGGCACCCCGCCCCACCCCCGCGGACAAGTTCTCCTTCGGCCTCTGGACGGTGGGCTGGCCCGCCCGTGACCCGTTCGGCGACGCCACCCGGCCCGAGCTGGACGCCGTCGAGGCGGTGCACCGGCTCGCCGAGCTGGGCGCGTACGGCATCACCTTCCACGACGACGACCTGGTCCCGTTCGGCGCGGACGCGGCCACCCGCGACGCCCGGCTGAGCCGCTTCCGCAAGGCGCTCGACGAGACCGGCATGGTCGTGCCGATGGTCACCACCAACCTGTTCAACCACCCGGTGTTCAAGGACGGCGGCTTCACCAGCAACGACCGCGACGTACGCCGGTACGCGCTGCGCAAGGTGCTGCGCAACATCGACCTGGCCGCCGAGATGGGCGCGAAGACCTTCGTCATGTGGGGCGGCCGGGAGGGCGCCGAGTACGACGTCGCGAAGGACGTCCAGGCCGCGCTGGACCGCTACCGCGAGGCCGTCGACCTGCTCTGCGAGTACGTCGTCGACAACGGCTACGACCTGCGCTTCGCCCTGGAGCCCAAGCCGAACGAGCCGCGTGGCGACATCCTGCTGCCCACCGTCGGCCACGCGCTCGGCTTCATCTCCACCCTGGCCCGCCCGGAGATGGTCGGGCTCAACCCGGAGGTCGGCCACGAGCAGATGGCCGGGCTGAACTTCGCCCACGGCATCGCCCAGGCGCTCTGGCAGGGCAAGCTGTTCCACATCGACCTCAACGGCCAGCGCGGCATCAAGTACGACCAGGACCTCGTCTTCGGCCACGGCGACCTGCTCAACGCGTTCGCCCTGGTCGACCTGCTGGAGCACGGCGGCCCGAACGGCGGCCCGGCCTACGACGGCCCGCGTCACTTCGACTACAAGCCGTCCCGCACCGAGGACATGACCGGCGTGTGGGCCTCCGCCGAGGCGAACATGCGCACGTACCTGCTGCTCAAGGAGCGGGCCGCAGCGTTCCGCGCCGACCCGGAGGTGATCGAGGCGCTCGCCGTCGCCCGGGTGGCCGAGCTGGCCACCCCGACGCTCAACCCCGGCGAGGGCTACCGCGAGCTGCTGGCCGACCGGACCGCGTTCGAGGAGTTCGACCCGGAGGCCACCGGGGCGAAGGGCTTCGGCTTCGTCCGGCTCAACCAGCTCGCCGTCGAGCACGTGCTCGGCGCGCGCTGAGGCGGGCCGCCATGCCGCTCGTCGCGGGGGTCGACTCGTCGACCCAGTCCTGCAAGGTGGTCGTCCGGGACGCGGAGACCGGCGCGCTGGTCCGGCAGGGCCGCGCGCCGCACCCGCCCGGCACCGAGGTCGACCCGTACGCCTGGTGGGAGGCGCTGCGGGCGGCGGTGGCCGAGGCCGGCGGCCTGGCCGACGTGGCAGCCGTCTCGGTCGGCGGCCAGCAGCACGGCATGGTCTGCCTGGACACCTCCGGTGAGGTGGTCCGACCTGCGCTGCTGTGGAACGACACCCGGTCCGCCGACGCGGCCCGGGACCTGGTCGAGGAGGCCGGCGGCGGGGAGACCGGCCGCCGGTTCTGGGCCGAGGCGACCGGCGCGGTGCCGGTGGCCAGCTTCACCGCGACGAAGCTGCGCTGGCTGGCCCGGCACGAGCCGGACAACGCCGACCGGGTCGCCGCCGTCTGCCTGCCGCACGACTGGCTCACCTGGCGGCTCGCCGGCGCTCAGGGCCTGGACGCGCTGCGCACCGACCGGGGCGACGCCAGCGGCACCGGCTACTGGTCGCCGCGCACCGGCGAGTACCGGCTGGACCTGCTGGAACGGGCGTTCGGCCGCCGCCCGGAGGTGCCGGTCGTGCTCGGCCCGGCCGAGGTGGCCGGGCACCTGGACCCGGCGGCGCTCGGCGACGGCGCGGCCGGTCCGTCCGGAGGCCCGGGCGCCGGCGGCCGGATGCTCCTCGGCCCCGGCACCGGGGACAACGCCGCCGCGGCGCTCGGCGCCGGCGCCGGACCGGGCGACGTGGTCGTCTCGATCGGCACCTCCGGCACCGTCTTCGCGGTGGCCGACACCCCGGCCGCCGACTCCAGCGGCGCGGTGGCCGGGTTCGCCGACGCCACCGGCCGGTTCCTGCCGCTGGTGTGCACGCTCAACGCGGCCCGGGTGCTGGACGCCACCGCGACCCTGCTCGGCGTCGACCTCGACACGCTCGGCGAGCTGGCCCTGTCCGCCCCGCCCGGCGCGGACGGGCTGGTGCTGGTGCCGTACCTGGAGGGGGAGCGGACGCCGGACCGGCCGCACGCCACCGGCGAGCTGAAGGGCCTGACGCTGCGCACGTCGACCCCGGCGCACCTGGCCCGGGCCGCGGTCGAAGGCATGCTCTGCGGGCTGGCCGACGGCCTGGACGCGCTGATCGCGCAGGGCGCCCGCGCCGACCGGATCATCCTGGTCGGCGGCGGCGCCCGGTCCGCCGCGGTACGCCGGATCGCGCCGCAGGTCTTCGGCCGCCCGGTGGTGGTGCCGCCGCCGGGCGAGTACGTGGCCGACGGCGCGGCCCGGCAGGCCGCCTGGGTGGCGCTGGGTGGCGACACCCCGCCCGCCTGGTCGATCGGCGACACCGAGGAGTACACGGGTGAGGCGGTCCCCGCCATCCGCGAGCGCTACGCCC
Organism: Micromonospora sp. NPDC048887; assembly: GCF_040649715.1. NCBI lineage: Bacteria > Bacillati > Actinomycetota > Actinomycetes > Micromonosporales > Micromonosporaceae > Micromonospora > Micromonospora sp. NPDC048887. The sequence continues at coordinate 46,198 of NZ_JBEZGA010000017.1, read as the reverse complement.
ACGCCCGGGGGTAAGGAAGGGCCCCTTCTTAACGCCTGCGGTAGAGGAGGGGCCCCTTCTTAACACGCGCGCCGGCCGGGGGCGGTGTCCCGGATCCGGCCCGCACCTGATTGGCTGCCCTGCATGAAGGGCACCAGGATCTCCCGGCGCGGGAACACGGCACACCGGTTCTACAGCGTCGTGGTCTTCGTGGTGCTCGCCTCGCTGGACAACGTGGCGATCGGCCTGGTGCCCCCGCTGTACGGGCCGATCTCCACCGCCCTCGACGTGCCCCAGCGGATGCTCGGCCTGGTCACCGCCGTCAGCTTTCTGGTCAGCGCGGTGGCGGCGGTGGGCTGGGCGTACGTCGGCGACCGCACCAACCGCAAGCCGCTGCTCATGGTCGGCACGCTGCTCTGGGCCGCCGGCACCGGGGGCAGCGCGCTCGCCGGGGGGTACGTGACGTTCCTGGCCGCGCAGTTCGTCGGCGCTGTCGGCCTCGGCGCGGTGGGGTCTGTCGGTTTCTCGGTGGTCACCGACCTGATCTCGCCGCGCCGTCGCGGCCTGGTGATGAGTTTCTGGGGGCTGTCCCAGGGCGTCGGCACGCTGGCCGGGACGCTGCTCGGCGGCCTGATCGGCGCGACCGACTGGCGGCGGCCGTTTCTGCTGCTGACCGGCGTGGGCCTGGCCGCCACGGTGGCGTACCTGTTCACCTACGACATCCGGCGCGGGCAGAGCGAACCGGAGCTGGCCGGGGCGATCGACGCCGGGAACGAGTACGACTACCGGATCAGCCGCGCCGACCTGCCCCGGATCCTGGCCCGCCGGACCAACCGCTGGCTGATCCTGCAGGGGCTGACCGCGCAGGCCGCGTTCGGCTCGCTGGTCTGGCTGCCGGTGCTGTTCAGCCAGCGGGCCGAGGCGCAGGGCTACTCGCCCGCGACGGCAGTGGTGGTGGGCAGCGTCTTCGCCACCCTGTTCCAGCTCGGCGGCGTGCTGTCCATCGTGGGTGGCCTGGTGGGCGACGCGCTGCAACGGCGTACGCCCAGTGGCCGGGCCATGGTCGCGGCCGTGGGCATCCTCGCGGCGCTGCCGTTCTACCTGGTCCTGTTCTTCGTGCCGATCCGGATCGACGTGCCGGACGGCGCCGGTGCCGGCGCGGTGGTGACGGCCGTGCTCGCCAGCGTGCTGACCGAGCCGTCGGTGGGGCTGAGCCTGCTCACCGCGGTGGTGGCGCTGGCGCTGACGTCGGCGAACTCGCCGAACTGGTTCGCGTTGATCGCCGACGTCAACCCGCCCGAGCACCGGGGCACCGTCTACAGCCTGGGCAACCTGGTGAACGGCGTCGGCCGGGCGGCCGGCAACGGGCTGGTCGGGGTGGCGTTCGCCGGGCTGCGGGCGGCCTTCCCGCCGCCGCTGAACTACGCCGTCGGGCTGGCCGCGTTCCAGCTCTTCTTCATCCCGACCGGGATCATGTACTGGCTGGCCGCGCGTACGTCGCCCCGGGACATCGCGCAGGTGCACGACCTGCTGCACGCCCGCGCCGAGCGTTTGGAAGAGGGAAGGGCCCCTCGTTAACAAGGGGCCCTTCCTCTACCGCAGGCGTTAATAAGGGGCCCTTCCTTACACCCGGAACCAGACCGTCACGTCGGTCGGCACCACGTCGCCGTCCAGCGGCGCGCTCGACACCAGCACCGCGGCGCCGGCCGGCAACGGTGCCGCGTCCGCGCCGAAGTTGGTGAGCACAGTGACGTCGCCGTTCGTGAACGTGAGCACCTCGTCGCCGGAGGACAGGAACCGCAGCGGTCCCCGGGCCAGCGCGTGCTCGCGGCGCAGCCGCAGCGCGGTCCGGTACAGCTCGTACGTCGAGCCGGGCACGCCGCGCTGCCGGTCCAGCGCGTACTCGGCCCACACGGGCGGCTGGGGCAGCCAGCTCGCGTCGGTCGGCCCGAAGCCGTACGACGGGGCGTCGGCCTCCCACGGGATCGGCACCCGGCAGCCGTCCCGGCCGCGCTCGGTGTGCCCGCTGCGCTTCCAGGTCGGGTCCTGCCGGGCCTCGTCGGGCAGCGTGGTGTGCTCCGGCAGCCCCAGCTCCTCACCCTGGTAGAGGTAGGCGGAACCGGGCAGCGCGAGCATCAGCAGGCTGGCCGCGCGGGCCCGGCGCAGGCCCAGCGCGGCGTCCGGCTGCGGGTCGTCCACGCCGACGCCGTTGGCCCGGCCGCCGCCGCTGCCGAGGCCGAGCCGGGAGGCGTGCCGGACCACGTCGTGGTTGGACAGCACCCAGGTGGTGGGAGCGCCGACCGAGTCGGTGGCCTCCAGCGAACGGGTGATCACCGCGTACTGGGCCGGTGCGGTCCAGGCGGCCATCAGGTACTCGAAGTTGAACGCCTGGTGCATCTCGTCCGGGCGCACGTACCGGGCCAGCCGCTCGGCCGGCTCCACCCACGCCTCGGCGACGAGGATCCGCTCACCGGGGTACGAGTCGAGCACCCGCCGCCACTCCCGGTAGATCTCGTGCACGCCGTCCTGGTCCCACATGGGCGGGCGCGGCTTGTCCACCTCGCTGCCGGAGAGGATCTCCTGCGGCTCCTGCCAGTCGGCCAGGTCGGCCTGCTTGATCAGGCCGTGCGCCACGTCCACCCGGAAGCCGTCCACGCCCCGGTCCAGCCAGAAGCGCAGCACGTCGAGGAACTCGGCGCGCACCTCCGGGTTGTCCCAGTTGAGGTCGGGCTGGCCCGCGTCGAACAGGTGCAGGTACCACTGTCCGTCGGGCAGCCGCGTCCAGGCGGGGCCGCCGAACACGCTCACCCAGTCGTTCGGCGGCTCGGCGCCGTCCGGGCCCTTGCCGTCGCGGATCACGTAGCGCTGCCGTTCCGGGCTGCCCGGCGCGGCGGCGACGGCCTCGGTGAACCAGCGGTGCGCGGAGGAGGTGTGGTTGGGCACCAGGTCGACGATCACCCGCAGCCCGCGGGACTTCGCCTCGGCGATCAGCTTGTCGGCGTCGGCGAGCGTGCCGAACAGCGGGTCGACGTCGCGGTAGTCGGACACGTCGTACCCGGCGTCGGCCTGCGGAGACGGGTAGAACGGGGACAGCCAGACCGCGTCGACTCCCAGCTCGGCGAGGTGGTCGAGCCGGGACGTGATGCCCGGCAGGTCGCCGATCCCGTCGCCGTCGGAGTCGGCGAACGAGCGCGGGTAGACCTGGTAGATGACCGCCTCGGTCCACCAGCCGGTGCCCGGGGCCTGCTGCGTCGCGTCGGTGTTCAGCGCCTTACTCCTGTCTGGGTGGTGCGGGACGAGCGAGTTATTCAGTGTGCCCGGGGCGGCGCCGTCGATTCGCGCACCACCAGGCGAGTGGGCAGGATCACCGGGGGCGGCGTCCCGTCGCCCGTGTCGGCGCCGCGCGGCGTGGGCACCAGGCCGGGGTACGGCTCGGTGACCCGCACCCCCAGCGGGTCGAGCAGGATGCGGGCGGCGAGCACTCCCTGGTCGGCGGCGGGCTGGGCGATGGTGCTCAGGCCGAGCACGCCGGCCACGTCGTGGTCGTCGATGCCCATCACGCTCACGTCCTGCGGCACCCGAAGCCCGGCGTCGCGCAGCGCGGTGATCGCACCCATCGCCATCTCGTCGCAGGCGGCGAAGATGGCAGTCGGCGGCTCGCCCCGGGCCAGCAGCTCCGCCGTGGCCCGGGCGCCCCCGTCGATGGTGAACCGGGACTCGACGTCGAGGCTCGGGTCGGGTCGCAGCCCGGCGGCCCGCAGCGCCTCCTGGTAGCCGCGCCGCCGGTCCAGGTGGGTGGTGAAGGCCAGTTCGTCGTCCGGGTCGCCGGAGATGTGCGCGATCCTGGTGTGGCCGAGGTCGAGCAGGTGGCGGGTGGCGGTCCGGGCGGCGGCCACGTCGTCGATCCGGACACAGGGCCACCCGGGCACCTGGCCGCCGGAGCTGATCGTCACGCCCGGCAGGCCCAGCTTCGTCAGCGTGTGCACGTCGGCCGCCCGCAGCGGCGTGGCGACCAGGATGATCGCGTCCACGCGTTTGTGCAGGCTGGCCGTGCGCAGCACCCGCTGGCGGGTCCGTTCCCGGCCGCCGAGGTTGTAGAGCAGCAGGTCGTAGCCGCTGTCCTGGAGGAACTCCTCGACCGCCTCGACCACGGTGCCGAAGAACCATCTGGTGATCCGGGGCACCACCACCGCCACCGTGCCGGTCCGGCCACCGGCCAGCCGGCTCGCGCTGGGCGACACCGCGTACTGGAGCTGTTCGGCGGCGGCGAGCACCCGGCGGCGGGTCGCGGCCGAGACCGTCGGCAGGCCGCGCAGCGCCCGGGAGACGGTGGCCGTGGACACCCCGGCCAGTCGGGCGACGTCGTCAATCCTGGTCATCCTGGACTCCCCGCACTGACCCGGTCCCGCCGCCGGCACTGCCGGCGGCGGGACGCCGGATCAACCCTTGACGCTGCCGGCGAGCAGACCTCGCACGAAGAAGCGCTGGAGGGACAGGAACACGATCAGCGGTACGACGATCGACACGAACGCGCCGGCCGTCAGCCGCTGCCACTCGTTGCCCCGGGTGCCGGCCAGCTCGGCGAGCCGGACGGTCAGCGGGGCGGTCTCGTCGCCGCCGCCCGCGAAGATCAGCGCGACCAGCAGGTCGTTCCAGACCCAGAGGAACTGGAAGATGCCGAACGCCGCCAGCGCGGGCATGATCAGCGGCAGCACGATGGTGCGGAAGATCTTCGGGTGGGTGGCCCCGTCGACCCGGGCCGCCTCCATCAGGTCGCCGGGGAGCTGCGAGATGAAGTTGTGCAGCAGGAACACGGCGAACGGAAGCGCGAAGCAGGTGTGCGCGAACCACACCTGGGCGAACTTCTGCTCGTCGACCAGGTCCCACGCGGGGAGGATCTGCACGCCGGCGACTGTGACGCCGGTGGAGAAGAACCGCAGCAGCGGCACCAGGGCCATCTGCAGCGGCACGATCTGCAGCGCGAAGATCCCGATGTAGACCCAGTCCCGGCCCTTGAAGTTCATCCACGCCAGCGCGTACGCGGCGAGCGACGCGAAGGCCAGCGGGAACAGCACCGAGGGGATGGTGATCGCCAGCGAGTTGATGAAGTAGCTGGCGAGCTGCCCGGAGGAGCCGGAGCTGAACAGCACCTCCTGGTAGTTCTCCAGGGTGAACTGCGGTTTGCTGAAGAACGTCCACCAGCCGGTGGTCTTGATCTCGTTCTCCGGTCGGATCGAGGAGATGAACAGGCCGAAGGTCGGGATCGTCCAGAGCATCGCGATGACGATCGACACGAGCGTGGCGGTACGGCTGTTCAGGCGCTTGCGCACCCGGGCGCCCCGGGTGGTCGGCTCGGTGGCCTGGGCGCCGACTCCGACGGTGGGCGTGGCGGTGGTCATCTCAGCCCTCCCGCTGCTTGCGCAGGTTGCGGATCTGGTAGATCACGATCGGGATCACCAGGACGAACAGGAACACCGCCAGCGCCGAGCCCTGGCCGTTCTCCTGGTAGCGGAACGCCTGGTTGTACATCTCGGTCGCGATCACGTTCGTGTCGTAGTTGCCGTTCGTGGCGGTCCGGACGATGTCGAAGACCTTGAGCGTGGCGATCGAGATCGTCACCACCACGACGATCAGCGCCGGCCGGATGCTCGGAATGGTGATCCGCCAGAACATCTGCCACGCGGTGGTGCCGTCCAGCCGGGCCGCCTCGACGATGTCGGCCGGGATGGCCTTGATCGCGGCGGAGAGCACCACCATGGCGAAACCGGCCTGGATCCACACCATGATCACAATGAGCAGGAACGTGTTGAGCGGCGAGTCCAGCAGCCACTGCTTCGGTTCTCCGCCCAGGCTCACCACGATCTGGTTGAGCAGGCCGATCTGGTCGCCCTCACCCCGGTAGGCGTAGACGAACCGCCAGATGATGGAGGCGCCGACGAACGAGATCGCCATCGGCAGGAAGATCAGGGACTTGGCGACCGCCTCGAACCGCGCCTTGTCCACCAGGACCGCGTAGATCAGGCCGAACGCGGTGGCGACCAGCGGCACCAGCAGCACCCAGATCAGCGTGTTGATCAGGACCCGGACGATCGAGTCCTCGGCGAACATCCACCGGTAGTTGTCCAGGCCCACCCAGTTGCTGCTGCTGGAGTCCATGAAGGAGAGCAGCGTGGTGCGGACGGCGGGGACCACCAGCCCGACGGCGAGCAGCAGCAGCGTCGGCAGCAGGAAGAAGAACGCGAACGCGCCCTCGCGCTGCTGTGCGCGCCGGCGGGGCAGCGGCGCGCCGCTCGCCGAGGCCGCGACCAGCTGCGCCTCCCGGCGTCGGGCGAAGTACGAGGGCACCACGTCGAGGAGCAGGAGCAGTCCGCCCACCACCGCGACGAAGGCGATCAGCCCGTACATCAGCATGAGGAACTTCGGCTGCTCCGCCGCGAAGTCGAACTCCATCGACCCTCCTTCAAGGGCTCGGTTGCCAGAGGTGGCCCGGTCCGCGGACGCGGACCGGGCCACCTGCTAGATCACTTCCAGCTGCCCTCGATGTCGTTCAGGACGGAGGTGGTGTCCTTGCCGTTGATCCAGGCCACCATGCCCTTCCAGAAGGTGCCGGCGCCGACCGCGGCCGGCATCAGGTCCGAGCCGTCGAAGCGGAAGACCGTCTTCTCGTCCTGGAGGATGCCCACGGAGAGCTTGTCCACCGGGTTCGGGACGTTGTTGATGTCCAGCTTCTTGTTCGCGGACACCCAGTCACCGATCTTGGCGCGGCTGTTGGCGTACTCGCCGGAGGCCAGGTAGGTCTGCACCGCCTGGACCTCGGGCCGGTCGGCGAAGGCGCCGACGAACTCGCCGCCACCCAGCACCGGCTTGCCCTTGGCCGGGTCGATGGCCGGGAAGTAGAACGCGAAGACGTCGCCGTCCTCGGCCACCGTTGTGCCCTTGGGCCACTGGTTGGCGTAGAAGGACGCCTGGCGGTGCAGCGCGCACTTGCCGGTGGTGATCGGCGTGCCGCCCTCCTGGAAGGCGGTGGTGGAGATGCTCTTGACGCCGCCGAAGCCGCCGTTCATGTACTTCTCGTTCTTCAGGATGGTGCCGGCCCGGTTGAGCGCGTCGGCCACCTGCGGGTCGTTGAACGGGATCTGGTGGGTGGTCCACTTGTCGTAGACCTCCGGGCCGCCGGTGCGCAGCAGCACGTCCTCGATCCAGTCGGTGGCCGGCCAGCCGGTGGCGTCACCGGACTCGATGCCGGCGCACCACGGCTTGGTGCCGCTGGCCGCGATCTGGTCGGAGAGCTTGATCATGTCGTCCCACGAGGTGGGGACGGTCCAGCCCTTCTCCTTGAAGGTCTTCGGCGAGTACCACACGAAGGACTTCACGTTGGAGCCGAGCGGGGCGCCGTAGAGCTGGCCGTTGACGGTGCTGTACTTCAGCCAGTCGGGGGAGTAGTTCTGCTCGGCCATCGCCTTGGTGTCGGCGCCGACCGGCTTGAGCTTGCCCGAGTCGACGAAGCGCTTGAGCAGGCCCGGCTGCGGGATGAAGGCGAGGTCGGGAGCGTTGCCGCCGTCGACCCGGACCGGGAGCTGCGCCTCGAACTCGGCGTTGCCCTCGTGGTCGATCTCGATGCCGGTGCAGTCCTCGAACTCCTTCCAGGACTGGTCGAGGCGGTCGGCCTCGATCTCCCGGATGGAGGAGTAGATGGTCACCTTCTTGCCGTCGTGACCGTCGTACTTCTCGTATGCGGCGCACTCGGCCGATCCGGCCTTGTCGCTCTTCTTGTCGTCGCCGGTGCCACAGGCGGCGACGCCGAGCGCCAGCCCCAGGACGCCGGCGACCGCGAGCGTCTGGCGCGATCTGGCAAACGCCATGCCGATCTCCTTCCTTGCCGGCGCGTGGGGGGATCGAACCCGCGCCGGTCCGATGTCGTCCTCACATGTAAGCGCTTGCATCGTGTCGGGTCCACCCCTGGCCGGACACGGCCCGGTAACAATCCCGAAACCCTGAGCCGGGGGGTGGGCGCGCTCCCACGAATCTTCCCGGGAACGGAACTTTCTGTCAGGATGTCCTCAACATATTGAAGACTTTCAACATGGGAGGCAGTGGATGCGGAAGCGATGGCTCGCCCTCGGGGCGAGTGCGGCGGTCCTGGCGGCGACTCTCGTGCCGGCCGCGCCGGCGATGGCCGCGCCGACGTTCAAGGTCCCGTTCCCGTGCAACCAGTCCTGGTCCGGCCAGACCCGGACGAACCACAGCCCGGCGAACGCGATCGACTTCAACCGCACGGACGACGTCGGCGACCCGGTGGTCGCCAGCGCGCCCGGCACCGTCGACGTGGTCACCAACCTCGGCGACACCAGCTACGGCAAGTACGTCCGGATCAACCACGGCGGCGGCCACACCACCTACTACGCCCACCTGAGCGCCTTCAACGTCTCCGTCGGGCAGACCGTCGGCTACGGCCGTGTGATCGGGTACGTCGGCACGACGGGCGGCTCCACCGGCCCGCACCTGCACTACGAGCAGCGCGTCGACGGCAGCTCGGTGAAGATCAAGTTCAACGGGGTGCAGGCTCTCTACTGGGGCACCAAGACCTACACCAGCGACAACGGCTGCGGCGGGACGAACACCGGCGAGGGCACCGTGAACACGGCCGGCTCCCCGCTCACAGTCCGCTCGGGCCCCGGCACCGGCTACAGCTCGGTCGGCACGGTCGCCGACGGGGCGAAGGTGACGATCCAGTGCCAGACCAGCGGCACCAGCGTCAGCGGCACGTACGGCACCAGCTCGATCTGGGACCGGATCGGCTCCGGCCGGTTCATCTCCGACGCCTACGTCTACACCGGGTACGACGGCTACATCCCCGGCGTACCCCGCTGCTGAGCCCGGCGGGCGCGGGGGCGACCGGCCTTCGCGCCCGTAACCGGTCAGGAGTTCAGCCGCCACACCGCGAAGTTCAGCGCGGACGCGAACGTCACCCAGGCCCAGTACGGCAGCATCAGCAGCGTGGCCGGCCGGGAGACGCGCCGGAACAGGGCCACCGTCACGCCGATCGCCAGCCACATCAGCACGATCTCGGCGAAGGCCAGCCCGTACGCCCCGGCGCCGAAGAACAGCGGCGTCCAGATCGCGTTGAGCACGAGCTGCGCGACCCAGGCCCACAGCGCGGGGCCGAAACCAGCCCGGCGCCAGACCAGCCAGCCGGCGATCGCGATGAGCGCGTAGAGCACGGTCCAGACCGGGCCGAACAGCCACGACGGCGGCGCCCAGGCGGGCTGCTCCAGGCCCTGGTACTCGGCGGAGGTGCCCTGGACCCCCAGCCCGCCGATCGCGGCGGCGGCGAACGTGGCGGCGCCGAAGCCGAGCAGCGCCCACCATCTGCGGGCTCCGGTGGTGCGCCGGGCGACACTCTGCGACGTCTCCATCGTCGAGATGTTTCCGCTCGGCGGGCCCGGCAAACGCGGCACGGCCGCCGGGCCGCCGCCGGACACGGAAAAGGCCGGAGTCACCCGGCCCGGACGTTCGGCGTCCGGCAGGACGGAACGCCCGGGCCCGGCGACCCCGGCGGGTACGGGAACCTCGGTTACGTGTTGAAGATGCTGACGCCACCCGGGCCGACCAACAGGCCGACGACGATGAGGACGATGCCCCAGAGGATCTGCCGGCGGAACAGGGCGAGAATTCCGGCGACCACCAGTACGACTGCGAGAATCCAGAGAATCAGCTCCATGTCGGCTGAATACCCGGGCGCACGATCCCGGAAACCTCGCGCTCAGTCGAGCTGATCACCGCCCAGGTGGAAGACGCTGTACGCCTGCTTGATCACCGGGTGCGCCACGTTGCGGACCCGTACGCCGCCCGGCGTGGTGCCGCGCTCGGTGCCGTGGTGGGCGTGCCCGTGCAGCGCCAGCGCGGTGGGGGCGGAGTCGACCGCCTGGCCGAGCTGGTAGCAGCCGAGGAACGGGTAGATCTCCAGCGGCTCGCCGGCGAGCGTGTCCGGGACGGGGGAGTAGTGGGTGAGCGCGACGAGCGCGTCGCAGTCGAGCGAGAGCAACGCGTCGGCGAGCGCGTCGGCGGCCTCCCGGGTGGTGCGCACGAACGCCTTCATCTCCGGCTCGCCGAAGTCGCTGGCGCAGCGCCCGGCGAACCCGCCGCCGAACCCCTTCACGCCGGCCACCCCGAGCCGTCCGCCGGGGGTGTCCACCACGGTGCCCGTGCCCTCCAGCACGGTGATCCCGGCATCCTCCAGCACCTTCACCACCTGCGGCACCTCGTCGCACTGGTGGTCGTGGTTGCCGAGCACGGTGATCACCGGTACGCCGAGACCGCCGAACTCCTGGGCCACGCACCGCGCCTCGGCCTCGGTGCCGTGCCGGGTCAGGTCACCGGCGAGCAGCAGCGCGTCGGCGCGGCCGGGCAGTTCCTCCAGCGCCGGGCGGAACCGGCCCACCACGTCCTCGTCCAGATGCACGTCGCCCACGGCGGCGATCCGGATCACCATCGAACCTCCCTCACGGCAACTCCTCGACCTGGGTGGGCGCCTGGGTGCGGATCACCCCGATGTCGCTGGTCACGGGCGTGTCCGGGAAGCGCTCGGCCACCCGCCGCAGGATCTCCTCCCGCCGGTGCGGGCTCTCCACCTCGCCGTAGAGCACCAGCCCGTTCTCCCGCCGCACCACGGTGATGCCCTGTTCGGCCACGGTCGGGTCCTCGGCCAGCATGCTCTGGATCTCCGCCTCGACGTACTCGTCGGGGGGAACGTCGCCGGACAGTCCGGTCACAGGGTCTCCCTTCCGCCGGGCGTGCCGCCGGGCAGCACGTCCAGCCGGTCCAGCAGCACCAGGAACGCCTCCGCGTACGGCGAGTGCTGCGTCTCCTTCCGTACCCGTTCCCAGTCGATCTGTTCCCGCAGCGAGCGGGCCAGCGGCAGGGCGCGGGCGAAGTCGCAGTAGTGCTGGGAGAAGCTCAGCAGCTTGTGCACCATGAGCTGGCTGGCCGAGAGCACCGGCATGTGGATCGCGTCGACCGGGCGCACGATGGTGTCGGCGAACGTCTCCTCGGTGACCGGCGTCTCCACCGGCCGGTGGATCAGGTCCACCATCCGGTCCTCGTCGTAGACCTTCACCAGCCAGTCCTCCGGCGGGCGCTCGGCGGTGAAGCCGGCCTCGACGAGTGCCTCCAGCGCCCGGTCCACGTCCGCCTCGCGGAGCAGGAAGTCCACGTCGTGGTCGCTGGAGTGGCCGCCGTGGGCGTACACCGCGAAGCTGCCGCCGAGCGCGAACGGGATCTCGGACTGTTTGAGCACGGCGGCGACCTTCTTCAGCGTGTGCACCAGGGTCTCGTCCCCGCGCTCGGCCATCTGCGGCTCCCTCGTCGTATGGGCGGTGGGACCACGATGCGTACCCGGTGGACGCTTTGGTCACACCTGTCGCGGCGCGATCCGTGCGCCGGGGCAGCAAAGCGACGAACGGGGCCGGGCGAGCATCGGTCGGATAACCTCGGGAGGGTGGCCAGCTCACTGCGGACGCGGCGGGGCGGGGCCCGGCCGCGCATCGTCGCCCTGATCGGCATCGACGGCTCAGGCAAGACCACCCAGGCCCACCGGCTGGCCCAGGCGCTCACCGCCGCCGGTATCCCCGCCACCTACCACCGCAACGCCGGTGGCCGCCGCTGGCTCGGCCGGCTCGCCCAGCGGGTGGGCCGCCCGGACGCGCAGCGGCTCGTCGGGCGCGGCGGCCTGCTCGCTGTCGAGTCGGTGCTGCGGTGGCTGGCCATCGCGCTCGCCCTGCTCAGTTGCCTGGTGACCGGCCGGACCGCGGTGATGGACAGGTGGTCCGCCTGCCAGTACGCCAGCATCCGCGCGCACGGTGGGCAGCGGTGGGAGCGGTGGGCCCGGGCCGGCTACCGGATCTTCCCGGCGCCTCAAGTCACGTTCCTGCTCACCGTCGACCCCGCCGAGGCGTTCCGCCGGATCGAGCGGCGCGGCACCGACCACGAGAGCATGGCGTGGCTGACCGCCGCGGACGCCGCGTACCGGGCGCTACCCGAGTACGGCGGCTTCGTGGTGGTGGACGGCAACGGCCCGCCGGAGGACGTCGCCCGCCGGATCCGGGCACACCTGAGCGAGTGGCTGCCCGGCGACCCGTCCGCCGGCCCCGGCCCCGCGCCGGCCGGCCCGCGACGCCCGGCCGGCGGCACGGACCCGTCCGGTCCGGCCGGTGGCGCCGGACGGGACGGGCCGGTGCCGGTTCAGGCCCGCCCGTAGACCGGGATGCTCGCGCCGCTCGTGGGCGCGGACTCGGGGGAGGCCAGGAAGCGGACGACCTCGGCGATCTCGGCCGGCGGCACCCAGCGCCCGTGATCGGCGCCGGGCTGGGCGGCGCGGTTGGCCGGGGTGTCGATGACGCTCGGCAGCACCGTGTTGCACCGCACGCCGCGCTGCCGGTACTCGACCGCCACCGTCTCGGCGAACGCGCGCACCGCTGCCTTGGCGGTGACGTAACCGGAGGCGCCGGGGAACGGCGAGACCGCCGCCCGGGCCGAGACGCAGACCACCGCGCCGTCGCCGGACGCCATGAGGTGCGGCAGCGCCGCGTGGGTGACCAGGTACGTCGGGCGGAGGTTGAGCCGTAGCATCCGCTCGAAGTCCTCGACCGGGGTCTCGTGCACCAGCCCGCCGGCGGCGTACCCACCGACGAGGTTGACCACCGCGCGCAGCGGTGCGGCCGGCTCGTCGGTCGCGGCCTGGACCGCCCGCGCGGCCCCCTCCGGGGTCAGCAGGTCGGCCACGACCCGGACCGGGCCGTCGTCGGTCCCGGGCTCCCGCTGGGGTACGACCACCCGCCAGCCGGCGTCGAGGAAGGTGGCGGTGACCGCGCGGCCGAGCCCGCCCGTGCCTCCGGTCACCAGCACCGTGCGTCGCGTCATGGACACACGCTAGCCAACCGCCGTGCCCGGCCGACCGGTGACCCGCACCGGCCGTCCGGTCTGCCCGGTCGAGGCCGACCAGGCAGGCCGGGCGGCACGACGGGGGACCGGTCTGCCAGGCGGCAGGAGTGACTCGGCCGGACCGGATGAGGCGGTGGGGCTGGGAGAATGGGATCCTTGGCCCGGGCGGACACGGAAGACGGTAAATTTCCCGATACGCGGTGTCATGGTTGACGCTCACGCCTGGTGAAAGTAAGTTTCATCCGTGGCGAAGAGTCCGAAGATTTCTGCGAGTCACGAGCCCGGTGGACTGATCGTCCACATCAGCGGCCTGCTGCCCTCGCTGTCCCCGGCCGAACAGCGGGTGGCCCGGCTGGTCGTCGCCGATCCGGCGGACGCGGCCCGGCGTACGATCACCGACCTCGCCACCGCCGCGGAGACGTCCGAGGCGACAGTGATCCGCTTCTGCCGCTCGGTGGGCATGGACGGCTACCCCCAACTGCGGATCCGGCTCGCCGCCGAGGCCGCCCGCCGGGTCGAGCCGCCGGACGCGCGGGTGGTCGGCGGCGACATCCCGCCGGGCGCGGACCTCGCCCAGATCATCGCCACCATCGCGTTCAACGACGCCCGGGCCGTCGAGGAGACCGCCGAGCAACTCGACCCGGCGGTCTGCGAGCAGGTCGTCGAGGCGATCGGCGCGGCCGGCCGGATCGACGTCTACGGCGCGGGTGCCAGCGGTTTCGTCGCCTCGGACTTCCAGCAGAAGCTGCACCGCATCGGCCGCATCGCGTTCTACTTCCCGGACGTGCACACCGCGCTCACCTCCGCCGCCCTGCTGGGCCGGGGCGACGTCGCGGTCGGCATCTCGCACACCGGCACCACCTCCGACGTCATCGAGGTGCTGGAGCAGGCGCGGGCACGCGGCGCCACCACCGTGGCGCTGACCAACTTCCCCCGCTCGCCGATCACCGAGGTCGCCGACCACGTGCTCACCACCGCCGCGCGCGAGACGACGTACCGCTCCGGCGCGACGGCGAGCCGGCTGGCCCAGCTCACCGTGGTCGACTGCCTCTTCGTCGGCGTGGCCGCCCGCAGCCGGGCCCGGACGAAGAAGGCCCTGGAGGCCACCGCCGAGGCGGTCAAGTCGCGCCGGGTCGGTCCCGGGCGGAGGCGGGGATGACGGCGGGCCGGGTGGAGCGCGACGGCGTGGCGGCGATCCGGCCGGTGGTGCGCGTCGGCGCACCGACCGAGCGCCGCAACCCGCACAGCGTCGACCTCGACCTGATGTCCACCCGGGACGTGCTCACCGTGATCAACGAGGCGGACCGCCGGGTGCCGGCCGCTGTCGCCGCCGTGCTGGACGAGATCGCCGAGACCGTCGACCTGGCCGTGGCCGCGCTGCGCGACGGGCACCGCGTGCACTACTTCGGGGCCGGCACCTCCGGTCGGCTCGGCGTGCTGGACGCGGCCGAGCTGGCGCCCACGTTCAACTCGCCGCGGCACTGGTTCTGCTCGCACCTGGCCGGCGGCCCGGAGGCGATGTGGCGGGCGGTCGAGGACGCCGAGGACGACGAGCGCGGTGGCGCCGCCGAGGCCGCCGAGTGCGTACGCCCCGGCGACCTCGTGGTCGGCCTGGCCGCCAGCGGGCGCACGCCGTACGTCCTCGGGGCGCTCGCCGCGTCCCGGGCGCAGGACGCCGGTACGGTGCTGCTCTGCGCGAATCCGGAGGCCGAGGCCGCCGCGTCGGTGGACGTCTTCATCGGGGTGGACACCGGGCCGGAGGTGGTCACCGGGTCGACCCGGATGAAGGCGGGCACGGCGCAGAAGCTGGTGCTCAACACGTTCTCCACGGCCGTGATGGTGCGTCTGGGCCGGGTCTACTCGAACCTGATGATCGACATGGTGGCCACGAACGCCAAGCTGCGCGGCCGCATGATCTCGATCCTCGTGGACGCCACCGGCTGCGCCGAGGAGGTGTGCCGGGTCGCCCTGCGGGAGGCCGACGGCGACCTCAAGACCGCGCTCGTCGCGCTGGTGTCCGGCGCCGAGGTGCCGGCCGCCCGGGCCGCGCTGGCCCGCTCCGCCCACCAGGTACGCGGCGCGCTCGCCCTGCTCGCCTCCTGACCGTCCCCGCCCGCCCGATCGATCCACCCGCCGGCGCATCCGCCCGGCGGGTGCGACGCGTATCACGTGCGGGGAGGGGACGACCCCTCCCGCACGGATTGTTCAACGAGGCGGAGGGTAATCCTTGAGCATGGCTGAACCGGCCGGTCCGCAGCCGCGTATCTCGCAGTGAGCAGGATCGCAACGACCCGGTGACGCGGCTCGCTGTGTTCATGGAAGAGACAATGGTGCCATTCCATGGGCGAACGGTGATTCCGCGACTCCGGTATGCGTCGAAATCGGCGGCCGGGAGCCCCGGAACCGGGCCGGTAACAGGAAACATGGACCGGGCTCTCAGCTACTACTCAGGCATTCGTGACAGTTTCGACTCACGACATGGAATCCCCGACGCGTCACATCTGTTGTGTAGGTGTCAGCACCTACGGGCACAGCGGAGGTTACGGGGAGGGCTGATGAACGTGGGGATGGCAAGGAACCGGGCAACCGGCGCGAGCGAGGGGACCGTGGCAATCGTGGACAAGAACATCGGCATGCGTACCGACGAGGTCGCCGAGGAGCGGGACCTGGTCGGCGTCTACCTGCACGAGATCTCCCGGACGCCGCTGCTCGACGCCGCCCGGGAGGTCGACCTCTCCAAGGCGATCGAGGCGGGCCTCTACGCCGAGCACCTGCTCGACGAGGGGCGCATCCCCGACGGCGCCGACCGGGAGGACCTGGAACGGCTGGTCATCGAGGGCGAGCGCGCGAAGGACCTGTTCATCCGCGCGAACCTGCGACTGGTCGTGTCGATCGCCCGGCGCTACGTGCGCTCCGGCATGCCCATGCTGGACCTGATCCAGGAGGGCAACACCGGCCTGGTCCGGGCGGTCGAGAAGTTCGACTACGAGCGGGGCTTCAAGTTCTCCACCTACGCGACCTGGTGGATCCGTCAGGCCATCAGCCGGGCGATCGCCCAGCAGGAGCGGACCGTACGGCTGCCCGTGCACCTGGTCGAGGACGTCAACCGGATGCGCAACGTGGCCCGGCAGCTCACCCGCGAGCTGGGCAGCGACCCGGAGCCGGAGCAGATCGCGACCGCGCTCGGCGTGACCGTCGAGCGGGTGAACGAGCTGGTCCGCTGGTCGCAGGACACCGTCTCGCTGGACACCCCGGTCGGTGACGACGGCGACACCAACCTCGGTGACCTGGTCGCCGACAGTGACGCCCCGTCGCCCGAGGAGATCGTGCTGACCGGCCTGGAGCGGCAGCGGATCGAGGGCCTGCTCAACCACCTCGACGACCGCTCCGCGGGCATCATGCGGGCCCGGTACGGCCTGGAGGACGGGCGTGAGCACTCGCTGACCGAGGTCGCGTCGCGGTTCTCGCTGTCCCGCGAGCGCATCCGCCAGCTGGAGATCCAGGCTCTCGGCCGGCTGCGTGAGCTGGCTCGCGCGGAGGGGCTCCAGGCGGCCTGACCTGGTAACAATTGACGGCGAACGGCCGGCGTCCGACAGGGGGACGCCGGCCGTTCGCCGTCTTGCGGGCCGGTCAGACCCGCCCGTAGCCCTGGATCGACATGATGTTCATGCCGCGCTTGCTGACGTTGCGTCCGGCGCTCGGCGCGTCGATGATCTGGCCGTTGCCGACGTAGAGCGCCACGTGCCCGAGCCCGGAGTAGAACACCAGGTCACCCGGTTGCAGCTGGCTGCGGCTGATCCGGGTGGTGGCCTCCCACTGCCGCGCCGCGCTGTGCGGCAGCGACTTCCCGGCCGCCCGCCAGGCGGCGAGCGTCAGGCCGGAGCAGTCGTAGCTGCCGGGGCCGTCCTGGGCGTAGCCGTAGGGCTTGCCGACCGCGCCGTAGGCGTACCGCACGGCGGTGCCGGCGTCACCGGAGACGGCGGGCGGCTTGCCCGCCGAACTCGACTTGGCGGGTGCCTCGGTGGCCCGCCCGTACGCCTTGCGCCGCATCTCGTAGAGGCCGGACAGGTCCGCCTCGATCCGCGTCTTCGCGGACTTGAGTTGCCTGGCCTGCGCGGCCTCCCGGGCGAGCGTGACGTCCAGCCGGGTCTTCTGGTCGATCAGCCGCTGCTGATCGGCGGTGAAGCTGTTGATGGTGCGCTGCCGCTGGCGGGTGAGCTGGTCGAGCGTGCCCAGCCGCTCCGGCAGTGTGGCCTGGCCGCCCGGGTCCAGCAGGGCCGCCGCGGTGCGCATGCCACCGGTCTTGTACGCCGTCGCGGCCAGCACGCCCACGTCGGCGCGGCTGCGTTCGGCCTGTTCCTGCAACGGCCCGATCTGGGCCTCCAACTTGGCCGCGGTGGCCTTGTTGGCCTTGATGTCCTCGTTGAGCTTGTTGTAGGACTCGACGATTCGCTCCAGCTCAGTCGAGGACTTCTCGATCTGCTTCGTCAGCTCGGCGGGGGTGGGCTCGGCCCGGGCCACCTGCGCCGGGGCGAGCAGCGCGGCCGAGAGGCCGGCCACCGCCAGCGAGCGGAGCAGCATCCGTAAGGACGACAAGAGCGGAAAGCTCCTCTCCCACCGGTCGCCGGGCGCGTCTGCGGCCCGGCGACACCGGCCCGGGGCCATCCGGGTGGATGGCTGTCGACCGGGCCGACCTGGACAACCTAACCCGTGATCGCAGTGACCGGGAGTTCAAGCAGGGGCGAAAGTTGGCAAAGTGGCGGAAAGTGACGAGAGGGAGCCGGTGGGTGGATGAGGCGACTCGCCCGATTCGTCGTTCTGGGCGGATGTAGCCAGGCAACGGCGGGCAAAGTCACGACAAAGACGGAAATCGCTCTCTGTTTCCGGCTGGCACGGCCGGGCCGACGAGCCACGCGAGCGCCGAAAGCCCGAGGTCAGGTGGCGCAAGGCGACCACAATGAAGCCCGGACGGGAAATCCCACCACGGGATCCCTGCTCCCGGGAGGCCGCCGTGCAGACCGACCGCTCCGCCACCCAGCCGCCCCGTTCGCCGCGACCGGCCGCACCCAGGCTGCTCTACGCCCGGCCGGGCATCGTCGTCACCGCCGAGCGTTTCACCGTCGGCCGCAACACCTGGCCGGTGGCCGGGATCACCCAGCTCCGGACCGACCGCGGGCCGCACGACCGGCTCGCCGTCCGGGCCGTCGTCGTGTCCGCCGCGATGCTCGCCGCTGTCGGCCTGCTGCTCGGGTTCACCGGCGGCCTGCACCGGCTCACCGCCGGGGCGTACCTCGTGCTCGGCGCGGTCGGGCTGGTGCCGCTGCTGCTCGTGCTGATCGGCGACCGCGTGCGGCCCCCGGCGCACGAGCTGTGGGGCCGGGTGGACGGCACCGAGGTGCTGCTGTTCAGCAGCGACGACGAGCGGCAGTTCGGTCAGGTCGCCCGCGCGCTGGGGCGGGCCCGGGAGGCGTCGCGGCTGGGCGGCTGGGCCGACCCGCCGGCGGCCGAGCCGTGGCGGCCGGCCCGATGAGCCGCGGTCAGCCCGCGACCGGCTCCGGGGTACGCGACCGGCTCTCGGCGGCCACCCAGTGGCTCACCCGACGCTCGGCGTAGAACGAGACGAACGGCACGGTGCCGGCGAGCATCACCAGCAGCATCCGCTTCAGCGGCCAGTCCGCCCGGCGGGACAGGTCGAACGTGAGCGCCAGATAGAGCATGTACAGCCAGCCGTGCGCCACGCCGACCACGGCCACCACGCTCGGGTTGTCGAAGCCGTACTTCAGCGGCATGCCGATCAGGACCAGCACCACGAGCGCCACGCCCACGATCCAGGCGATCACGCGGTACCGGGTAAAGGCTCCGCCCACCGTCGTCCGTCCTTCCGCACCGGCCTCAGCCGGGATAGTCGCCGGGCCGGGCGCCCGGATTGGCGTTCAACCAGGATAGGTAGCGGTTGTACGCGGCCAGCTCGGCGTCGTCCGCCCCGTCGGCCGGAGCGGCAGGCACCCGCACGACGCGCACCGGCCGGCGTACCGCCGGGGTGGCGGTGGCCGGCCCGGCGCCGGCGGTCACCGACGGCGGGCGACCGGAAGGCGACGCCGCGTCGTCCGACGGCGCGGGGCCGTCCGACGGCGAGGCGGCATCCGGTGCCGGATCAGCGGCGCGCAGCGTCTGACGGACCTCACGCCACCAGACGAAGACCACGAAGGCGGCGAACACCGGCCATTCGATCGCGTAACCGAAGCTGAGCGCGTTCCCCCCGGCGGCGCGGGTGACCTGCCACCAGCCCAGCCCGAGGAAAGCCACCACGAGCACGACCATGGCCACGTGGCGGACGATCCACGCCGGTGTCCAGAGCCGATTCATGCAGACGAGAGTACCGGGGCCACCGGGTGTCTCCGACACGGCGTCGTAGTCCGGGCGGTGGTTTGGTGACACTCCCGCTGGGCATCCGGACAGGTGCCAACCCGAACGAGACGAGGGGGCGACGATGACCGAATCGGTACGCCGGGACGCGAGCCCGGAACAGCGGGTCGCGGAGTGGGACGGCGACCACGCCCGTACCGTCGACGGCGAGCAGCTCGGGGTGGACCCGGTGGAGCTGGGCGACGACGACCTGATCCGGGAGATGCAGAGCCTGCACCGCACCCGGCTGGACACGCTGCGGCACGCCACCGACTCGGCGCTCGCCAACCACCTGCGGCGCACCGCCGAACTGGAGACGGAGTACCTGGCCCGGCACCCCGGCCGGGAGGTCGACCCGAGCCGGCTGCGGGACGCCTGATGGCCAGCCACGCCGAGCGCGGCATGTCCGCACCGCCGGAGGTGGTGTTCAACACGGCGACCGACCCGGACCGCTCCTCGGCCTGGCTGCCCGAGCGGCTGCGCAACTCCGGCACCTGCCGGGTGGAGGTCGTCGACGCCGACGACATGCGGGCCCGGTGGAGCGCCGCGGACTGGTCCGCCGAGATCGACGTGGAGCCGGCCGGCGCGGGCGGCGCCCGGGTACGGCTGGACCTGGCCGGGCCGGACCACGACCTGGCCGACGAGATCCTGGCCAACCTCGACCGCGAGGTGGCCGACAACCTGACCGCCGGCTGAGCCCGGCCCGCACGACTAGGACGAGGAGGCCGGGTTGACCGGGAGTGGCCTGAAGCAGAAGGTGGCGCGCCTGCGCCAGGCGTACGCGCCGCACGAGCATCGGCCGCTGGAGGGCTACCTCAAGGCGATGGGCACGTACGCCGGGGTGACCGCTGCGATCGTGGGCCTGGTCCGGGCGACCGGCCGGCCGGTGCCCGAGCGGCCCACGCCCGCGGACGTGGTGCTGCTCTCGATCGCCACGCACAAGCTCAGCCGGCTGCTGTCCAAGGACGCGATCACCAGCCCGCTGCGGGCGCCGTTCACCCGCTACGACCACCCGATCGGCAGCGGCGAGGTGATGGAGCAGGTCCGCGACGAGGGCAGCCCGACCCGGCACGCGCTCGGCGAGCTGGTGAGCTGCCCCTTCTGCCTGGCGGTCTGGGTGGCCACCGGGCTGACCGGCGGCCTCGTGCTGGCGCCCCGGCTGACCCGGCTGGTCGCCACCGCGCTGACAGCCGTGGCCGCCTCCGACTTCCTTCAGATGGGGTACGCGGTCGCCCAGCAGGCGGCCGAGGGTGGTCGCCACCACCAGGAGTGAGAAGCAGACACGGAAGAGGGCCGGCGTTCGCGCGCCGGCCCTCTTCCGTGCCTCCCACCCGTCAGGTGGGGGTGGTGCCGTGGTCCTCGCCGGCCCAGCCGCGCGACGCCTCCGGCTCCCGCTCGTCCTCGTCCTCCCCGGTGACGATCTCCCGGTCCACGGCGGTGCGGTCGTGCTCGTTGGCGAAGTCCGGCTCGGGCAGGGTGTCGACGCCCTCCGGGGGCTGGCCGAGCGCCGCCAGGTGCTCGTGGTCGGGGTTGCGGTCGGTCATGTCGCGTCCTCTCGTCGGCGGGGGCTCAGGCGACCGTGCCGCCCAGCAGATCGGCCGCCTCGTCCGCCGCGTACTCGCCCTCGGGGAGCGCGGCGATCCGGGTGAGCAGTTCCGCGGGGAGTTCGGCGGCCACCGCCCGGCGGTAGATGTCCGCCTGGGTGATCCGCTCCTGGCCGTGGTAGATGTCGTCGAGCAGGTCGTCGAGCGGCCTGGTGTCCGGCTGCTCGGTAACGGGCGCGTCATCGGTCACGCCGACCACCTACCCGGCCCCGAACCGGTCAAACTCGCCCCAACCCCGCTCAGGTCCGCGCCGGGAGCGTGGCCCGGCGGGCCCGGACGGCCTGGGCCAGGTGCTCCAGGACCTCGGCCGTGGTGTCCCAGCCGATGCAGGCGTCGGTGACCGACTGGCCGTACGCCAGCTCCCGGGTCGGGTCCAGGTCCTGCCGGCCGGGGGCCAGGAAGCTCTCCAGCATGATCCCGGCGATCCCGCGCTGACCGGCGGCGAGCTGGGCGGCCACGTCGGCGGCGACGAGCGGCTGGTTGCGGTGGTCCTTGCCGCTGTTGGCGTGGCTGGCGTCGACCACCACGCGTTCCGGCAGGCCCGCGGCGCGCAGCAGCTCCAGCGCCCCGGCCACCGACTCCGCGTCGTAGTTCGGCCGGCCGCCCCCGCCGCGCAGCACCAGGTGGCCGTCCGCGTTGCCCCGGGTGTGCATGATCGCCGGGGTGCCGGAGACGTCGATGCCGGGGAAGACGTGCGGCACCCCGGCGGCCCGGATCGCGTCCACCGCGGTGGCGATGCTGCCGTCCGGCCGGTTCTTCATACCGATCGGCATGGACAGCCCGGAGGCGAGCTGCCGGTGCACCTGGCTCTCCACGGTCCGCGCCCCGATCGCGCCCCAGGCCACCGTGTCCGCGATGTACTGCGGGGTGATCGGGTCGAGGAACTCGCAACCCACCGGCAGGCCCAGTCGCAGCACGTCCAGCAGGAGCGCCCGCGCGGTACGCAGGCCGGTGTTCACGTCGCCGGAGCCGTCCAGCGCCGGGTCGTTGATCAGGCCCTTCCAGCCCACCGTCGAACGCGGCTTCTCGAAGTAGACACGCATGACCACGAGCAGGTCGTCGGCGACCCGCTCGGCGGCCTCGCGCAGCCGGCCCGCGTACTCGAGGGCGGCGGCCGGGTCGTGCACGGAGCAGGGGCCGACGACGACGAGCAACCGGTCGTCCTCGCGGTCCAGTACCCGGCCGACGGCCCGGCGGCCCGCCACGACGGCCTCGGCCAGCGGGGTGTCGAGCGGCAGGTGATGGTGCAGCAGGGCCGGGGTGGTCAGCGGCACCACACGGTCGATGCGCTGGTCGATGACCCGATGGGCATCCTGGGGGGAGGTGGTCACGGTGGGGATCCTTCCGCCGACCGTGCCCCCGTGCCGGCGCCCGGGGATCGAGCCGGCTGCTCGCGTGCGAAAGGCAAGGAAAACGATCCCTGCCCGGCCGGCTCGAAGAGGAAGTGACGTCAGCTCATGGTCGAGTCACCGGCTCCTCCAGCCGGCTTCCTAAACCATCGATACGACCGCGTCACGTCGGCCAGCCTACCCGACGCGCGCCGGAAAGCCCGCTGTCGTTCCGAAGTGCGGAACGCGGGGTATGAGAGCGCCATGACCACGAGCCACGACCCGAGTGATCAGGAACGAATCGAATCCCGAGCGCATCTGTTGCCGGAGGAGGCGGCGGCGGGCAGCGACGACGCCGAGGCGCAGGCCGACGCGATCCTCGCCGAGTCCGACACCCGCGAGGCGGACCAGAACGCCGCCCCCGACACGGTGCTGGAGCACCGCACCTCCGAGCAGACCGTCACCCCCATCGAGCCGCCCGACTGAGCCCCGCACCCCGGGCCCGGCGGGACCCCCGGTAGCTGTCGTCCCGCAGCCGGGCCAGCGGGCCGGTCAGTCGCAACCCCGGCGGTACGTTGCCGACCGGATCGAACGCGAGCGCGGCGTCCTCGGCGGCGCCGCGCTCGTCGTCGAGGCGTACCTCGCCGAACGGCCGCCAGCGGCCCACCGCCGAGGCCACCGCGAGCACCAGCCGGGCCTCGCCGCCCGCCACCACCGCGCCCGCCCCGGCCAGGCCACGGCCCAGGTCCGGTGAATCCGGGTCGGCCAGCACGGCCAGGAACAGCCGCCGCCCGCCGGCCCGGAACGGCATGATCGACGTGTACGTCCCGGTGAGGCGCCGCCGGGGCAGCGGCAGGTTCCGCAGCACCGGTGCGGCGCAGCTGGAACTCCACAGCAGGTCCACCGGCGGCTCGGGGTCGCGGTGCAGCCGTACCGCCACGCCCAGCACGTCCGGCCAGGCGCCCGGCGTCGGCACGCCCTTGGAGAGGCGGATCGTGGCCGGCCACCGGCCGGGTGAGTCGAGCAGCGGCACCCCGGTCGGCGGTCCCGGCGTACCCCAGATCCGGGCCTCGCCGCCGAACGTGCGCCCGGCCGGGTGCAGCAGCCGGGCGTGCCGGAGCCGGGCCAGCGCGGCGGCGGCGCGCTCGACGGCGGAAGACGTGGTGGTGGCCATGCCCGCACGGGTACCCCGGCGCGCACCGACGATGCTCCGGCGTGCGTGTCACCTTTCCGCCTCCGAGATCGGATAGCGTCGTCTCATGCCCGACAGCGGTTTCCCCTGGCCGATCGAGACGACCCGACTGGACAACGGCCTGCGCGTGGTGGTGAGCGAGGACCGCACCGCCCCGGCCGTGGCGGTCAACCTCTGGTACGACGTGGGCTCCCGCCACGAGCCGGCGGGACAGACCGGCTTCGCCCACCTCTTCGAGCACCTCATGTTCGAGGGCTCGGTGAACGTGGCGAAGACCGAGCACATGAAGCTGATCCAGGGCGCGGGCGGCTCGCTCAACGCGACCACCAACCCGGACCGGACCAACTACTTCGAGACGGTCCCGGC
This sequence comes from Micromonospora sp. NPDC048887, assembly GCF_040649715.1. Taxonomy (NCBI): domain Bacteria; kingdom Bacillati; phylum Actinomycetota; class Actinomycetes; order Micromonosporales; family Micromonosporaceae; genus Micromonospora; species Micromonospora sp. NPDC048887. The sequence continues at coordinate 22,385 of NZ_JBEZGA010000017.1, read as the reverse complement.
CGAGCACCTGGAGCTGGCGCTCTGGCTGGAGGCCGACCGGATGGGCGGGCTGGTGCCGGCGCTGACCCAGGAGACGCTGGACAACCAGCGCGACGTGGTCAAGAACGAGCGCCGGCAGCGCTACGAGAACGTGCCGTACGGCGACGCCTGGCTGCGCCTGCTGCCGCTGCTCTACCCGCCCGGCCACCCGTACCACCACGCCACGATCGGGTCGATGGCCGACCTGAACGCCGCCGACCTGGCCACCTTCCAGGAGTTCCACAGCACCTACTACGCGCCGAACAACGCGGTCCTCACGGTGGCCGGCGACACCACGGCGGCGGAGGTGTTCGCGCTCGCCGACAAGTACTTCGGCGGCCTGGCCGCGCGCGCCGACATCCCGGCCGCGCCGGACGGCCGTACCGTGCCGGCCACCGGCCGTCCCGCAGTGGAGACGGTCACCGCCGACGTGCCCGCCCCCCGCGTCTACCTCGCGCACCGCACCCACCCGTTCGGCACACCGGGGTACGACGTGACGACGGTGCTGGCCACAGTGCTCGGCAGCGGCCGGGGCAGCCGCCTCTACCAGCGGCTGGCCGACGGTGAGCGGATCGCCCAGCCGGACCTGGTCGGCGCGTACGGGGTGGATCTGGCGCACGCGCCCGCCCCGCTGATCGCCACCGCCACGGCCCGCCCCGGGGTGAGCGCGCAGCGGCTGCGCGACGGGCTGGCCGAGGTGGTCGACGAGCTGGCCACGGTGCCGGTGACCGCCGCCGAGCTGGACCGGGCCAAGGCGCTGCTGAGCACCATGTGGTGGCGGCAGATGGCCACTGTGGACGGGCGGGCGGACACGCTCGGCCGCTACGCCACCCAGTTCGGCGACCCGGCCCGCGCCGCCGACCGGCTGCCGGCCTGGCTCGCGGTGACCGCGGAGCAGATCGCCGAGCAGGCCGCCGAGCTGCTCGGCGCCGACGACCGGGTGATCCTGACCTACCTGCCCGAGGAGAAGTGATGTCGCTGATCACCACCCGTCCCGGCCCCGGCGCCGCCCGCGCCTACCGGTTCCCGCAGGTGGTCCGGCGGACGGTGGCCGGCGGCCAGGTGGTCGCCGCGCACCTGCCCGGGCAGAACCTCGCCGTCGCGCTGCTGCTGCTCGACGGCGGCGCGGGCCGGGAGCCGGTCGGCAAGGAGGGCCTCGGCGCGGTGCTGGCCAAGGCGCTGGAGGAGGGCACCGCGCAGCGGGACGCCACCGCGTACGCGCTGGCCATCGAGGCGCTCGGCACCGAGCTGGCGACCGGGCTCGACTGGGACTCGTTCCAGGTGAGCGTGCAGGTGCCGGTGGACCGGCTGAGCGCCGCCGTGGAGCTGCTGGCCGAGGCGGTCCGTACGCCCCGGCTCGACCCGGCCGACGTGCGGCGCGTACGCGACGACGAGGCGACCGCGCTGCGGATGGACTGGGCCAACCCCGGCCCGCGCGCCGACGCGGTGCTGCGCGCCGAGCTGTTCGGCGCGCAGCACCGGTGGGGCCGCCCGCTCTACGGCGACCCGGACAGCGTGGCCGCGCTGGAGGTGGACGACGTGACCGTCTTCCACTCGGAGTGGTTCATCCGCCCCGGCACGCTCGTCGTCGCCGGTGACCTGGAGCGGATCGACCTGGACGCGCTCGCCGCGACGGCGTTCGCCGGCACCGGCGGGGGACCTGTGGAACGCGGCGCCCCGATCGAGGTGCCGACGGCCGGGCAGCGGCGGATCATCCTGGTCGACCGGCCCGGCTCGGTGCAGTCCACTCTGCGCCTCGGCCACCCGTCCCCGCACCGGGCCCACCCGGACCACGTGCCGATGACGCTCGCCGGCACCGTGCTCGGCGGCGCGTTCACCTCCCGGCTCAACCACCTGATCCGTGAGGTACGCGGCTACACGTACGGGATCCGGGGCGACTTCGCCTCGTCCCGGCGGTTCGGCCGGTTCGCGGTCAGCTCCGGCGTGCAGACCGGGGTGACCGCGCCGGCGCTTGTCGAGTCGGTGGGCGAGATCTCGCGTACCCAGCTCACCGGCGTCACCGAGGACGAACTGGAGGTGGCGCGCTCCTGGCGGGCCGGGCAGCTCTCGGTCGAGTTGCAGAGCCCGCGGGCGATCGCCTCGGCCCTGACCACGCTCGTCGTGCACGACCTGCCGGACGACTACCACGCGCGGCTGCGGGAGCAACTGCTCGCCGCGACAGTCGAGGAGGTCTCCGCCGCTGCGTCGACGTACCTGCACCCCGAGTCGCTGACCATGGTGGTCGAGGGGGACGCGGCGGTCATCCGGGACGAGCTGGTCGCCAGCGGTCTCGGCGAGGTGGTCGACCACACCTGACCGGACGGGGCGGCGGGCCTGTGATTCCCGTCGCCCCCCATCCGCGCGGTGGGAAACGTTTCCCACCCGCGCCGCCCGGCTGGGTAGCCTCGCGGGCATGAGGATCGGCATTGTGGGAGCCACCGGCCAGGTCGGTGGCGTCATGCGGCAGGTGCTGGCGGAGCGCGAGTTCCCGGCGGAGCAGGTGCGCCTGTTCGCCTCGGCCCGGTCGGCCGGGCGCACGCTGCCCTGGCGCGACGGCGAGGTCACGGTCGAGGACGCGGCCACCGCGGACTACCGCGGGCTGGACATCGTGCTCTTCTCGGCGGGCAAGGGCACCGCGAAGGAGCTGGCTCCCCGGGTCGCCGAGGCCGGCGCCGTGGTGATCGACAACTCCTCGGCGTTCCGGATGGACCCGCGGGTGCCGCTGGTGGTGGCCGAGGTCAACCCGCACGCGATCGCGGACCGCCCGAAGGGCATCGTGGCCAACCCGAACTGCACCACGATGGCCGCCATGCCGGTGCTGCGCCCGCTGCACGACGAGGCCGGACTGGTCAGCCTCGTCATCTCCACCTACCAGGCGGTCTCCGGCGCCGGCCTGGCCGGCGTGGCGGAACTGGACGAGCAGGTCCGCAAGGTGGCCGAGGGCGCCACCGGGCTCGCCTTCGACGGCGGGGCGGTCGAGTTCCCGGCGGCGCGCTCGTTCGCCCGCCCGATCGCCTTCAACGTGCTCCCGCTCGCCGGCTCGATCGTCGACGACGGCTCCGACGAGACCGACGAGGAGCAGAAGCTGCGCAACGAGAGCCGCAAGATCCTGGAGATCCCCGGGCTGAAGGTCTCCGGCACGTGCGTGCGGGTGCCGGTCTTCACCGGCCACTCGTTGCAGATCAACGCCCGGTTCGCGCGGCCGATCGCCCCGGCCCGTGCCCGTGAGCTGCTCGACGGCGCACCCGGCGTGGCGCTGCGCGACGTGCCGACGCCGCTGGAGGCGGCCGGCCAGGACCCGACGTTCGTCGGGCGGATCCGGGCCGACGAGACCGTCGAGCACGGGCTCTCGCTGTTCTGCGCCAACGACAACCTGCGCAAGGGCGCGGCGCTCAACGCCGTGCAGCTCGCCGAGCTGGTCGCCGCCGAACGCTGACGCCGCCGTCGTGCGCTCCTCCGCGTTACCCCGGCTCGGCCGGCGGGTAGACCGCCGTGCCGACACCGAGAGGGGAGCACCATGACAACGGTCGGAGAGTTCATGACGACCCGGTTGGTGACGATGGACGGCAACGACACGCTCATCGCCGCGGCGCAGGAGATGCGGGACAGCGCCATCGGCGACGTGGTGGTGACCGACGGTGACAACGTGGTCGGCATCGTGACGGACCGGGACATCACGGTACGCGGCGTGGCGGAGGACATGGATCCCACCTCCACCCGGCTCAACCAGATCACCAGCCGGGACGTGGTGACCGTGAGCCAGAACGACGACGTCGTGGCCGCCGCCGACCTGATGCGCACGTACGCGGTCCGCCGGCTCCCGGTGGTCGACGACGGCCGTCTGGTCGGCCTGATCTCCATGGGTGACCTGGCGGTGGAACGGGAACCCCAGTCGGTGCTCGCGGACATCAGCGCCGACGACCCCAACAACTGACCTGTCCGCCGCGATGACGCCGGTCCCCGGTTCGGGGGCCGGCGTCGCTTGTCCGCGCCGTGCGCCGGGCTCACCCGGTTCGGGCGAGGTTGACCCCGGGCCGGGTGGGGACACGGAGCCTCGGACAGGTGGACCGCGGATCGCGGGAGGAGTCACCCGGATGGTGGACATGACCACGAGATTCTTCGAGGACCTGGATCGGCGCGGGTTCGAGCCGCTGCTGGCCAAGACATCCGGGACGCTCCGCTTCGACCTGCACGAGGGCCCGCACACCACGCACTGGCTGCTGGAGATCGACCACGGGAACCTGCGGGTCCGGCAGGAGGACGGCGAGGCCGACACTGTCGTCGGCACCGATCCGCGCCTGTTCGCCGAGATGGTCGGCGGCGAGGAGAACCCCATCGCGGCGCTGCTGCGCGGCGACATGACAGTCGTCGGGGACCTGCGGCTCGTGTTGCAGGTCGAGCGGGTCTTCCCCGGCCCGCCGGCCTCCCGGGGACCGCACCACACGTTCGCCGGGAGGGCCGCCTGATGCCCGGCGGGAACACCGTCCGGATCCTGGACGGCAACACGTTCGTGGTGAGCCAGGACACCGGCGACATCGAGGCCACACCGAGCGAGCCGACCGGCCTGTTCTCGCTCGACACGCGGTACCTGTCGAAGTGGGTGCTCACCGTCAACGGCGAGCGGCTCAACGCGTTGTCCTACGACGACCTGCAGTACTACGAGGCCCGGTTCTTCCTGGTGCCCGGCGTGGCCACGCACTACATCGACGCGAAGCTGTCGGTCATCCGGGAGCGGGCGGTCGGCGGCAGCTTCCGCGAGACGCTGACCATCCTCAACCACGACGAGAAAGCGGTCGACCTGGAGATCCGGATGGACGCCGGGGCCGACTTCGCCGACCTGTTCCAGGTCAAGGACGAGATCCTCAACAAGAAGGGCGAACACTACGCCGAGGCCGATCCGGACCGGCTGCGCCTGGGCTACCGGCGCGGCAACTTCCGGCGCGAGACGTTCGTCTCGGCCAACCGGCCGGCCCGCTACGACCAGCGCGGCTTCGCCTGGAGCATCCGGTTGGAGCCCAACGAACAGTGGGACGCCGTCATCGACGTGCAGACGTTCGCGATCGGCCCCGGCGGCCGGGACCTGCGGATGGGACTGCGCGCGCACGGCACCGAGCGGCTCGCGCTCCAGCACGACCTGGAGGAGTGGATCAGCCGGGCCCCGAAGCTGAACAGCGAGCACGAGGAACTCGCCGCCACGTACCGGCGGAGCCTTGTCGACCTCGCCGCGTTGCGCTTCTCGCCGCTGTCGCTCGGCGGGCAGACGCTGCCCGCCGCCGGCCTGCCCTGGTTCATGACCATGTTCGGCCGGGACAGCATCCTCACCTGCCTCCAGGTGCTGCCGTTCGCGCCGGAGATGTCGAAGACCACGCTGCGCATCCTCGGCGCGCTCCAGGGCACCCGGTTCGACGACTTCCGGGACGAGGACCCGGGCCGGATCCTGCACGAGATGCGGTACGGCGAGACCGCCGCGTTCGAGGAGCAGCCGCACTCGCCGTACTACGGCTCGGTGGACGCGACGCCGCTGTTCGTGGTGCTGCTCGACGAGTACGAGCGGTGGAGCGGCGACGGCGCCCTGGTCAAGGAGCTGGAACGGGAGTGCCGGGCCGCGCTGAAGTGGATCGACGACTACGCCGACCTGCTCGGCAACGGCTACATCTGGTACGAGCGGCGCAACACCGACACCGGCCTGGAGAACCAGTGCTGGAAGGACTCGTGGGACTCCATCTCGTACGCCGACGGCACGCTGCCGCCGTTCCCCCGCGCCACCTGTGAGGTGCAGGGGTACGCGTACGACGCGAAGACCCGGGCCGCCCGGCTGGCCCGGCTGTTCTGGGACGACCCCGCGTACGCCGATCAACTGGAACGCGAGGCGGCGGAGCTGAAGCGGCGCTTCAACGACGACTGGTGGGTCGCCGACCAGGGCTTCTACGCGCTCGCGCTGGACCCGGACGGCCGCCAGTGCGACGTGCTCAGCTCCAACATCGGCCACCTGCTGTGGAGCGGGATCGTGGACGAGGAGCGGGCGCCGAGGATCGCGGAGCATCTGCTCAGCCCCCGGCTCTGGTCCGGCTGGGGGGTGCGGACGCTGGCCGAGGGCGAGGTCCGCTACAACCCGATCGGCTACCACAACGGCACGATCTGGCCGTTCGACAACTCGTTCACCGCGTGGGGCCTGCGCCGGTACGGCTTCGCCGAGGAGGCCGCCACCGTGGCGAACGGCATCCTCGACGCGGCCACCTACTTCGACGGCCGGCTGCCGGAGGCGTTCGGCGGCTACCAGCGCGAGCTGACGAAGTTCCCGGTGGAGTACCCGACCGCGTGCAGCCCGCAGGCCTGGTCCACCGGTGCGCCGCTGCTGCTGTTGCGGACCATGCTGGGGCTGGAGCCGCACGAGGGGCACCTGGTGGTGGACCCGCGGCTGCCGGTGGGCATGGGGCGGATCGAGGTGCTTGACATCCCGGGCCGCTGGGGCCGGGTGGACGCGTTCGCCAGGGGCCGGCTCGACCTTGACGAACCGGCCGGCTGAGCCGGCTCAGCCGCCGGGCGGCGGCTCGGTAACCGGCCGGCGGTGGCTCAGTGGCCCGGCGGCGGCGCGGTGTGCGCCTCGTTCGGCGGCAGCAGGCAGAACTCGTTGCCCTCCGGGTCGGCCAGCACGGTCCAGCGCGGCAGCTCGCGCACGACTGTCGCGCCCGCCTCCAGCACCGCGGCCCGCTCCTCGGCGTCGCCGACCAGGTCGAGGTGGATCCGGCCGGGCGCCGGCAGCACGTCGGCCGGGCTGATCCACAGGTCCGGACGCCGGCCGTGCGGATCACGCAGCAGCACCGCCTCGGTCGGCGCGAGCGTGCCCTCGGTGAGCTTCACCCGATCCTCCTCGACCAGCGGCAGCCCGGTGACCGCACTCCAGAACGGGGCGAGCAGGTAGGGGTCGCGGCAGTGGATGACGATCGCGGCGAGGTCGGGCATGCCTCGAACCTAGTCGCCGGCGACGGCGGTCAGATCGGCCCTACGGTCGCGTAACCTACTCGGGGTAAAGTTTCGGCATGTCGGAACTCGTGTACCCCCCTGTGATCACCGCCGCCAAGACGATGTTCCGGCTGCTCGACCTGCGTCTGGACGTGTCCGGCAGCGAGCACGTGCCGGCCACCGGCGGCGCCGTCCTCGCGTCCAACCACGTGAGCTACCTCGACTTCATCTTCTGCGGCTACGGCGCCCACCCGGCGAAGCGGCTGGTCCGGTTCATGGCCAAGGACAGCGTCTTCCGGCACAGCGTCTCCGGTCCGCTGATGCGCGGCATGAAGCACATCCCGGTCAACCGCGCGGCCGGCGCCGGCTCGTACTCCACGGCTGTCGCCGCGCTGCGCCGGGGCGAGGTGGTGGGCGTCTTCCCGGAGGCGACGATCAGCCGCTCCTTCACCGTCAAGGACCTGAAGAACGGCGCGGCCCGGATGTCGCAGGAGGCCGGCGTGCCGCTGCTGCCGGTGGCGCTCTGGGGCACGCAGCGGCTGTGGACCAAGGGCCGCCCGCGTACGCTGACCCGCCGGCACACGCCGATCACCATCATCGTCGGCGAGCCGATGGACCCGGCCGCCTACCCGGACGCCACAGTCATGACCGCCGACCTGCGTACCCGCCTGTCGGCGCTCGTGGACCGGGCCCAGCGGGAGTACCCGGACAAGCCGTCCGGCCCGGACGACGCCTGGTGGCAGCCGGCCCACCTGGGCGGCGGCGCGCCGACCCCGGAGGAGGCGGTCGAGCTGGACCGGTCCGAGCGCCGCACCCGCAGCGCCTCCTGACCGCGCCCGCGCCCGGCGACCCGCCCGCGACGGGGGAGCGTCAGCAGGCGGAGCCGGGCCGGTCGTGCGCCGGGAAGCCGGACCACGACCACTGCGACGTCTCGGCCTCCGGCGAACGGTAGTAGTCGTCGCGGGACAGGAACTCCACCGGCAGCGAGCCCGGCAGCGTCACGGTGCCGAGCGTCGGGCCGGGGGAGGCGGCCACCCGGACGGCGAGCGCGTCCCGTTCCGGCCGGGACAGGTCGACCAGGTCGGCGTTCGCCAGCCGGAAACCGGCCACCGCGCGGCGCACCTGCCGGGCCAGCGCGGCCACCGTCCCGACCGGGCCGGTCAGCGCAAGCGCGGGCTGCCTGATGGTACGCAGCGCGTCGCAGACGACGCGCAGCTCACCGCTGCCGTCGCCGATCTCGGCCAGGTCCAGCCGGGACGGCCACTGCCAGCGGATCTGCGCGCTGACCAGGCGGGACAGCCGGCCCGGGCGCCGGTGCCGGGCGTCCGTCCGGCCGTCCCGCCCGGAGACCAGTGACAGCTCGGAGCCGGTGCAGACGTACGCGATCCGGCGGTCGGTCACGGTGACCGTCGCCGGGGTGGGCAGCGACCAGCAGCGGACGTCCTCGCTCGGGCCGAGCAGATGACCGGCGACGCGCAGGCGATGCTGGCCGAGCAGGCGTTCGCCCGGCTCGGGCACCAGCTCGTAGCGCCGGTCGAGCACGGGACGGGTGGGGTCGTCGTCGGCGTCGAACCGGTGTGGCCCGACGAAGAAGGGTGTGGCGTCCTCCGGCACGGTACGACCTCCCGATGACGGTTGGCGGTATCGGAGAGCCTGCCGGATTCCCGAGGTGACTGTCATGACGCCTGTTAGGGGGTCGGCCGGTCGGCCGACGCCTGCGACCGGTAGATGCCGATATCTTCCGGTCGGACGAGTCCGTCCTCGATCGCCCGGGCGAGCAGCGCCGACTTCGTGGCGGCCGGACGACCCGCTCGGGTGTACTTGATCCGCGCCCGGTCGACGTACTGCTTCACGGTGTGCTCACTGATCTGCATCCGGCGGGCCACCGACGCCTTCGACATCGACTGGAACCACAGCAGCAGCGCCTCCCGCTCCTTGTCCGACAGGGACGGACGGTCCGGCCGGGCGTCACCGACCATCGCGCCGGCCAGCGCCGGCGGCACGTACGGCCGGTCGCTCGCCGCCGCCAGCACAGTGGCCACACAGTGCTCCCGCCCCTCGTGCTTGGCCAGGAACGCGACCGCACCGGCATCGAGCGCGGCGAGCATGGTCTGCGGGTCGCTGTGCTCGGAGTAGACCACCACCCGGCGCCCGGCCGCGCTCAGCTCGGCCAGCTTGTCCAGCACCATCCGGCCGTGCAGGCGCAGGTCGAGCAGCACCACCTCGGCGTCCGGCGCGGCGCGCAGCACCTCGTCCGGGTCGTCGCCGGTGGCGAGCACCCGCAGCCGTGGTTCGCCGGACAGCCAGGCGCGCACCCCGTCGATCACCACCGGGTGGTCGTCCACGATCGCCACCCCGATCGGGGTGCCGGCGTTCACGTCCGCCGCCAGCGGGTCTGCGTCCATCTGATCTCCCCGTCGCGTTCGTGCAGGTGCTCCACCGGCCCGTAACCGCCGGCCGCCGGCTCGTCAGGGCCGTCGTGATCCGGTGTCACCAGGCTGACCACCACCTCGTCCGGGCCCGCGACCACAGTCAGCCGGGCCCAGCCCTCAGCCGCGGCGAGCGCCGCCGTGAGCGGGTCGGCCAGCCCGCGCCGGATCTCCACCGGCAGCTCCGGTGGCGTGCCGACCGACACCAGGTCGATCGGTAGTCCGTTGCGCTCGGCCAGGTCGGCCGCCGCGCGCAGTTCGTGCAGCAACGCGTCCGGCACGTCGTCCGACTCCGCGATCAGCCGGCGCAGCCGGGCCGCGGCCAGCACCGCGCGCCGCCGTACCGCCGGGTCGGCCGGGTCGGCCGCACCGGCCGCCAGCTCGGCCAGCACCTCCTCGGCGGTGCCGCTGACCAGGGCCAGGCGCGCCTGCCGTTCGGTGCGGGCATGCTCGGCCGCCTCCTGCTCCGCCGCCACGGCGAGCGTCGCCGCGGCGGTGGCCGCCCGCTCCCGGGCCTGCGCGGTGATCGCCGCCGCGCCGACGAAGACCGCCACCGGCAGGGTGGAGGTGCCGTAGACGTACATCGCGGTGCGGCTCAGGTCGGCCGGGGCGGTCGCCCCGTAGAACACCACAGCCGCCAGCGCGATCGCGCCGTGCGCGGTGAGCATGACCAGCAGCCAGCGCGCCGGCCGCTGCCAGATCGCCAGCAGGAAGAACCAGGCCAGGCCGCCCCACACCCAGTTGGCGGTGCTGAACAGGAACCGCTCGCCGGCCCCCGTGACCACCGCCGCGTCGACCACCAGCAGCACCGCGGCCAGCGGCCCGGCCGGCGGCAGTCCGCCGCGCAGCAGCCGTACCCCCGCGCCGACGCCGACCAGCGCGGTCACCAGCCAGCCCGCCGCCACCACGGCCGGGGCCGCCATGCCCTGCCCGGCCCGCGACACGGCCGGCAACGCGACCCCCAGATGCCAGGCCGCCGCGATGACGATCACCGCGATCCGCGCGCCCTGGTCGGACGCGTGGGCCACCGCGTGCGCCTCGGGCGGGGCCGTCGGCGCTCCGGATCGCGCCGCCGCACGAGGCCGGGGCAGCGGCCGCAGCGCGGGGCCGGCCGTCGCCGCCGTGCCCGACTCAGTCGCCACCGGACCACTCCAGCCGGATACGGGTGCCGGCGCCAGGGGCGGAAGTCACCACCGCCCGACCGCCCACAGTGCTCATCCGCCCGTGGATCGACTCGCGCAGCCCGTACCTGTGGGCCGGGACCGTCGCCGGGTCGAAGCCGGGACCGTCGTCGGCCACCTCGACCACGACGGTGTCACCCTCGCGGGCCAGGCGCAGCGCCGCCGCCGCGCCCGGCGCGTGCCGCGCCACGTTCGCCAGCGCGGCGGCGGCGCTGTCGGCGAGCGCCGTGACGACCTCCGCCGGCAGCCGGCACGGTTCCAACGTCGCGGTCACCGCCGGGCCGGGCGCACCGGCGAGCAACTCGCGCAGCCGTTCGTCCAGGTCGGCCTCGGCGGGTGCGCTCGCGGTCCGCGCCCCCGCCAGGGCGGTGAGGGTACGCAGGTCGTGCACGCACCGGTCGCGCAACGTCGCCGAGTCGGGCACCGCGCCGAGGCCGACCATGGTGAGCGTGCCCAGGACCGTGTCGTGCAGGTCGCGGTTGTGCCGCCGTTCGGCCTCGCGGGCGGCGCGCGCCACCACCGCCTCGCGGGACAGCCGCTGGTAGTCGGCGAACGCGGCGTCGGCGCGGGCGATCCGGCGGCGCATCACCGCTGTCATCACCGCCGTGCTGCCGGTCTGCACCAGCAGTGTCGCGACGTGCGCCCGCGCCTCGGCCGGGTTGCCGGCCAGCGTGGTGCCGGTGCCGTACGCGGCGGCGACCAGCAGGCCGGCCGGCACGGACCAGCGGGCCGGCGCGGTGGCCTGCGCGTTGATGATCGTCGAGCTGGCCAGCACCGCGATCCAGCTCGCCTCGCCCGGCAGCACCTCCGGCGCGACGAGCCACGGCACGGCGAGCGCGGCGGCGGTGGTCAGCGCCACGTCACCGGCGACCAGCGGGCCGTCGATGCCGTGCCGGAACGCCCGCCACGCGTACCAGACCGACCAGGCGGTGAGCACGACGACCGCGGGGATCAACAGCGCGACCCGCACCGGCGGCGTACGCACCGACAGCGCGACCACCGCGCCGACCAGGCCGCAGGTGAGCCGCAGCAGCGCCGGCAGGGTGGTGAAGATCAGGCTGAACGCGTCACCCGCCGGGCGGGCCAGCGGGGGCCGTGGCAGCGGCATGGCGGCAGCGACCGGCATCGGGGGGATGTCCTTCCGGCAGCGACCCGGCCGGGTCCGCGCGGGCTTAGATCGACGCCGGAGAATAACACGGTTTGTCGCAACTGGTCACCCTTGGTGGTTGACGAGTTTCGCTCCGCCGTAAAGTAGCCGCCCTCCGGCCCGGCGTTCAGCGGCGCGGATCCCGGGTGCGCTGTGCCGACATCGGTCGATGGCCGGCGAGAAGGGGAGGCCGGGTATCCGGTTAACGCTTGTCCGGGCCTCCTATCCTGCCGATCATGGCGTATCAGCAGCCCCCGGTCCCGCCCAAGAAGTCCAAGCGAACCCTGTTCATCGTCCTGGGCGTGGTGCTCGCGCTCTGCTGCTCCGGCGGCGTGTTCGGCGGATTCCTCCTGTTCCGCGTGGTGAAGGACGCCACCGGGCCGGCCCGATCCGCTGCGGAGACGTTCGCCGAGGCGATCGTCGACCGCGACTATCCGGCCGCGTACCGGCAGCTCTGCACCCGGGTACGCGAGCGGTTCAGCGAGGAGGAGTTCGCCCAGCAGCGGGCCTCGCAGCCGGAGTTCACCGGCTACGCCATCACCGGCATCAACGTGTCGAACAACAACGGTCTGGTGAGCGGGTCGACGACCATCCGCTTCACGCCGGAGGTCGGCAACAAGGTGACCCAGGAGTTCCCCATGGTCAAGGAGGACGGGGAGTGGCGGATCTGCGAGTGAGCCGGGCTGAGCTCGCGGCGGACGTCGCGGACCGGCTCGCCCGCGAGCGCAACGTCTGGCTCTGCACGCTGCGCCCGGACGGCTCCCCGCACGTCACTCCGGTGTGGTTCGTCCACACCGACGGCGTCTGGTGGATCGCCTGCGAGGGACGCAGCGTCAAGGCGCGCAACGTGACCGCCGACCCCCGCGTCTCGCTCGCCCTGGAGGACGGCGTCCACCCGGTCGTCGCCGAGGGCGAGGCCCGCGTGCACCATGCCGCCTTCCCGCCCGCGATCGTCGCGGCGTTCGCCGAGAAGTACGCGGGATGGGACATCCGGCAGCCGGTCACCACGGACGGGGACCGGGTGCTGCTGGAGGTGCCCGTCCGGCGGTGGCTGCTCGCCGGAACGGCACGCTAGTCCCGCTCGTCGACCGCCACCGCTCGGCGGCGTACGCGATCATGCCCAAGACCACCGACGAAAACGGCGGGTCCTCGCGGCCCGGATTCCTGTGCCACTCTCTCCGCCATGCGCTTGTCGTCGGGCCTGCGAGTCGCCGCGGTCGTCGCCGGTCTGCTGTCGGTCGGAGCCGCGCTGCTCGCCATGCGGGAGGCTTCGCTTCTGTGGGCGGTGGTCACGCTGGCGGCGCTGTGCGGCCACGCCCTCACGGCCTCCGGCACCCGCCGGGCGCGGTGGGGCGCCGCCGCCGGTGCCGGGCTGTTCGCCCTGGTGGCGGCCGCGAACATGCACCGGCACCGGGAGCAGGCGGCGGACGCGGGCGAGCCGCTACGGGGCCAGGCGGCGGCGCGGGCGTACCTGCTGGAGAGCTGGCAGGACGGCCTCGACCGGCAGCGGCTGACCGCGTGGGGCCTGGCTCTCGGCGTACTCCTGCTGGGTGTCGCCGTGTCGGCGGCTCCGGCGCGCGGCGGGCGGCGCGGTGTGGTGACGACGGTCCTGGCGGTGGTCGTGGTCGTCTGGTGCGTGGTGAGCGTGGCGCTGACACCCGGCGAACCGCCGCTGCCCGACCTGTTCGTGGCGGTGTGGCCGGCGTTGCTCGCCGTGCTCGTGACCGCCGGGGTGCTGGCGTCGTCCGGACGGCGGAGCGACCGGCGCGGGCTCCTCCCGGCGGGAATGGCCCTGCTGTCGGTGGTCGCGGTGTGGACCTGCGCGGATCTCGCCTCCACATGGGCGAGCTGGTGGACGTTCGTCGAGCCCGCGAAGGGCGCCTTCCTGCAACCCGGCGTCATGGTGAGCGTGGACGCTCCGGCGGCAGGCGCCCTTGAGGTGTCCTCGGCGGTGGAGATGGCTGTCGCGCTCGGCGGCGTGGGGCTGGCGGTCGTCGGCGCGCTGCGCGCCCGCCGGGAGGCCGAGGACCGCTGAGCACCCTGCCGGGTCCGGCGGGCCGCGCCTACGGGTGCGTGTCGGTGATCGCGATGACCTCGTCGAGGCGGTCCAGCGCGGCCCGGAGGTCGTCGACCTTGGCCTGGATACGCTCGCGCTCGGCGCGCAGCATGGCCCGCTGCCCGGGATCGGTGTGCCCGGAGTCCCAGCACGGCAGGAGTTCGGCGATCCTGCGGCTGGTCAGGCCGGCCGCGTACATCTGCTGGATGAAGCGCACCAGCGTGACCGTGTCCGGCCGGTAGAGGCGCTGGCCGGACGCGCTGCGCCGGGGGAGGAGAAGGCCCTGCTGCTCGTAGTAGCGCACGGCACGCACCGAGACACCGGCGTCGCGCGCCACCTCCCCGATGCGGATCAGCGGCTCGGTCACGGTGACCCCTCTCACCCCGGTGTCGGCGATCAACACTTGCCTCTGACGTCAACGTCAGGTTTTAGCGTACCGGCATGGACATCAACGAATCGGTAGCCCTCGTCACCGGAGCCAACCGCGGCCTGGGCCGCGCCTTCGCCCAGCGCCTGCTCGAACGCGGTGCCCGCAAGGTCTACGCGACCGCCCGCCGCCCCGAGACCGTCGACCTGCCCGGCGTCGAGGTGCTTCCGCTGGACATCACCAGTGCCGCGTCGGTGCGAGCCGTCGCCGCTGCCGCGCCGGATGTCACGCTGCTCGTCAACAACGCCGGGATCCAGACCGGAACCGACCTGGTGACCGGCTCGCTGGACGGGGTACGGCACGAGGTGGAGACCAACGTGCTCGGGCATCTGACGATGATCAGGGCGTTCGCACCGGCGCTCGCCCGGCACGGCGGCGGTGCGATCGTGAACGTGCTCTCCGCCATGTCGTGGTTCGGGACCAGGGGCGCCGGCGCCTACCACCTGACCAAGGCCGCCGCGTGGGCCATGACGAACGGCGTACGCCTGGAACTCGCCGACCAGGGCACGCTCGTGACGGCGGTGCACCTCGGCCTGGCCGACACCGACATGTCGGCGGGCTGGCCCGTCGACAAGATCGCGCCGTCCGAGCTGGCCGACGCGGCGCTCGACGGTGTCGAGGCGGGTTCCGCCGAGGTGCTGGCCGACCAGTGGAGTCGCGACGTCAAGTCCCGGCTGACGCTGAAGCCGGAGGAGTTCAACGCCGCGATGGACCGGGCCTTGGCGGCGCTGACGGCTGCCTGAGCGGGCTTCGGCCATCCAGTCGCGCTGACGATCACGGCTCGGCGACGTTCGACCGCCGGGCCCTGATCGTCACCCACGCCATGGTCACGAGGAGCACCACGGACACCACAGCCGCCCCGGCCACCAGCGGGTTGACGAACCCCGGCACCAACTCCGGCCCACACGTGGTGTCATGCAGTGGCCAGATGGACGACGACCCACCCGCTCGCTCCGGGTCGTACGGCATGTCGCCACGCATCGCGATCCGGCACCTGTCGTCGGGGTCGGTCGGCAAGCCGGACGCCATTCGGCTCAGCCCGTAACCGTATGTGGCAAGTGCCGTCAGCACCGGCCCGGCGATCAGCAACCAGCGGACACGTCTCTGTCGTCTGGCCGGGTCGGGTGTGCTCATTCGTCTTCGCGCGTTCACCAGGACGAGCAGACCCCACAGGGGCAGCGTCGCAGCGCCGACCGCGAGCAACGGCCACGCCAGCGTTAGCAGCACCAGGACGACGTAGGCCGACATCAACGCGAACCGGGTGAACTCCATGGCGGCCACAACCTACTAGCTGTCGCTCGCGATCTGGTGCCTGTGCCCGTACCGATGGCTGTACCGCACCTGTCTTGACCGAAGGCGGGACGCCACCATTCGTACGGAGGTTGCACGGCTCCTGACCGATGAGCAAGATCAGCGGCAGGACAGCCGACCGAAGGATGACGCGATGGGCACCTCACACGGATTCGCACCGTCGACCCTGCGCGACGTGGGTGAGGAAGACGATGGCGTCTACGTCATCGCGGTGGGCGACACCGGTGAACCAGAGTCCTGGCAACTGGCCCTGATGGAGTGCGACGAGGATGCCCTGGAAGACCCGCAGGAAATCGCCTTGGGCTTTGACACGTACTGCCTGGTGGTCGATCCGGGGCAGGCTACCCACTACGGCGGAGTCGTCGAATGTGAGGTGACCGGGACGCGGCTGAGGCTCAAGCTCACGAGCGAGGCGGCCCAGGCACTCGCGTTGCCGACCGATGCCACCTTCGGCCTGCACCTGACCGCTGATCAGGTTTCGATGCTCAAGCGTGGCCTGACCCGGGTTCTCACATCCGGCCGCAGCGACGCTCGACCCACGCTGCTGCTCAACTAGCTAGCTGCCCACCACCCGCGAACCGGAACCGTTCGGCGACTCCGTCTCAACCGGTGGCGTCAGCCGCCGACCTGCGGTGGTGGGGGTGCGCCCGGCAGGATTCGAACCTGCGGCCTTGGGATTAGAAGTCCCCTGCTCTATCCGCTGAGCTACGGGCGCGCGCCGACGATCGTCGCGCCAAGAGGGTACCGCCGCTCCCCACGTGTCCGGGGGTACGGGTCGGCGCGTCCGTTTCCGTCCCTCAGCGTCCCATGCCGGGGCCCGGACCGGCACCACAGTTCCGGCGGGTCCGGCGCGGGCCGGGCGGGCCGCGATCCGTACCCTCGTCGGATGCTGCTCGACCAGGAAACCGAGAACGAGATCGTCTTCGAGCTGTGCCAGCTCCTCGGGCGGGCCATTCTGCCCCTCACCGGCTCGGACGCGCCGGGAGCGCCGGCGGGCGTCGCCGGCACCGCCTTCTTCTACAGCGAGCTGGTCGGCGCCACCGACGACGGCGAGATCGCGCACGAGTGGCTGCTCACCGCCGACGCGCTGACCGGCCGGGCGTACGGCGAGATCGGGTTGCGGCCTAGCGTCACCGACCCGGCCGAGGGGGCGGACGAGCCGATCGACCTGCCCGGTTTCGCCGACCACTGGCTGCACCTGCCCGAACTGGGGATCGCCGCGATGCCGACCGGCGGCCTGCACGGCTACGCCGACGATCGGGGCTGGTGCTGGCGTACCCAGCAGGTCACCGAGGCGGTGGCCGCGCCGCCCGGCTCGGTCGCGCGGATCGGCGCGGCGCCCGCGTCGGCGTTCGTGCTGGCGCTCGGTGTCGGCGACGGCGGGTCGCGGCCGTTGGAGGCGGTGGTCGAGCGGGTCGCCCGGGACGGCGGCGAGGTGCGGGTCACGACGGAGCTGCCCGCAGGTTATGTGGGCGCGCCGGTGTTCGCGGTCGAGGCCGGGCCGGACGGCGGGCCCGTGCTGCGCTGCCTGGGCGTGGTGCTGCCGCCGCGCGCGGGCGGGCACCCGGTCGCGACGTTCGACCGGATCCGCGCCGCGCTCGCGGCGGTCGTCGCCGACTGAAGTGGCCGTCCGGCGGCGGGACGGCCGACCGAACCCGACGTCCCGGCGGTGGGACGGACCGGCCTCAGCCCTCGGCGTTCGCGTCGGCCGGCCTGCGCGGGGCGGGCGGCGTCGTCGGCTCCGGCTCGGTCGGCCCGGCGCGGAGGAAGCCCTCCGCCCACCGTCCGACCTCCGCGAAGACCTTCTCGCGTACGCCGGGACTGGACAGCGTGAGGTCGTGCAGCCCGCCGTCGAAACGGGCGAGCGTGACGTGCCGCCCGAGGCGGGGCGCCCAGCGCACCATGTGCTCGACGTCGAGCACCGCGTCGGCACCGGTGGCGCTGTCGTGCCACTTGGCGCCCCGGAAACTGCGCGTGGAACAGGCGAGCAGCACCGGCACCGGGATGTCCAGCCCGGCCCGCAGGCGGCGCTGACCGGCACGGATCGCGTTGATCCAGCCGGCCCG
This sequence comes from Micromonospora sp. NPDC048887, assembly GCF_040649715.1. Classification (NCBI taxonomy): domain Bacteria; kingdom Bacillati; phylum Actinomycetota; class Actinomycetes; order Micromonosporales; family Micromonosporaceae; genus Micromonospora; species Micromonospora sp. NPDC048887. The sequence goes on along the minus strand of NZ_JBEZGA010000017.1, from coordinate 4,787 downwards.
CACCGGGAATCCGGCGAGCGGCTTCCAGGCCAGGTCGTACCGCCACTCGCCCCGGTGGTCGGCGTGCAGGCTCTCGCCGTACACCGTGCCCAGGCCGAACGGCAGCACACGCCGCGGCGCCCGGCGGCCCAGGCGGGAGACGGCGGCCGCGAGGGGGCGGCGGACCATCCAGGGCGCGTTGATGTCGAAGAAGGGGCTGTTGAGCACGATCCCGTCGACCAGGCCCGCGTCGCGGCGGTCGTGCGCCCAGAGCGAGATGATCAGACCGCCGGTCGAGTGGCCCATGGCGAGCAGGGTGTCGTGGCCCTCCTCGGCGCGGATGATCTCCGCGGCGGCGTCCAGCTCGGGGAAGTAGTCGCTCAGGTCGCGGCAGAAGTTCGGGGTCTGGTGCGGGAGCAGGCTGCGGCCGTACTTGCGCAGGTCGAGCGCGTAGAAGTCCCAGCCGCGCTCGGCGAAGAAGTCGGCCACGTGGGTCTGGAAGAAGTAGTCGACGAAGCCGTGCACGTAGAGCACGGCGCGGCCGGTCGGGCGGTCGGTCCGCCGCCGCACGAGGGTCGCGACCACCGGCCCCTCGTCGTCGGTGCCCAGCTCGATCGTCCGCCGCTCGTAGGGGGCGCCCAGCACGTCCGGTTCCACGACCGCGACGGTACGCCGCCGCGCTACCCGGCGGTAGGGGTGGTGAAAGGAGGGGGCCCTTGTTAACGCCTCCGGTAGAGGAAGGGCCCCCTGTTAACAACGCCTCGGCGCAGGACGGCCCGCCCGCCGGCACCGGGCGGGCGGGCCGTGCCGGAATTCATGCGGTCTCGGCGTCCTCGCGCTCGGCGTCCAGCAACGGGGTTCCCTCGGGCTGGTCGACGGCGCGCAGGTGCTTGTTGTGGCGCGGCTCCTGCCGGGTCTTCGCGTCGTTGAGCTTGCGGCGCAGGTCGTCCCGGACGTCGTTGAGCGCGGCGTGCAGATCCTCCTCGGTCGAGGTGGTGACGATCTTCTGCCGCCCGGCGATCCAGCACTCCAGGGTCACCTTCTGGCCCCGGGCCTCGCGATCCTTGACGGACACCTCCAGCTCGGTGGCGTCGGCGTGGAAGCCGGCGAGCCGGGCGTCCAGGGTCCCGAACTGCTCGGCGATCCAGTTGCGGTCGCCCTGGGAGAACCCGGCGCCGACCCGCAGGCACTCGGCCACGGTCGCGGGGTTCGCCACGGCGCTCATCGCGCTGCCTCGCGGACGTCTCGGAGAAGCATCGGAGCTCCCTTTCTCTCGGTTGATCACAGACATACCCAACCGGCCTGATTCCGGAACGCCTGCCTGCCGGCTCCTCTCGATCATGCATCGCCGCAGGTCAGGCCCGTAGGGCCGGTCGGCCTAGCAGATCGGGACCTTGATCAGGTGGTTGTCCACAGGGCCGCCCGTCATCCACAGGTCCGGGCCGGCGGATGGTCCGGGCGGGGCATCCGGCCGACGCTCACCGGGACAAGCCGATCCCTGGGAGGGGCGATGTTCGATACGTACGTGACGATCGTCGGCAACGTGCTCACCGCGCCGGAGTGGCGCCGTACCACGCAGAGCGGAACGCTGGTGGCCAACTTCAAGGTCGCCTCGACCGCCCGCCGGCTCGACCGCGACAGCGGCCGCTGGGTCGACGGCAACAGCCTTCGGGTACTTGAGGTTACCATCTCCCACTATGGGCACGGCACTGAAAGACCCGCTCGGCCGCATTCGGGCGATCATCTACGTACGTCTCTCGTCGCACCGGGGCGACCTCGACCCGTCGACCTCGCCCGCGAGGCAGGAAGAGGTCTGCCGCGCGTACTGCGCGGCGAAAGGCTGGGACGTCCATCCGCATGTCGTGCGCGACCTGGACGTGAGCGGGTCCGACAAGGGTCTCAGACTCGACCGGCCGGGCCTCGGCGAGATCCGCGAGCGGTGGGGCGAAGTCGACGTCGTGATCTTCGCGAAGATCGACCGACTGGCGCGCAACGTGGTCGACTTCCGGACCTTTGCCGAGGAAGCCGAGCAGCACGCCGCGGCGCTCGTGAGCGTCGCCGAGTCGCTCGACCTGACCACGCCACACGGGCAGTTCGTCGCAACCATCATCGCCGCCTTCGCCGAGATGGAAGCGAAGACGATTGCGAAGCGGACGCTAGACGGGATCGCCGAGACCAGGAGGCTTGGCAGGTGGGCGGGCGGCGCGGCACCGTACGGGTATCGGGTGGTCGCGGCGGCGAACGGCCCCGGCTACGTCCTCGCCCCTGACCCCGAGGCGGCGGACGTCGTCCGCGAGGCGGCCGAGCGGGTGCTGTCCGGCGAATCGCTCTACCGGATCGCCCACGACTTCAACGCACGGGGCGTGCCGACCCGCTCGGCAATGCTGATTGCCCAGGGCCGCACACGGCGCACGAAGCCTGCGCCGTGGTCAACTCAGGTCATCTCACAGATGCTCGTCAACCCGGCGACCGTCGGTCGGTCGGTTTACCGGGGCGAGGTGATGCGCGGCGACGACGGTCTGCCTCGGCAGCTCTGGGAGCCGATTCTCTCGCTCGACACGTGGCACCAGTTGCGGGCAGCGCTCGCGGCCAACGGTGACGGCGTCGAGGGACGCGGGCGGCGGGTGCGGGCGGCGCGTCTGCTCTCCGGTATTGCGACGTGCGCGGGCTGCGGCAGAAAGCTCTACGCCTCGTCGCGGAAGCACGCGAGCGGGGCAACCGTGCCGACGTACGCCTGCGCAGCTCGGCGCAACGGGCAGGGCTGTAAGGGCGTTGCGATCACAGCCGAGATGACCGAGCAGTACGTCGAGCGCGAATTTCTGCGCATGGTCGGGCACTGGCCGGTCGTCGAGGTCGTGACGGTGGCGGTCGACGATGGACGGCGGGCCGACATCGAGGCGGCCATCGCCGACACGGCGCGGCAGATGACCGAGCGCGGCGCAGACGTTCCGGCGCTCGCGGCGCGGCTCGGCGAGCTGCACGCGGCGCGGGAGGCGCTACCCGCTACGGCGGTCACGGAGATGCGCGAGGTCGAGACCGGCGAGACGTTCGCCGAGGCGTGGCAGGCGCGAGACGTCGACGGGCGGCGCACGCTGCTTGTTTCCGCCCGCGCTCGTGTCGTTGTCCATCGCGCGGCGGTGCGTGGGCGAAAAGTCTTCGACGAGTCCCGCCTCGACCTTCAGCTCGGCGTCTTCGACGACCCAGAGGCGCAGCGGCTCGCCGAGATCGCAGCCGAAGAGGCGATGTAGCGCTCGCCGACGATCGCACGGCGTGATTGCCGGGGGCGCTCTCCGTATACGACGGCAACGCACGAGGGTTTGAACACGTCGAGGCCCGCCCTCACGCCTACTCAGGCGTTGAGAGCGGGCCTCATTCGTGCGTCAGCTCCGGCGGGCTCGCGGAACGCGAGTCGGGTACGGCGCGATCATGCGCTCGATGACGGTCCGGATCATCGCCTGCTCGACCGGGCTGATCGGCGACCCCTCGCCTAGAAGCGTGGCGAGACGAGTCAGCAGCGGGTCGAGCTGCCGCTCAGTGTGCGGCTCTGGTCTTGACTGAAGGGGGACGGTTGGGTCGGTGGTGTCGCGGGTGGCGTGTCCCGCAAGCACGAGTAGGTCAATCTCCGGTACCTGGAGTGCCTTCGCGAGTTTGGTCGCGCTCTGCGACGAGGGCCGCTCCTGGCCGTTGAGCCACTTCGACATCATGCCGTGATTGACGCCTGCCAATCGTGCGATGTGGCTCGGGGTCTCCGTACCGAGCTCCTTTGCGCGTGTCAGCACGTAGCGTCGAAAGCCCTCAGCGTCCCAGGTCGCTCCCATGAAAGGGACCGTAGATGATTGCGCCCACTGCTGACAGGAGGGACGCACCAAGCTCTGACGGCGGCGGTCACTCGGTCGCCTCGTCGTCGCCCAGGTCGCGAACGACGTACATACGCTCGCGGGCAGACCGCGCGGGCGTCGTCGGCGTCGGGCGGGCCTCGTCGGCGGCGCGGCCGATGACCCATCGGTGCGCTCGCATACCGGCGGCCGAGAGGCCGAGAGAGTCGCCGTACTGCCGCACGAGAGTCGACCTCGCGGCGAGCGCGCCCGGCAGCTCGGCGGCGGCGAGGTTACGCACGTAGAGGCCGACCTCGATTTCGAGGCCGAGGCGCTCCCATTCGATCGCTTGCGGCTTCGCCCAGAGGGCGGCCCAGAGTTCGGCCTCGCGGGGCGATGGGTCGAGCAGCGGGAACGGCGGCGGGTCGGCCTCGCGGCCCTCGGCAGGCAGCACGGTCCAGTCGGCGAGATTGGCGCGCAGTGACGTCGGCGAGGCGCGGCGACCGCCTCGGGCATGACCGCCTCGCGGCATGGTTGCTCCTAACAGAGTGTGACGGCGAAGCGCTCGCAGGGCCTCGCCCAAGACTTTTTGAAATGGCCGACTAGAGAGACGCCTCCCCGGCGGTCCCACGGCCTGCGGCTTTGGGAGGTGCCCCCCACCCCTCGGCGGGCGAGAGTCACGCAGGGTGAGCTGCGGCCTCACCGCAAGAGGTCGCGGTCGAGGTCGTGCCATGCACGCAGCGCTTTGCCGGCGAGCACGGCAGGTGACGCGAGGGCGAGCAGGCAACGCGCCTACCCGCCCTCGGTCGCGTGTGTCAGGTCGTCGGGTTGTCGCTGCCCTGCTCGGTCGCCTCGGTGCCCGGCACGCTCAGGCCACGCCGTGCGAGGCGAGCAGCCTTCGCCGCAGAGCGGTCGGCGAGGTGTGCCTCTCGGATCGCAGTCTCGTCGATGCGACCCTCGCGCAGCGCGGCGACGAGCTGCTCGGGGCGCAGC